>NZ_SACN01000002.1:309378-618756 GCF_004005865.1 Sphingomonas crocodyli
CGCCCGCGGTGATCGCCAGCCGATGGCGGATGTGGAACATCGCGATCCACTGGGACAGGTTGATATCCTGATCGGCGAACATCGCCTCGGCGCGCGCCGTCCCCAGCTTTTTCAGCCGGTGGACGAGATAACCGATCGAGCGTTCGGGGACGAAATCGGCTTTGCTGTAGAAGGGGTCGCGCATAAACTGCCTGTGCAATCACTGCATAGGCAGCATTTACATTCGTGTCAGCCGAGTCGCAAGATACTATTTCTCTATTGTTGCTCGCGGTCGTTTCAGACCGGTGACTCGCCGATCACATTGCCGCCCTCAAGATAGCGGCAGACGAGGAATTCGTCATGTTTCCCTCGGGTTAGGGCGCAGCCGACCCGCTTCGTCGATCGCCAGATCAACTGGGTGTAATGGCCGACATCGTCGAGCCGCCCGGTGCGGCTGTTCACCGGGAAGATGCCTGGGCGATAGTAACGGCGCTCGGCCGCCCACAGGCCGACCATCATCTCGGGCGTATAATAGCCGCGCGTGCCGGCCCACAGATTCTCACCTTGGGGATTGAGCGAAGAGTCGCGCGAATGGACGAGGCGTCCGATCCGGCTGAGGTGCCGACCCCATAGGCCGGCTTCGCCCGCCAGCCGATCGTCCCACTCCAGCGGCGGGACGCCGACCTGCGCGCGGACTCGGTTGTGCGCGGCGAGCAGCCGATCGTTCAGATTGGCCGTGCGCTCGCTTGCCCCCAAGGACAGCAGCGCCAGACATGCACCGGCAAGGACCGACAACTTGGGTCCATTCAGCGAACCAGCCATCAGCATTCTCCCAACTTCGCCGTCTTTTATGATCCAGAGTGGCTCAAGTTCCCTCCGGTGCGGCTGCAATCGTTTTACTATGCAAATTTATTCGGTCTTTAGGAAGAAACCGCCATTTCTCGGGGGTTGAGCACCGACCAGCCGGTCGCGACGGCGAGCTGCTGGAGGGCAAGCGCGCCCAGTTGCGAATTGCCGCGATCGTTGAGGCCGGGGGACCAGACCGCGAGCGAAGCGATTCCCGGCACCACCGCCAAAATGCCGCCGCCGACCCCCGACTTGCCGGGCATGCCGACGCGGAAGGAGAATTCGCCCGATCCGTCATAATGGCCGCACATCATCATCAGCGCGTTGATCCGCCGCGCGCGGAGCGCGGAGACGACATTGTGCCCGGTATCGGGATGCGCCCCGCCCGCCATCAGATACCGCCCCGCCATCGCCAGTTGCCGGCAAGTCATCGAAAGCGCGCACTGGTTGAAATAGACCTGCAGCACGTCTTCGGCGGCGTGATCGAGATTGCCGAAGGCGCGCATATAATTGGCGAGCGCCATGTTGCGGAAGCCGGTCTCCTTCTCCCCCTTCGCGACATCCTCGTCGATGCGGATGCTCTCGTCGCTCGCCAGATGCCGGGTGAAGCGCAATATCTCGCCGATCGCCTCGGTCGGGCGGCTGCCGCCCAGGATCACGTCGCTGACCACGATCGCGCCCGCATTGATGAACGGGTTGCGCGGAATGCCATGCTCGGCCTCCAACTGCACGATCGAGTTGAAGGCGGAGCCCGAAGGCTCATGCCCCACGCGCCGCCACAGCTGATCGCCGACCTTGCCCAGCGCGATCGTCAGCGCGAACACCTTCGATATCGACTGGATCGAGAAAGGCACGTCGGCGTCGCCCGCGACGTGCATGCTGCCGTCCGCCAGCACCACGGCGATGCCGAAGTGGCGCGGATCGACCCCGGCCAGGCCCGGAATATAGTCGGCGACTTTGCCGCGATCCTCCTCGCGCGCCATGTCGGCGGCGATTTCGCCAAGGATCGCGTCGAGATCGAGCCCCCCCGTCATTCCCTAATCCCCCCTGTGCGTCGCGTGCCCCGTCTCCACCAGATCGACGAACCGACGCGCGGCCGTCGACAGATTCCTGCGCCGCACCAGCCACAGGCTGCTCAACACCTGCTGGCCGGCCAGTTCGCGGAATATGATATTGTCGGGATGCAGCGCCGCAAGCGAGCGCGTAATGACCGTAATGCCCATCCCCACCGCGACGAGGCCCAGCAGGGTCGTCAGGCCCGCGGCCTCCTGCACGACGCGCGGGGTGAAGCCGGCCTTGGCGCACAGTTCGTCGAGATGCTCGTTGAAGCCCGCGCCATGATCCGATCCGTAGAGGACGAAGGCTTCGTCGCGCAGATCGGCGATCGATGGCGCGCGCCGCCGCGTCGCCAGCGGATGATCGCTGCGCATGGCGAGCATCAGCGGCTCGTCGAACAAGGGCGTCGCGACCATCATCGGGGTGATCGGCGGCTCGCCGAGCCCGCGGATGAAGCCGACGTCGAGCCGTTCCTCGCGCAGCCGCTCCAGCTGCTCGCCGCGCGGCATTTCGGCCAGGTTGAGCCGCACGGCGGGGAAGGCTTCGCGGAACGACGACAGCGCGTTCGCCACGACCGCGTTGAACGGGACGGAGGCCGAGAAGCCCACCGACAATTCGCCCAGTTCGCCGCGTTGCGCGCGCCGGGCTACGTCGATCGCATGATCCGCCTGATCCAGCACGCGGCGCGCCTCGGTCAGGAACAGGGTTCCCGCTTCGGTCAGCGTCACGCGCCGGCTGGTCCGTTCGAACAAGGCGACGCCCAGTTCGTCCTCCAGCGCGCGGATCTGCTGGCTCAGCGGCGGCTGCGATATGCCCAGGCGTGTTGCGGCGCGGCCGAAATGCAGCTCCTCGGCGACGCCTACGAAATAGCGGAGATGGCGTAATTCCATTTGCGATTGATATGGATCATGTATCGATCAAGGTGCAATCGATATTAGACGCCCCAGCGTCTATGATGCAGTGCGGAAATAATTCATCGTCCGCGACTGGGGGGAAGCGGAGAAGTCCGGGGTTCGCGCCGCTTCTCATGGTTGCTGTTCAATGACCGCCATCGTCCGGATCGCGCTTACGCGACCGCTGACGTTCATCGTGATGGCGCTGCTGATCCTGATCGGCGGCACGATTTCGGCGTTGCGCACGCCGGTGGACATCTTTCCCGAAATCAAGATTCCCGTCGTCGCGGTGGTGTGGGGCTATGCCGGCCTGCCGCCGTCGGAGATGGAAGGCCGCATCATCGGCAATCACGAACGCGTGCTGACGACGACGGTCAACGATATCGAACATATCGAAAGCCAGTCGATGCAGGGCATCGGCGTGATCAAGATCTTCTTCCAGCCGGGCGCCGACATCCGCACCGCGACCGCGCAGGTCACGTCGGTGTCGCAGACGGTGCTTCGCAACATGCCGCCGGGCGTCAATCCGCCGCTGGTGCTGAACTATAACGCGTCGACCGTGCCGATCCTGCAGCTGGCCTTGTCGGGGCAGGGGCTGACCGAACAGCAATTGTTCGATCTGGGCCAGAACCAGATCCGGCCGCAGCTGGTGACGATCCCCGGCGCCGCTATGCCCTTCCCGTCGGGCGGACGGCAGCGTCAGATCCAGATCGATATCGATCCGGTCGCGCTGCAGACCAACGGCCTGTCGGCGCAGGACGTCGCCAATGCCGTCGCCGCGCAGAACCAGATCAATCCGGCCGGCTTCGCGAAGATCGGCATCTTCCAGTACAGCATCCGTCTGAACAACGCGCCGTCCTCGATCGAGGAACTCAACAACCTGCCGATCAAGGTGGTGAACGGCGCGACGATCTACATGCGCGACGTCGCCCACGTCCGTGACGGCAGCGCACCGCAGACCAACGTCGTCCATGTCGACGGGCATCGCTCCGCGCTGCTGACCGTGCTGAAGAATGGCGCGACCTCGACGATCGCGATCGTTCAGGGGGTGAAGGACAAGATCCCCGAACTGATGGCGGGCCTGCCGCCGACGCTCAAGGTGCTGCCGATCGGCGATCAGTCGCTGTTCGTGAAGGCGGCATTGGAGGGCGTGGTGAAGGAAGGCGCGATCGCGGCCGCGCTCACCTCGTTGATGATCCTGCTGTTCCTGGGTTCGTGGCGGTCGACCGTGATCATCGCGATCTCGATCCCGCTGGCGGTGCTGGCGGCGATCGCGGCGCTGGCGATGTTCGGGCAGACTCTGAACGTGATGACGCTGGGCGGCCTCGCGCTCGCGGTCGGCATCCTCGTCGACGACGCGACGGTGACGATCGAAAACATCAACTGGCATCTCGAACAGGGCAAGGGCGTCGTGCCCGCGATCCTCGACGGCGCGGCGCAGATCGTGACGCCGGCCTTCGTGTCGCTGCTGTGCATCTGCATCGTGTTCGTGCCGATGTTCGCGCTGCCGGGGGTCGCGGGCTTCCTGTTCGTGCCGATGGCGCTGTCGGTGGTGTTCGCGATGATCGCATCGTTCATCCTGTCGCGCACCCTGGTGCCGACGATGGCGATGTATCTGCTCAAGCCACACGACACGCACGGCCACAGCCATGAGGCGGGGTCGCCCACGTCGACCAACCCGCTGGTCCGTTTCCAGCGCGAGTTCGAGGCGCGCTTCGAAAAGGTCCGCGCGGGCTATGGCGATCTGCTCGGCCGTGCGCTGGGCGCGCGCAAGCCGTTCATCATCGGCTTCCTGGCCGTGGTGTTGATCAGCTTCGTGCTGGTGCCGTTCCTGGGCCGCAACTTCTTCCCGACGGTCGATTCCGGGCAGATGATGCTCCACGTCCGCGCGCCGATCGGTTCGCGTATCGAAAATACCTCGGCCGAGTTCGATCGGATCCAGCGTTTCATCCGCCGCACCCTGCCGGCGGGCGAGATCGAGACGATCATCGACAATATCGGCCTGCCGGTCAGCGGCATCAACGTCGTCTATAACAATTCGGGCACGGTCGGCCCGCAGGACGGCGACATCCTGATCTCCCTGAAGGAAGGCCATGCACCGACCGAGGAGCATATGGCGACTCTGCGCCGTGAACTGCCTAAGGCATTCCCGGCCTTCACCTTCTCCTTCCTGCCCGCCGATATCACCAGCCAGATCCTGAACTTCGGTTCGCCGGCGCCGATCGATATCCAGGTGTCGGGCCGCAACATCGCGGCGAACCGCGCTTATGCGACGAAGATCCTGAAGGGCATTCGCGGCATTCCGGGCGTCGCCGATGCGCGCATCCAGCAATCGGCGCGCTATCCGCAGCTCGATGTCGACGTGAACCGTTCGCGCATCGGCCAGTTCGGCCTCACCGAGCGGGACGTGACCAACAGCGTCGCGACCACGCTGGCCGGAACGTTGCAGACCGCGCCGGTCTTCTATCTGAACCCGCAGAACGGCATCACCTATCCGGTCGTCGGCCAGACGCCCGAATATCAGATCGATTCGGTCGCCAGCCTTTCGAACATCCCGGTCGCCGGTCCCGCGGGCACGGGCGGGCAGCAGGTTCTGGGCGGCATTGCGGACATCAAGCGGTCGAGCACCGCCGCCGTCGCCAGCCACTATAATATCCAGCCCGTGATCGACATCTACGCCGCCCCCGCGGGCCGCGATCTGGGCGCGGTGTCCAGCGACATCGCCAGGGTCATCAAGCGGCTGGAAAAGGATAAGCCGGCGGGCATCACCGTCACGATGCGTGGACAGTATCAGACGATGAACGCGGCCTTCTCCGGCCTTGGCTACGGCCTGCTCGGCGCGATCGTGCTGATCTATCTGCTGATCGTCGTGAACTTCCAGAGCTGGCTCGATCCGTTCGTGATCATCACGGCCCTTCCCGCCGCGCTGGCCGGGATCGTGTGGATGCTGTTCAGCACGGGCACGACCCTGTCGGTCCCGGCGCTGACCGGCGCGATCATGTGCATGGGTGTCGCGACCGCCAACTCGATCCTGGTCGTCAGTTTCGCCCGCGAACGGCTCGCCGAACTGGGCGACGCGACCAAGGCCGCGCTGGAGGCGGGCATGGTCCGCTTCCGCCCGGTGTTGATGACCGCGCTCGCGATGATCATCGGCATGGCGCCGATGGCCTTCGGTCTGGGCGAGGGTGGTGAGCAGAACGCCCCGCTCGGCCGCGCCGTGATCGGCGGGCTTGCCTTCGCCACCATTGCCACGCTTCTCTTCGTCCCCGTCGTCTTCGCGGTCGTTCATTCGCGCCGCGCGTCCAAGCCTTCCGAACCGGAACTCGCCCATGCCTGACCTCAGCGATCGCAATCTCCGCCGTTACGGCATCGGCGCCGGCGTCGTCGCCCTCGCGATCGTCGCGGTCGGCATCGGCACCCGCGTGATGGCCGATCGCGAACTGGCCGATGTCGCCGCCGATAACGACATCCAGTCGGTCAGCGTGATCAAGCCGACGCGCGGCGCCGAAAGCGACGGCCTGGTCCTGCCGGGCAATGTGCAGGCGTTCAACAGCGCCGCGCTCTATGCGCGCAGCAACGGCTTCATGCGCCGCTGGCTCGCCGATATCGGCGACAATGTGTCGGCGGGGCAGACGCTGGCGATCATCGACGCGCCCGACGTCGATCAGCAGCTTGCCGCCGCTCAGGCCGATTATCAGACCGCCGCCGCCAATCAGTCGCTCGCGCAGACCACGGCGAAGCGTTGGGAAATGATGCTCGCCAAGGATGCGGTGTCGAAGCAGGAAACCGACGAAAAGCGCGGCGATCTTGCGGCCAAGACCGCGCTCGCCAACGCGCAGGCCGCCAATGTGAAGCGGCTGCGCGCGCTGCAGGGCTTCACCCGCATCACCGCGCCGTTCGACGGCGTCGTCACGCAGCGCAATGCCCAGATCGGTGCGCTGATCGTTGCGGGCAATGCCGCCGCCCAGCCGATCTACACCGTCGCCGACGTCCATCGCATGCGTATCTACGTCCGCGTGCCGCAGGGCTATTCGGGCCAGATCCGTCAGGGCCTCCATGCGAAGCTGACGGTCCCTGAATATCCGGGGCGCACCTTCGATGCGGTGCTGACGCGCACGGCGGGCGCGGTCGATCCGACATCGGGCACCGTGCTGGTCGAACTGCAGGTCGCAAACGGCGATCGCGCGCTCAAGCCGGGCTCCTTCTCGCAGGTCGCCTTCCCGGTCCACAATGCGGGCACGATCAGCCTGCCGGCCAGCGCGCTGATGGTGCGCGACGACGGCACCAGCGTCGCGATCGTCGGTGCGGACGGCAAGGCGCGCGTCCTGCCCGTCACGATCGCGCGCGACAATGGCGCGACCGTCGATATCGCAACCGGCCTGAAGGGCACCGAGCGGGTGATAGACAGCCCGCCCGACTCGATCGAAAATGGCGATGCGGTCCGTGCGGTCGCGGCGCCTCCGCCCGCGCCCGCGAAGGGCTGAGGCGGCGGGGATGCGGTCTTTCGCGCTCCTGCCGGCGCTGCTGCTCGCCGGCTGTTCGATGGCCCCGGCCTATCGCCCGGCCGAGGCGCCGGTTGCCGCCGCCTATAAGGAACAGGTGCCCGGCTGGGCGCAGGCCGCCCCCGCCGATGCCGCGCCGCGTGGCGACTGGTGGACGGCGTTCGGCGATCCCGTCCTCGACGATCTCGAAGCCCGCGCCGCGGCCGGCAGCCCGACGATCGCGGCGGCGGTGGCGCGTTATGATCAGGCGACGGCGATCGCGCGGCGCGCCAATGCCGAAATCTTCCCCGAAATCTCGGCCGGCGGCGCGATCTCGCGCGAACGGCTTTCGGCCGGTCGCCCGCAATCGATCGGGAACCGCCCCAAATATACCGACAAGACGATCGGCGGCAGCTTCGATTGGGAAATCGACCTGTGGGGCCGGCTGCGCGATGGCGCGCGGGCGGGCGTCCTCGAACGGCAGGCGAGCGCCGCCGATCTCGCCTCGGCGCGGCTGAGCCTGCAGGCAGCGGTCGCCAGCGGTTACTTCGCGCTGCGCGGATCGGACGCCGAAATCGCGCTGCTGCGCCGGACGATCGATGAGTTTGCGCGCGCGGAAAAGCTGACCGACAATCGCCACGAAGGCGGCATCGCATCGGGCCTCGATCTCGGCCGCGCGCAGGCGCAGTTGTCGGGCGCGAAGGCCGATCTGTCGCAGGCCCTGCTCGATCGCGCGATGCTCGAACATGCGCTCGCGGCCCTGATCGGCGAAAGCCCGTCGACCTTCACGATCGCGTCGGCGGCGATGTCGGCCCGGCCGATCGCGGCGCCGGTTGCGACGCCCAGCCAGCTGCTCGAACGCCGCCCCGACATCGCGGCCGCCGAACGCCGCATGGCCGCCGCCAACCAGCGGATCGGCGTGGCGCGCGCGGCATGGTTCCCTGCGCTCACCCTGGGCCTCGACGGCGGGTGGCAGACGACTAGCGGCGATATCCTGACCAAGTCGAACAGCTTCTGGGCGCTCGGCCCGCTGTCGCTGCTCGGCCCGATCTTCGATGCGGGCCGCCGCACCGCCGACGTCAAGCGCGCCCGCGGCGAGTTCGACGAGGCCTCGGCCGAGTATCGCGGCACGGTGCTGGGCGCGTTCCGCGAGGTGGAGGACAATCTGGCCGCCGCGCGCGAACTGACATCGGCCGAGCGCGATCAGGATGCGGCGGCGTCGGCCGCGACGCGCACCGGCGATCTGGCGCTCACCCGCTATCATGACGGCGCGTCGGATTATCTGGAGGTCGTCGTGGCGCAGACCGCCGCGCTGCAGGCCGAACGCGCGGCGATCGGCGTCCGGGTTCGCCGGCTTCAGGCGTCGGTGCAACTGGTCCGCGCGCTGGGCGGCGGCTTCGACAAGACGGTGCTGGCGCAGAAACCGTAGCAGCCTTTTGCCGCGCTCCGCGTTCGAACCGGCATGAAGCATCAGCCGATCGATCGCGTCGACACCATCGACTCCCAACCCGGCATCCGCCGCAGCCGGCGGGGCCGGGGGTGGCGGTTCACCGGGCCGGATGGCGATCTGGTCCGTGATGTCGATGATCGGATGCGCATCCTGGGCCTCGGCATCCCGCCCGCCTGGAAAAAGGTCTGGATCAATCCCGATCCGACCGCGCCGGTGCAGGCGACCGGGATTGATGCCGCCGGCCGCAAGCAGTATCGTTACCACACCAGCTGGCGTGAGAAGCAGGATGAGGCGAAGTTCGCCGAACTCCCCGCCTTTGCCGAACGCCTGCCCTATCTGCGCGCGCAGGTGCGCAAGGCGCTCAAGAGCGACGATCCGTGGGAACGCGCGCTGGCGGCGGCCGTGCGGCTGCTCGATGGCTTCGCGATCCGGGTGGGATCGAGCGATTCCGCGCTCCACGGCAGCTATGGCGCGACCACGCTGCTGAATCGCCATGCGCGGATCAAGGGCGATACGGTCACGCTCTGCTTCTACGGCAAGCACGGCATCCGCGCCGATCTGTCGGGCAGGGATGCGGCGCTGGCGGCGGCGCTGGCCGAACTCAAGAAGTCATCGAGCGGCGATCTCTTCGCGCTGCGATCGGGCCTGCGGGTCCATGCGGCCGACGTGAACGAATGGATCTGCGAACTGACCGACGGCCACGGCACGGCCAAGACCTTCCGCACCTGGCGCGCCTGCGCGATCGCGGCGGGGATGCTTGCGCGCGGCAAGCGCACCTCGGTCAAGACGATGCTGGAGGCGGTGGCCGACAGCCTCGGCAATACCCCTGCCGTCTGCCGCAAATCCTATGTCGCCCCCGCCTTCATCGACATCGCCAAGGCGGGCGAGACGATCGCCATCCCCGCGACCCCGAAGGCCCTACGCGCGAACGAACGGGCAAGCCTGGCGGTGCTCACTACCTGAAATCCTCCCCCGGAGGGGGAGGGGGACCGGCGCAGCCGGTGGAGGGGTATTCGAGGCTTGGCGGCTCGCTACCGGCTAATACCCCTCCGTCACGCCTTCGGCGCGCCACCTCCCCCTCCGGGGGAGGATCTAATTGGGGCGGACGAAGGGAAACACCTCCTCCTCGACCAGCTTGAGCATGTTGAGCGCCTTGGCGGGTGCGATGCCGGCGAGCAGCGGGTTGAACAACAATTCGCCATCCGGCCCCAGATCGTCGATCAGCGCGATCGCCTCCTCTGGGTTCAGGATCAGATAGGGCTCGGGCTTGCCGGCCTCGCGAACATAAGGGCCGCGGAAGATCGCGCCGCCCTCGCTCGGCGCCTTGCCGCCATCGTCGCGTATCTGGTTGGTCTGCTCGACATAGGTGCGGTTCACATGGTCGATATGCGGCATCAGTTCGGCCTCGACCTTCGCCTTGTCGTCCTTCGTCACCCACAGGAACATCGGGCCGCGTCTGGCACGCGGGCCGGGATCGGGCTTGCCGTGGCGCTGGCAGGCTTCGCGATACAGCTCCCAATGCGCGACCGTCGCCGACTGGAAACTGTCGGCCAGCCGCGCGGCACGATCGATCGCGGCGGGGGTGACGCCACCCAGGTTGATGGGGACGTGGCTTTGAACGGGCAGGGGGCGCAGCCGCACCGTCGTCCCGCGATAGTCGAACGGCTCGCCGCTCCACGCCGTGCGAAGGAAGGGGATCAGCGCGTCCATCGTCTTGCCGCGCTTCGTGAAGTCGGCGCCGAACGCCTGGAAATCGGCGGGCTGGGTGCCGATCCCCATGCCCAGGATCAGCCGCCCGTTGAGGCAAAGATCGGCGACCGCCACCTCCTCCGCCAGGCGCAGCGGTTCGTAGAGGGGCGCGAGGACGACGTTGGTCTGAAAGCGAATCACTTTCGTGCGCGCGCCCACCGCCGCCGCGAAGATCAGCGGGCACGAACTGAAGCCGTCGTCATTCTGGTGATGCTCGCCCACGCCCGTATGCGCGAAGCCCTGCTCGTCTGCCCACTGCAGGCAATCGAGCGCGCCTGCATAGATGTCGGCGCCCGACACGCCGAATTCGGGCGGGTGGCGCAGATCGAAGTTCATGATGCGGGGCACGGGCGATCCTCTCTGGCTTTGGAGAGGGCCTAGCCTGTGTGATCGACGATGGAGCCGGCGACGCGGCCCGATCCGGAAGGGCGGATCAGCGCGGGCGCTTTTCCTCGGCCCGGCGCAATATCTCGAACGCCGCCTGCACCGCCTGGAAACGGACGGCGGCCGCCGCGTCATTGGGCTTCACGTCGGGATGGTTTGCCTTCACCAGCCGGCGCCACGCCGCCTGGATCGCATCGAAATCCGCATCGCTTTCCAGCTCGAGCGTCTCGAGCGCGCGCAGCTCGTCGCCGGTCCAGCGGCCGTCGCCGGGGCCGGCCCAGCCATAATGCGATGCTTCGGCATAGCCCGATGCCGATCGCCGTTCCTGCCGTTCGCGCTCGGCGGCTTCTTCGGCGCTAAGGCCCTGAAAATAGTCCCAGTTCTTATTGTACTCGGCCGCATGTTCGGGGCAGAAATACCAGCGTTCCGGGCTGTTGGGCGATTTGGGCGCGGGGCAGTCGCCTGGCTTGTCGCAGCCGTGCCGGTCGCACATGCGCACCTTGGTCGCCCCGCGCTCGCTGCCATAGCCGCGCCAGCGGGGGAAACCCCAGTCGTTCGATCGGGAGGATGATCGGGCCATAAGATCCCATCATAACGCGCGAGCCGTGAACGGGCCATTGCAGCGACCAAAAATATAGTTTCCGACCAATGGATGAGCGTGGTGAACGCTTTCCAACCCCGCCAGTAACCCGAATTTTACGGCCCGCAGGATAGAAGCGTCTTCGTGGTTCGGAAGCGTGTGTCCGGGCCACGGCGTAACCTGGTTGTATTCGGGGTAGTGAAATGGCGTTGATTCAGGCGAACGCCGCGCTTGCGGGCGCGGCCGAGGTGATGGGCTCTCTGCTGCGGGCGGATGGAGCCGCGAACCACCCCTGGATTTCGCACGATATCTTCAATTCGGGTCGCGAGACTTCGCGCAATCTGGCCGATGCGGTCCACCATGTCGCGCATCTCCACGGCGGGCAGCGCGGCATCATCGATTGGGCGCGCGAAAAGGGCGGGGCGGAGCATGAGGTTCGCTGGCTCGACGAAGCCGCACAGGGTTTCGCGGCCGAACGGCTCTATCTGTTCAAGGTCGTGACCGCCGTCGGCCCGCTGCCCAGCACGCCGGGCCAGGCGCATTGCGAACAGGCGCTTGCCGGGCAGCGTCATGCGATCGAGATGCTGGGCCGTTCGGACCGCACCGGCTGCGCGCTGGGCGCGGCGCTCACCCTGATGCTCGATTGGCGGGCGATCCGCTGCCTGATCGATGCGGCGGCGCAGCGCTTCGGCGTCGATCTGGTGCCGCCGGCCCTCCCGCCGCGTGGCGCGACGCTGGATGTGCCGGCGGGTGCTACGCCGGGTGCCGAGCGGGCGATGGCCTTCGGCGCGCAGCAGATGCTCGCCCAGCATCGCGGCCTGTGGGATCTGCTGGCGTCGCGCGCCGCGGCCCGCGCTGGCGGATAACGCCGCCTTTCCGTTGCGCCGCAGCGCAGGCCGCCTTATCGATCTCCATAACGGGTTATGGAGATCGGCGTGCGCTTCGAAGGAACCAGCAACTATATTGCCACTGCGGACCTGAAGGTCGCGGTCAACGCCGCGGTGACGCTGCGTCGTCCCCTGCTGGTGAAGGGCGAGCCGGGGACCGGCAAGACCGTCCTCGCGCATGAGATTGCGGCCGCGACCGGCGCGCCCCTGATCCAGTGGCACGTCAAATCGACCACCAAGGCGCATCAGGGCCTGTACGAATATGATGCCGTGGCGCGTCTTCGCGACGGCCAGCTGGGCGACGAGCGCGTCCACGACATCAAGAATTACATCCGCCGGGGGAAGTTGTGGGAGGCGTTCACCTCGCCGCAGCTGCCCGTTCTGCTGATCGACGAGATTGACAAGGCCGACATCGAATTCCCGAACGATCTGCTCCAGGAACTCGATCGCATGTCGTTCGACGTGTACGAAACGGGCGAGACGATCGCGGCGAAGGAGCGGCCGATCGTCGTCATCACGTCGAACAACGAAAAGGAGCTGCCCGACGCCTTCCTGCGCCGCTGCTTCTTCCACTATATCAAGTTCCCCGACCGCGAGACGATGCAGTCGATCGTCGACGTCCACTTCCCCGGCATCCAGAAGTCGCTGGTCAGCCGCGCGATGGACATCTTCTACAACATCCGCGAGGTGCCCGGCCTCAAGAAGAAGCCGTCGACCAGCGAACTGCTCGACTGGCTGAAACTGCTGCTGGCGGAAGACATGCCGCTGGAAGTGCTCCAGTCCGCCGACCCCAAGAAGGCGATCCCCCCGCTCCACGGCGCCCTGCTCAAGAACGAGCAGGACATCATGCTGTTCGAACGGCTGGCGTTTTTGAGCCGGCGGCAGGGTAGTTAAATCGATGGGAGCAAATTGGGCGCTTACTGCTGCTACGATTTATAGCGTGTTGAGTTCGTCGCCTGCGCCGGCTCAATATGCGGTTCCAGTTGCGGCGGGAGAAGTGCCGCTCGAAATCGTAACCTACGGATCGAGCGAAAACACAGCGCAGGAAGCGACGATGAGCGTCTGCGTCACGTCGCGAAGCAAGACAGCATCCGAAGCAGATAGCGCCGCCAGATCTCTGGCGGAAAAGGTACGCGCGGCTTTGGTCGCGCAAGGAATTCCGTCCTCCGATCTTGTCCTGCGTCAGCCTGGCAATGTCGGTCGGATGGGTTTCGTCGGTAATGAAGCTTTCGATCCAGAAGATATGCCAGCAGCGCTAGCGCAGATGCAGCAGGGCAATGCGACTAAGTCGGCAACCGCTTATATTGATGTTACGGTCCGTGACCTTACTAAGCTAGACCAAATCCGTCGTTCGCTGCTCGACTTGAATGCAAGCTTCGCGGCGGGACCGATCCTGAAATTGAGGGATGAGGATGCGGCGCGCCGGGCAGCGATCGCCGACGCTGTCGCCAAAGCGCAGCGTGAAGCCGACGATTATGCCGCTGCGCTTCACATGCGTGTCAGCCGGATTGTTCGGATAAAAAATAGCGCGCCCGTCGATGCGGCGTTCAATATGAACATGCTTCAACGGCTGACGAGCAGCAATCTGTCTGCGTCGGTGGAGGACAAGGTCACCACCGACGTTCGCGTTACCGTCGAGTTTGTTCTCAGCAAATAAGCGCCGCTACATCCGCGCGGCGCGATCCCGTTTATAGTTCGAGATCAGCTCTCGATAGCGGCCGGCGATGCGTTGCTGGCCGCGGCGGGCTTCGACGGTGGGGGCATAGTCGGCGCGGATCAACGCGACCTGCTGGCGGTGGTACAGATAGTTGAGGTCACAGGTCATCGGGCCTCTCCTTCGCCGCGCCCTCTTTGGGGCATCCTCTCCTGCCGATACGCGGATACTCGCACCTCGGCCCGCTTCGCGACTCGGGGTCGGGGCTGCGGTGCAAGCAGAGTATCACTTGCCTGTGGATAAGTCGGCCATAAGGGGAATCCCATAGGCGTATCCGCCGCACGGTCTGGCTCGACGGAGCCGGTCCGATTTGCCAGAAAGGGTGAAATTTTCAGAAAGGCAGACGAATGAAATTGTCGCGCGCGTTGCTGTTTCTCTCGATCACCGCATCAACCGCCGCGATCGCCCAAACGGCGGAAAAGCTTACGCCCCCGATGGAGGTCGACATTCCGTCGAGCTTCGAGGCGACCACCCCGCAGGCCGATTATATCCGGCGCGAGGTGATGATCCCGATGCGCGACGGCAAGAAGATGTTCGCCGTCATCGTGATGCGCAAAGGCACGAGCGCCGCGCCGATCCTGCTGACGCGCACCCCCTATAACGCCGCCAAGGCGACGAGCCGCAATGCGAGCCAGAAGATCGAGGAGATCGTGCCGATCTCCGACGCCGAGTTCATCAACGACAACTATATCCGCGTCTATGAGGATGTGCGCGGGCGCAACGGATCCGAGGGCGACTATGTGATGAACCGGCCGCTGCGCGGTCCGCTCAACGCCACCGATACCGATCATGCCACCGACGCCTATGACACGATCGACTGGCTGGTGAAGAATGTGCCCGAAACGAACGGGCGCGTCGCGATGACGGGATCGTCCTATCCCGGCTTCACCACGCTGATGGCGACGATCGATCCGCATCCGGCGCTCAAGGCCGTGGTGCCGATGTCGCCGATGGTCGACGGCTGGATGGGCGACGACTGGTTCCACAACGGCGCCTATCGCCAGGCCGGCTACGACTATTTCGTGTCGCAAATGGCGCAGAAGGGCGATGGCGACGACGTCGCGTCGGGCACCGGCGATCAATATGCGCTGTGGCTCAAGGCGGGATCGGCCGGCGATTATGTGAAAGCCTATGGCCTCGATAAGCTGCCGCAGAGCCGGAAGATGCAGGAGCATCCGGCCTATGACGATTTCTGGAAGGGGCAGGCGGTCGACAAGCTGCTCGGCGCCCGGCCCTTCACCGTGCCGATGACGCTGGTCGTCGGGCAATGGGATCAGGAGGACAGCTATGGCGCGGCGGCCGTGTTCCGCGCGCTCAAGGGCAAGGACACAGGCGGTAACCTGCATCTCGTCGTCGGGCCGTGGCGGCATTCGGGGGTGAATTATGACGGGTCGTCGCTGGGCGCGCTGCGCTTCGCGGGCGATACCGCGCTCCAGTTCCGCCGCGACGTGATGAAGCCGTGGCTCGACCAGTATCTGAAGCCCGGCGCGGCGAAGTTCGATGTGCCCGCCGCCTACACCTACGCGACCGGCCTCGATAAATGGCAGGGGACGGCGGACATCCTCGATGCGCCGCTCAAGCCGCTTTATCTGGAATCGGGCTTCGGCCTCGGCTGGGAGAAGGCGGCGAAGGCCGATCGCGACACCTATCTGTCCGATCCGGCCAAGCCGGTGCCGTTCGTGCCGCGCCCGGTTCACTGGGGCGATGCCGATCAGTGGAAGCCGTGGCTCGTCAGCGACCAGCGCTTCGCCGACAGCCGTCCCGATGTGCTGACCTACGTCACCGAGCCGCTGACCAAGGCGGTCCATATTCGCGGGCGGCCGAAGGTCGATCTCTATGCGGCGACCACGGGCACCGACAGCGACTGGGTGGTCAAGCTGATCGACGTCTATCCGGAGGAATATACGTCCGATCCCAAGCTGGCCGGTTTCCAGCTGGGCGTGGGCATGGAGATTTTCCGAGGCCGCTATGTCGACGGGTTCGATAAGCCGCATGCGCTGAAACCCGGCCAGGTCGAAAATTACAAGTTCGAGCTGCCGACGGTGAATCACGCCTTCCTGCCCGGCCACCGCATCATGGTGCAGGTCCAGTCGAGCTGGTTCCCGCTCTACGACCGCAACCCGCAGACCTATGTGAAGAACATCTTCTTCGCGAAGCCGGGCGACTACAAGAAGGCGACCCAGAGCGTGTTCACCGGCGGCGCGACCGCCAGTTCGGTGATGCTACCGGTGGTGGAGGACTGACGAGATAACGTTATGTTAGCTTCCGTTGGGCAAGGAAGCTGGCATGCAGAACTTCGCTTCGCTTGAGCCGGTTCCCGGCGCGCGCTTCACGGTCGAGCGCGCGGACGGGAAAGAATGGCTTCACGCTCACGCACCGCGTCAATGGGGCGGCATCCTGTTCATTGCGGCGTGGTTCTGCATGTGGAGCGCCGGCGGCGTCGTGGTGCTGGCCGATATGTTCCTGGGCGACAACCCTCTGTTCGCTGCTGCGTGGCTGGTCGGATGGGCCGTGGGTTGGGTTTTCGCCGGGGCGTGGCTGCTGTGGCAGGTCGCGGGGCGCTGTATTCTGGGCGTCGAAGAGGGTGCGCTCGTCTATCATTGGTCGATGCCGCTATGCTCCAGAACGAAGCGATATGATGTCGCGCAGATCCGGCATCTGAGAATCGCTCCGCCGCCCGCGCAGGGGGAGGAAAGTGGGCAGGCGGCGCAGATGCCCGTCTTCTCTTCATCGTCCGGTTCGGTGCAGTTCAGCTATGGCGCGCGCACCGTGGGCGTGATGCCGGGACTCGACCATGCGGAAGGCGCGATGATCGTCGATTGGCTGGTGAAGCGTTTGCCGGATCAGGCGCGCGCATAGGCGCGGCACTCCTCCAATCCACGAACCGAGGATATACACATCGCATCACGAGTTAGGGGCATGATCCCCACGGAGAGATGCGATGTCGAATGACGACAAGAAGAATGAAGCCGAACTGACCGGCACGACCCAGCGCCGCCGCCCGAAGCCGGGGGTGCGCGAAGTGGGCGGGCGCAGGCTCAAGCCCGCCACGCTGATGATGGGGCATGGCTATGATCCGATGTTGTCCGAAGGATCGCTCAAACCCCCGATCTTCCTGACGTCGACCTTCGTGTTCGAAAATGCAGCCGCCGGCAAACGCCATTTCGAGGGCGTCACCGGCAAGAGGCCCGGCGGTGCCGAGGGGCTCGTCTATTCGCGCTTCAACGGGCCGGATCAGGAGATTCTCGAGGAGCGGCTGGCGATCTGGGAGGATGCCGAGGCGGCGCTGACCTTCTCGTCGGGCATGTCGGCGATCGCGACGGTGATGCTGGCAATGGTCGAGCCGGGCGACGTGATCGTCCACTCCGCGCCGCTCTATGCCGCGACCGAGGGGCTGATCGGCAAGATCCTCGGCCGCTTCGGGGTGCAGTGGCTCGATTTCCCGGCGGGTGCGACGCGCGAGGAGATCGACGCGGTGATCGCGCAGGCCAAGGCCAAGGGCCGGGTCGCGATGATCTACCTCGAAAGCCCCGCCAATCCCACCAACGCATTGGTTGATGTCGAGGCGGTGAGCGCCGCGCGCGATGCGGCCTTCGGTGGTGCGGACAAGAAGCCGCCGGTCGTGATCGACAACACCTTCCTCGGGCCTTTGTGGCAGAAGCCGCTGCGGCACGGCGCGGACCTCGTCCTCTACAGCCTCACCAAATATGCGGGCGGCCATTCGGATCTGGTTGCGGGCGGCGCGGTGGGCGCGAAGGCGCTGATCGATCAGGTGCGCGCGATGCGCAACACGATCGGCACGATCACCGATCCGCACACCGCATGGATGCTGCTGCGCTCGCTAGAGACGCTGGAACTGCGCATGAGCCGCGCGGGCGAGAATGCGGCGAAGGTCTGCGCCTATCTGCGCGATCATCCCAAGGTGGAGCGGATCGCCTATCTCGGTTTCCTCAAGGAAGGGACGCGGCAGGCCGACATCTACCAGCGCCACTGCACGGGGGCGGGATCGACCTTCTCGCTCTATCTGAAGGGCGGGGAGGCGGAGGCGTTCGCCTTCCTCGATGCGCTCAAGATCGCGAAGCTCGCCGTGTCACTGGGCGGCACCGAGACGCTGGCGAGCCATCCGGCGGGGATGACGCATCTGTCGGTGCCCGATGAGCGCAAAAAGGCGCTCGATATCGGCGACAATCTGGTCCGCATCTCGATAGGCGTCGAGGATGCCGACGATCTGATCGCCGACTTCGAACAGGCGCTGGAGGCGGTTTAAGTCAGCGAGAAATCCGGAAAGCCGTAGCTCTGGGCGACCAGCATGGTGTGCGTGCCCGCGACGTGGTTGATGATCTGAACCACTTCGCGGGTATAGCGCAGCAGCGCATAGGGATTGCGGTAGGATGCCGTGATCAGGATATCGAAGGCGTTCGATCCGTGAATGATGCTGGCGTTGGTCAGCAGGATCGGCAGTTGGCCGTTTTCCAGATTGTCGGCGATCCAGGTGCGCGATCGGGCGATGACCTCCTGAACGATCCGCTCCTGGCTCGGCTCCGGCCCCTCGCGGCTGACTTCCCAGGCGAGCCGTTCCTCGCGCAGCGTGCCGAGGTTGACCGATACGGCGATCAGCCCCTGTTCGGGCAATTGCACCTTGGACGAATGGCCGCGCGGCCACAGCACCTCGGCCACCCCGCCATCGGCGATCAGCCGGTTGAGCGCCTTGGTCGCGGACCGCTGTTCGCCATCCTCCAGCGGGGTGCCGTCGCCCTTGCCAAAGCGCGCGAGGAATTCGGGGCTGGCGAGGAGGGATTCGCGATCGTGCAGCGTGGGGAATTCCGCCGCCAGCGCGTGAAGCAGCCGTTCCGCAGCACCGTTCTTCGCGTCCGAACCGCCCTTGCCCGCCATGTTTCCCCCTTGCTGTATGAGGGGACTATAGCAGCACTGGGGCGAATGTCACTTATCGGGCTGCGGCGTCCGATTAGCGAAAGCGGGACAATAGTCCCGAAAAAGAAAGGCCCCGCGGATCGCTCCGCGGGGCCTTTCCTGTGTCGTTCGACTGGTCGAACGGACTTCTGAATTAGAAGTCCATGCCGCCCATGCCGCCCATACCACCCATGCCGCCGGGCATGCCGCCCATTGCCGGCTTGTCCTCGGGGCTGTCCGAGATGGCGGCTTCGGTGGTGATGAGGAGACCGGCGACCGAGGCTGCGTCCTGCAGCGCGGTGCGGACGACCTTGGTCGGGTCGATCACGCCGGCCGAGACCAGGTTCTCGTACGTGTCGGTTGCGGCGTTGAAGCCCTTGGTCTCGTCATTCTCGCGCAGCAGGTTGCCCGAGATCACCGCACCGTCATGGCCGGCATTCTGGGCGATCTGACGCACCGGGGCGGTGATCGCCTTGCGGATGATGTCGATGCCGCGGGTCTGATCGTCGTTCGCGCCCTTCAGGCCTTCGAGAGCCTTGGTGGCGTAGAGCAGAGCCGTGCCGCCGCCGGGGACGATGCCCTCTTCGACAGCCGCGCGGGTCGCGTGCAGCGCGTCATCAACGCGATCCTTGCGCTCCTTGACCTCGACTTCGGTCGAACCGCCGACCTTGATCACGGCGACGCCGCCGGCGAGCTTGGCGAGACGCTCCTGGAGCTTCTCACGGTCGTAATCGCTGGTGGTCGCTTCGATCTGACGACGGATCGCTTCGACGCGGGCCTTGATCGCATCGGCCGAACCCGCACCATCGACGATGGTGGTGTTGTCCTTGTCGATCGTGACGCGCTTGGCGGTGCCGAGCATGCCGACGGTGACGCTCTCGAGCTTGATGCCGAGGTCTTCCGAGATCATCTCGCCCTGGGTCAGGATCGCGATGTCTTCGAGCATCGCCTTGCGACGATCGCCGAAGCCCGGCGCCTTGACGGCCGCGACCTTCAGGCCGCCGCGCAGCTTGTTGACGACCAGCGTGGCGAGCGCCTCACCCTCGATGTCCTCGGCGATGATCAGCAGCGGGCGACCCGACTGCACGACCGCCTCGAGGATCGGCAGCATCGCCTGGAGCGACGACAGCTTCTTCTCGTGGATCAGGATGTACGGATCCTGCAGCTCGACGAGCATCTTGTCGGGGTTGGTGATGAAGTAGGGCGACAGGTAGCCGCGGTCGAACTGCATGCCTTCGACGACGTCGAGTTCGAACTCGAGACCCTTGGCTTCCTCGACCGTGATCACGCCTTCCTTGCCGACGCGGTCCATCGCTTCGGCGATCTTCTCACCGACGACGGTGTCGCCATTGGCCGAGATGATGCCGACCTGCGCGACTTCCTTGGTGCCGGCGACCGGCTTCGAACGCGCCTTGAGGTTTTCGATGACCTTGGCGACGGCCTGATCGATGCCGCGCTTCAGATCCATCGGGTTCATGCCGGCCGCGACCGACTTCATGCCCTCGCGGACGATCGCCTGCGCCAGAACGGTGGCGGTGGTGGTGCCGTCGCCGGCCGCGTCGTTCGCCTTGCTGGCGACTTCGCGGATCATCTGCGCGCCCATATTCTCGAACTTGTCCTTAAGTTCGATTTCCTTGGCGACGGTGACGCCGTCCTTGGTGATGCGCGGGGCGCCGAACGACTTGTCGATCACGACGTTGCGGCCCTTCGGCCCCAGCGTGACCTTCACCGCGTCGGCGAGGATGTCGACGCCGCGCAGGATGCGCTCACGGGCGTCGCGGCTGAATTTCACGTCCTTGGCTGCCATGTTGGCTACCCTTTCGGTTTGGAATTGAGAGAATTAGGGCTGGAAGAAGATCAGCCGACGATCCCGAGGATGTCGCTTTCCTTCATGATCAGCAGGTCTTCACCGTTGATCTTGACCTCGGTGCCCGACCACTTGCCGAACAGGATCTTGTCGCCGGCCTTGACGTCGAGTGGGGTGACCTTGCCGTCTTCCGACTTGGCGCCGCCGCCAACCGCGACCACTTCGCCCTCCTGGGGCTTTTCCTTGGCGCTGTCGGGGATGATGATGCCGCCGGCCGTCTTCTCTTCAGCTTCGACGCGGCGAACGAGCACGCGATCGTGCAACGGACGAAAACCCATGTGCGTCCCTTTCCTTGACATGGACGAACCGGCGCCGGGGCAAAACCGCCCCTCACGCCGGCGTTGTTGGAACTTTTGGCACTCACCCAAGTTGAGTGCTAGCGGCGATATGTGTGGCAGCCCTCAGGCTGTCAAGCGATCCTCTCGACCATTTTTATGACGCTCTTATTTTTAGGCGAATGACGCGCCGCCTTTCCGGTGACACGCAATCGCGGATATGGGTGCGCCCGACACTCATTCAATCGGCCCCATGCGACCTTTCACCTTTCCCCCGAAACGGGTCATCGCCCAACACATGATCGCCCTCGGTTTGGGGGCAGGTTCCGCGCTGGGATTCGCGCCGCTCAACTGGTGGCCGCTGACCCTGCTCGCGCTTGCCGCTTTGATGTGGATGGCGTTGCAGGCGGGGCGGCTGCGCAGCGTGATCGGCATGGGCTGGCTGTTCGGCATCGGCCATTTCGCGGTCGGGCTGAACTGGATCGCGACCGCCTTCACCTTTCAGGATGCGATGCCCGTCTGGCTCGGCTGGGTCGCGGTGGTGGCGCTGTCGCTCTATATCGGCATCTATCCCATGCTCGCGCTGGCGGGCGCCTGGATCATCGCGGCGACGCCGGGCTGGCATCGCGCGCGGACCGCGGCGAAGGCCGACGAGGATCGGCGCGCCAAGCTAGCGAAGATCGTGCCCGCCGACATGCTGTCGCGGCGCGAGGCCGGGCCGTCGATCCCGCGCAATCCTTATGCCTTCATCCTGCTGTTCGCGGGGCTGTGGGTCGTCACCGAATATATCCGTGCGATCGCCTTCACCGGCTTTGCGTGGAACCCGCTCTCGGCGATCCTGATCGACAAGGAAATGGCCGAACCGGCCTTCGTCGGCCTGACGCGGGTGATCGGCACCTATGGCCTTTCGGGCGGGATGGTGCTGCTGGCCGGCA
The DNA here is from genome assembly GCF_004005865.1 of Sphingomonas crocodyli. NCBI lineage: Bacteria > Pseudomonadati > Pseudomonadota > Alphaproteobacteria > Sphingomonadales > Sphingomonadaceae > Sphingomonas > Sphingomonas crocodyli. The sequence goes on from NZ_SACN01000002.1 coordinate 331,386, forward strand.
TCTGGCTGATGGCGGTGTTGCCGGGGACGAAGAATCAGCGGTGGAAGCGGGTGGCGATCGCACTGATCGCGGCGATGCTGTGCCAGATATTGTCGGCGACCCTGCTGCGCCCGCTGCCGCCGAAGGCCGGGCCGCAGATCGTGGTCGTCCAGCCCAATATCAACCAGAACGAGAAATATGACGCGAAGCTGCAGCAGCTCAATTTCGATCGGCTGGCCTCGCTGAGCGGCAAGCCCGGCGCGTCGCCCCGCCTGCTGATGTGGCCCGAGGCCGCGACCGCCGATTATCTGGAGCTGGAGCCGGTCGCGCGCGAACGGATCGCGGCGCTGCTGGGGCCGAAGGATGTCGTCCTGCTGGGCGGCGACGCGCTCGAATATGATCGCGAAGGCATCCTTGTCGGCGCGCGCAACAGCCTGTTCGCGATGAACGGGCAGGGCGAATTGCTCGCGCGCTACGACAAGGCGCACCTCGTCCCCTATGGCGAATATCTGCCCGCGCGCACGATCCTGTCGGCGATCGGGCTGTCGCGGCTCGTGCCCGGCGATATAGAATTCTGGCCCGGCGCCGGCCCCGCCAGCTTCCCGATCGCGGGCTATGGCAAGGCGGGCGTGCAAATCTGTTACGAGATCATCTTTTCGGGGCAGGTGATCGATCGCAACAACCGGCCCGATTTCCTGTTCAACCCGTCCAACGACGCCTGGTTCGGCAGCTGGGGTCCGCCCCAACATCTGGCGCAGGCGCGGCTGCGCGCGGTGGAGGAGGGGGTGCCGGTGATCCGCTCCACCCCCACCGGGATCTCCGCAGTGGTCGACGCCGACGGACGGCTGCTCAACAGCGTGCCGTGGCATCAGGCGGGCGCGATCAAGACGACGTTGCCGGGGCCGCATCCGCCGACGATCTTCGCGTGGGGCGGAAATGCGCTCGCCATCGCCTTTGGTCTCTTCCTTGTCGCGTTGGGATTTGCCGTGGCCGCGAAGCCGCGCTAAAGGCACACATAAGGAAGTCTTTATATCTTTATATGTGCATTGCGGCTAAGCCCGCGACTATCACTTGAAGGACAGAAAGTTCGATGCGCAGCAGCTATCTCTTCACCTCCGAAAGCGTTTCCGAAGGCCATCCCGACAAGGTCGCAGACCAGATTTCGGACGCGATCGTCGATCTGTTCCTGTCGAAGGATCCCGAAGCGCGCATCGCGTGCGAGACGCTGACGACCACCCAGCTCGTCGTCCTCGCCGGCGAAATCCGCTGCAAGGGCGTCTATGAAAACGGTGCCTGGGCGCCGGGCGCGCAGGAAGAGATCGAAAAGACCGTCCGCGCGACCGTGAAGCGCATCGGTTACGAACAGGAAGGCTTCCACTGGGAAAGCTTCCGCTTCGAAAATAACCTGCATGGCCAGTCGGCGCACATCGCGCAGGGCGTCGATGCTTCGGGCAACAAGGACGAGGGCGCGGGCGATCAGGGCATCATGTTCGGCTATGCCGCCGACGATACGCCCGATCTGATGCCGGCTACCCTCTATTACAGCCACAAGATCCTCGAAGTGATGGCCGCTGACCGTCACTCGGGCGCTGCGGCCTTCCTCGAGCCGGACGCCAAGAGCCAGGTCACGCTGCGTTACGAAGGCAGCAAGCCCGTCGCCTGCACCGCGATCGTCGTGTCGACCCAGCATGGCAAGGGCTATGACGAGGGCGCGAAGGAAGCCGAGCTGCACGCTTATGTGAAGTCGGTCGTCGCCAAGGTGATCCCGGCCGCTCTGCTCAGCGCCGACACCGTCTATCACATCAACCCGACCGGCAGCTTCGAGATTGGCGGGCCGGACGGCGACGCGGGCCTCACCGGCCGCAAGATCATCGTCGACACCTATGGCGGCGCTTCGCCCCACGGCGGCGGCGCGTTCTCGGGCAAGGATCCGACCAAGGTCGATCGGTCGGCGGCGTACATCACCCGCTATCTGGCGAAGAACATCGTCGCCGCCGGCCTTGCCCAGCGCTGCACGATCCAGCTCGCTTACGCCATCGGCGTCGCCAAGCCGCTGTCGCTCTATGTCGACACGCACGGCACCGGCACCGTCGGCGACGACAAGATCGAGGAAGCGATCGGCAAGATCGCGAAGCTGGGCGGCATGACCCCTCGCGGCATCCGCACCCACCTCGGCCTCAACAAGCCGATCTATCAGAAGACCGCAGCCTACGGCCACTTCGGCCGCAAGCCCGAAGGCGACTTCTTCCCCTGGGAGAAGACCGATCTGGTCGACGATCTGAAGGCGGCGCTCGCCTAATCAGAGTTACATTCCCTTACTCGGGAACGACGCGGCGCGGTGCTATGCATCGCGCCGTTGTTGTTTTCGGAGAGTGTCCATGCGTCGCCTGATTCCCGCTTTCGCCACACTCGCGCTGCTGACCACGCCAGCCTTCGCCGCGCCCTGCAAGGATGCGAAGGGCAAGTTCGTCAAATGCCCGGAAGCCGCCAAGCCCAAGGGGCCGTGCAAGGACGCCAAGGGCAAGTTCGTAAAGTGCGGCACGCCGGGCGCCAAGCCGATCAAATAAAGGGAACGCCGCGCGCGATGATCGGTTATGGGGCGCTCATTCCAAGGAGCATCCCATGACCGCCATCGCCAAGGCCAAAGTCCTGATCGTCGCGACCGATCGGTTCGAGGAATCCGAACTGTTCGGCCCGCGCGAGGCTTTGCTGGAGGCGGGCGCGACCGTCGTGCTCGCATCCGACACGACCGAACCGATCCTGGCCACAGTGCATGACGAGCCGGGCAAGACGATCAAGCCCGACATGCTGATCGGCGATGTCGATCCGGCCGATTATGACGCACTGATCCTGCCGGGCGGGGTCGGCAATCCGGACAAGCTGCGGATGAACGAGACGGCGGTCGGCATCGTCCGCGCCTTTCACGAAGCGGGCAAGCCGGTCGCCGCGATCTGCCACGGGCCGTGGATGCTCGTAGAGGCCGATGTCCTGCGCGGTCGCACTGCCACCGCCTGGCCCTCGATCCGCACCGACCTGCGCAATGCGGGTGCGACCGTGATCGACAAGGAGGTCGTCGTCGACGGCAACCTCATCACCAGCCGCAAGCCCGACGATGTTCCTGCGTTCAACAAGGCGGTGATCGCGGCGATCGAGGCGGCCTGACTTTAGGGGTCGCGCACCGACGTCGATCCGCCTAAAGCGCGCGCCCATGAACGATCCGCTTTCCATCCGTCGCCTCTACGGTCGGCGCACCGGCCACAAATTGCGTGCGGGGCAGGCTGCTCTGGTCGAGCGGCTGTTGCCCGAGATCAGCGTGCCCGAAGAAGGTCCGGTCGACGCCGCAACCCTGTTCGGCGCGGATCGTCCGCTCGCGATCGAGATCGGCTTCGGGCGCGGCGAGCATATGGCGGGGCAGGCGAAGATGCGGCCCGAAATGGGCTTCATCGGCTGCGAACCTTTCCTCGACGGCGTCGTCGGCGCGCTGATGAAGGTGGATGAGGATGCCATTCCGAACATCCGCATCCACATGGGCGACGCGATCGAGGTGCTGGAGCGACTTCCCGACGCGTCGCTCGATCGGGCCTGGCTGCTTCATCCCGATCCGTGGCCCAAGGCGCGGCATGCCAAGCGCCGCTTCATGAACGACGGCCCGATCGGCCTGATCGCGCGCAAGATGAAGCCGGGCGGCGAGTTTCGCTTCGGCACCGATCATCCGGTCTATGTGCGCTGGGCGATGATGGTGATGGGCCGCTCGCCCGATTTCGAATGGCTGGGCGAGAACCCGACCGACTTCCTCGTCCGCCCCGACGACTGGCCCGAGACGCGCTATGAAGCCAAGGCGCGGCAGAAGGGGCATGAGGTGTGGTATTTCCGCTACCGGAGGGTCTAGGCTCGATCGACTGGACGGAGGGTGTGATGCTGCTGGCGATGTTTGCGTCCGTTCTGGCTCCCATCCCCGCCGCATCGCCGCTGCCGTCATGGCTGGCGGGATATTGGATCGAATGTTCCGCCGGACGCGAGACGGCCGAAAGCTGGAGCGATGCGCGCGGCGGCGTGATGCTGGGCGCCAGCAAGACGGTGTCGGTGAAGCGCACGAGCTGGGAATATTCGCGCATCGCGCCGAGCGGCGATGGGATCAGCTTCTTCGCCGATCCCTCCGGGCAGGCGTCGACCGAATTCAAGGCGATCGAGCTGAGCGAGCGCCGCGTCGTCTTCGAAAATCGCGGCCATGATTTTCCGCAGCGCGTGATCTACCAGCGTGATGCGGACCGGCTCGACGCCCGGATCGAAGGCGAGATGGGCGGGCAGGCAAAGGCGATCGAATGGCATTATCGGCTCCGCCCGATCAATTCGACTTGCCCCTGAGCGCGGTTCGCGCACAATCGATAGCGTTCGATGATGTTGCTGTGACACCTTGTCACGGATGGTGTCGCCGCCTATTTCGGCGGCGTGTGGCGCGGCCACGCATCGTTCGTAAGAGACCTTAGGGTAGGGGATAGACATGGCCAATGTGGACGGGCGCTGGGACAGCGTGGTGAAATCGCCGATGGGCGAGCAGAAGGGCGTCCTGGTGCTGAAGAGCGACGGCAGCAGCCTGACCGGCAACAGCGAAGGCCCGATGGGCAATGTCGAACTGACCAACGGCAAGGTCGACGGCAATGCGCTGAGCTGGAAGATGGACATCAAGACCCCGATGGCGATGACGCTGGAAGTCAACGCGACCATCGACGGCGACACGATCGAAGGTTCGATGAAGCTCGGGCCGTTCGGCAACGCCCCGTTCAAGGCGACGCGCGCCTAAGCGGGCTTGGGTGTGGATGCGTAGGCGACGATTTTCCAGTCGTCGCCTGCGGGTTCCCATACCGACAGGAACAGGGTGTCGACGCGGCCCTTCGCGCTGCCGTCGCGCCATTCGAACTCCATGAACGACACGCCCTTCAGGAGCGCGTAGCCCGGCCGCATCTCGACCGAGAGATCGGACGCGCCGGTCGCATGGGTGATGACGGCGCGGGCGCGGATGCGATCGAGATAGGTCGCGCGATCCTCCACCAGCCCGTTGATATGGGCATAATGAAATACATCAGCCGTCATCGCGTCGAGCGTGTCGGCGTCGTCCGCCTCGACCGCGCGGCGGCGCGCATGTTCGGCGGCGATAAGGCGGGCCGCGTCATCCATTCGCGTCCCCCTTCGTCACGTCGTGATGCACGATCGTCTTGGCGACGAACTGGGGCGAGCTGCTGAACTCGGCGATCCGCCAGTGACCGTCGGCCTCGCGGCGGCATTCCAGACGACATTCGACCAGCAGATTGGGCGCGATCGGCCCCGCGATGGGGCGGGCGCCGGGCGCCGAGAAATTGAGGTTGAAGCACTTGATCGTCGCGCGGCCCTCGTCATGGACGAAGATGCGCGGATTGACGAAGGCATGGAGCAGCTGGCGCTCGCCATCCTGCAGGGTCGTCGCGATCCGATCGCGCTCGGCCGCGTAGAAGGCCTCGAGTTGCGCATGCCCCTGATAGCGATGCTCGCCGACCACGAACGCGCCGTCGGCGCAGTAATAATCGGCGATCGCGCGGCCGGTATTCGCGTCGATCTCATAGCCCAGGTCGTAGAGCATCTGCTGAAGCTCTGTGATCGCTAGCGCGGCGTCCGGTGTCAGTTTGCGCATGGCCGACCCTTACCAAATGGCGATAGATGACTTGCCATCATTTGATGTAGTTCCGGAAGGGCGAAAGGGGTAACTCTATCGCCTATAATAAGGTCAAATAAGGGAGGAACTGATGGGCTTCAGGCATGTCCTGTTGCTGGGCGCTGCAATGGTGCCTGGCATCGCATTCGCGCAGACCGCAACCCCGGCACCCGCCGCGCAGGCGGACGCCGTCGATGACAGCGGCATCGGCGAGATCGTCGTCACCGCGCAGCGCCGGTCCGAAAATCTTCAGAATGTGCCGATCTCGGTCGCCGCGCTGACGCAACAGCAGTTGACGAGTGCGGGGATCAGCGCGGTCCAGGATCTGACCGCCGCGACCCCCGGCTTCGTCTGGGCGCGCACCACCAGCACCAACCAGCCGACCGTGCGCGGCATCGGCACGCGCAACTTCGCGGCGGGCGATGAACCCAACGTCGCGACCTATTTCGACGGCGTCTATCAGCCCGACTCGTTCGGCGCGGTCTATGAACTCGCCAATGTCGAGCGGGTCGAATTGCTCAAGGGGCCGCAGGTCACGCTGTTCGGGCGCAACGCGACCGGCGGCGCGGTCAACATCGTCACCAAGAAACCCAGCTTCAAGACCGAGGGCGAAGGATCGATCAGCTACGGCCGCTTCGATTATCTCCACGGCACCGCCTATATCTCCGGCCCGATCGTCGAGGATAAACTGGCGGTGAGCCTGTCGGGCGTGGCCGAGGATAATGGCGGCTATATCCGCGACATCTTCCGCAACGTCGACATGGGCAAGCGCAAGATCGGCGCACTGCGCGGCAAGATGCTGTTCGAGCCGTCCGAGGGCGTCGAGTTCCAACTGGGCGGCTTCTACAGCTACACCAAGGACGATACGACCTTCGCCACCCATCCGCTCAACGGCAACAGCAACGTGCGCACGCTGGTCAACAACCCCGCGCGCAACCCGCTGAACCTGCCGCTTAGCACGGTGATCCCGACCGGCGATTTCCAGACCGCGCTCGACTTCAAGCCGTTCCTGCGCGTGAAGCAATATATGATCGACGGGCATATGTCGGTCGATCTGGGCTTCGCCACGCTCACCGGCGTCGCGGCCTATCAGAACACCGACAATGATTATGCGCAGGATTTCGATTATTCGCCGCTGAACGTCACGCGGATCACGATCAACTGGGTCGGCCATTCGACCTATCAGGATCTGCTGCTGACCAGCAATGGCGAGGGCCGGTTCAAGTGGATGGTCGGCGGCAACGCGCTGCAGGCCTATGCCGCGCAGGATCCGCAGAACACCAACGGCAATATGACGATCGACAGTCAGAAGACCCGATCGATCTCGGGCTTCGTCGAAGGCACGTATGAGGTCGTCGATCACCTCTTCCTGACGGGTGGCGCGCGCTACACGCGGGACAAGAAGATCGCGCTCTACATTCCGCCGGCAAGCGATCCGAACCAGAACCGCGCGGGCAGCAGCACCACGTTCAACAATCTGTCGCCGCGCGCGGTCGCCCGCTACGAATTCTCGCGCAACAGCAACGTCTATGCGTCCTATTCGCGCGGCTTCAAGAGCGGCACCTACAACCCGCTCACCCGCACTGGCGCACTTGTCCCGGCCGATCCGGAGAAGATCGAGGCGTTCGAGGCGGGTATCAAGACCAACCTCGGATCGAACGTCCGCTTCAACGCGGCCGCCTTCCACTACAATTACACCAACCTGCAGGTGACGCAGTTCGGCACGCTCAACGGCGTGACGGTCAGCTTCCTGCAAAATGCCGGCAAGGCGAAGATCGATGGCGCCGAAGCGAGCCTTGAGGTTAAGTTCTCGCCCCGTTTCCGCATGTCGGCGAGCGTCGCGAAGCTTCGCACCAAGATCACCGACTTCCCCGGCGCCGCAATTACCACGCCGAATCCGGCCGTGCCGCCGATGAGCGGCAACGTGACGGTTCCGGCCGATGTTTCGGGCAAGGATCTGCCGCGCGCACCGCATTGGACGGGCAATATCGCCGCCAATTACAATACCGAACTGGCGGGCGGTAAGCTCGACGTCGATGCCTCGGTCTATCTGACGAGCCGCTGGTATGTCGATGTGCTCAACCGCGTGGCGGCGCCGGGCTATGCGCTGGCCAACGGGTCGATCAGCTGGACGACCCCGGACGAGCATTGGCGCCTGTCGGTGTTCGGCAAGAACCTGTTCAACGAACGCTATTTCGCCACGCTGCTGACCTTCGGCGGCACCGACCAGTTTGCTTATGACAAGCCGCGCTGGTTCGGCGGGACGGTCGCGTACAAGTTCTGACCTCTCTCCCTCCCTGCGCATATGTGCAGGGAGGGATTTCGCGCTTCGTGCGTTACCTGAACACGCTGTTCCCGCGCGGTTCAGCTTGGACGATGTAAACCGTCGTTTCGGCCGATTCCGTCGAGGATCGACCCTGTAAGGAGCGTATGATGAGCAAGATCAAGGCAATGGTCGCCGCGCTTGCGATCGGTGGCGCGATGGTCGCGGCGGTTCCCGCCGAGGCGCAGCGTTACGATCGCGGCTATTATGGCGATCGGGGCTGGCGCGGCGGCGATCGCAGCTGGCGTGGTGGCGATCGATATTGGCGCGGGGACCGCGGCTGGCGCGGCAATCGCTACGGCTATGGCGGCTATCGCGGGCCGCGCGGCTATTATGGCTATGCCCCGCGTGGCTACGGCTATTACGGATATCCGCGGTATGGCTACGGATATGGCGTCGGCTACGGCTATCCGCGCTACCGTTATGGCTATGGCAATGACGGCGCGTTGATCGCCGGGATTGCGGGCCTTGCCATCGGCGCCGCAATCGCCAGCGACGGCTTCTAAAAGCAGGGCGTCACAGCCCCGACGTTTTGACGTCGGGGTGCGTCCATAAGGGCAGGTTATTTGCTCTGGTAGCTCGGCCGCACGCGCTGCGCCGGGGTGTGGAGTCCGGCCAGATAGGCCGCGCGCGACTGGGCGGCGCCTTCCATCATTTCGGGATGCGGCGAGATCCAGAAGCGGCCCTCGACGATCTGATCGACGATCTTGCGCCCGGCATCGTCGCCCGACATGCCCTGCGCCAGCACGGCCTCCATCTGATCGTGCGCCTGCGCGATATGCGCTTTCTCGGTCAGCGCGACGGCATCGGTGAAGATGCGCGTGGCGACCGGGCCGGGCAGCACCGCCGACACCTTGATATGCGGCGCGGCCTCGGCCAGCTCCAGATAAAGGCATTCGGTGAACGACAGCAGGGCATGCTTGCTGACGATATAGGGCGCCTGCCCGCCCGACATGCCGAGGCCGCCGATCGAGGTGATGTTGGCGATATAGGATGGCGTGCCCGCCGCGATCATCGCAGGCGCGAAGGCGCGCACGCCGTGAACCGGGCCGAGGACGTTGATGTCGATGATCCGCTGCCACTGTTCGGCGGGCAGTTCCCAGATGTCGCCCATCATCTCGACACCCGCATTGTTGACGAGCAGCCGGGGCGCGCCGAAACGCTCGATCGCCTGTGCGGCCATCCGCTCGACCGAGGCGGCGTCCGCCGTGTTGGTGACGATCGCGAGCACGTCGATGCCGCGATCTCGGAATTCTTTCTCAACCGCGGCAAGCCGGTCCGCCGCGATATCGGCGATCACCAGCGACATGCCGGCATCGGCCGCCGCGCGGGCGATCCCCAGCCCGATGCCGCCCGCAGCACCCGTGACGACGGCGGTGCCGCCTGCCAGACCTTCGGCCAATCCATCCTCCTGTATCGAGCCCGCTCTCCGGGCGGACGCCATGTCTGACCGGGGGGAGGCGAAGGTGCAACGGGGGCGGCTGTCGCCCGACCGACTCGCTTGCGCTTTTCCGCCAGCGTGGGATCAGGCTGGCAGGATCAAGAAGGCGTGAGGCGCAGCAGACGGCCCGACGATCCGCGCCCGCCATCTTCGAGCAGCCAGATCGCGCCGTCCGGTCCCTGTTCGACTTCGCGGATGCGCGCGCCCATATCCCACTGGTCGGCCTTGGCGGCGCTGTCGCCCTTCAACGCGACGCGGACCAGCGACTGGCTGGAAAGCCCGCCGATGAACGCGCTGCCCTTCCACGCCGGGAACATCGCGCCCGAATAGATCATCAGCCCGCCGGGCGAGATGACCGGGTTCCACCAGACCTTGGGCGCTTCGAATTCGGGGCGGGTGGGGTGATCGGGAATGTCGCGCCCGTCATAATGGCTGCCGTTGGACACGATCGGCCAACCATAGTTGCGGCCCTTGAGGATCAGGTTGACCTCATCGCCGCCTTGCGGCCCCATCTCCTGTTCCCACAGCCGCCCGTCGGCGTCGAACGCGATGCCCAGCGGGTTGCGATGGCCGAACGACCAGATCTGCGCGGCGACGCCGCCCTGCTTTGCGAAGGGATTGTCGGCCGGCACCGCGCCGGCATCGGTCAGGCGGATCACCTTGCCCAGATTCTGCGCCATGTCCTGCGCGGGTGTGAACTTCTGTCGCTCGCCCGAGCTGATGAACAGATGCCCGTCGGGGGCGAAGGCCATGCGGCCTGCATAATGGCCGCGCCCGCTCACCTTCGGGCTCTGTCGCCAGATCACCTTGAGGCCCTGCAGGCTCCCGCCCGCCTTGCCGAGCATCAGCCTTGCGCGCGCGACCGCGGTGCCCGCCGTGTCGCCCGATCCGGCCTCGGCATAGCTCAGATAGATGATGCCGTTCTTCGCAAAGCCGGGATGGAGGATGACGTCACCCAATCCACCCTGGCCGCCATAGGCGACCTTCGGCACGCCCGCGATCTTGCCCGCCAGTTTGCCATTGCCGTCGAGGACCAGCAGCTCGCCCGCTTTCTCCGTCACCAGCATCCGCCCGTCGGGCAGGAAGGTCATCGCCCAGGGTTCGGCCAGATCGGCCTTCACCTCGACCTTGAACGGGAGGGGCGCGGCCTGCGCGACGGCGGGCGCGAGGAGCATTGCGAGGGTGAGGGCGAATGGGCGGGCGGACATGATTCGTCTCCGGAGCAAGCAGGATTCGGGCTTTTCACGCGAACGTAGCGGGCCTGACGCGGTTCCGTCACGCCCACAGACTACCCGGCCTGCCGTTGGTCGACGGCATCATGTCGTTCGTCGGCCGATCGGCGGGTTGGTGGAGGCGAACGGCCTGCTCGTCGAAGCACGCATGAACGGACCAGGGGGCAGGCATAGAAGAGCCTCAACGGCAACGGTCGAACGGATCGAGGCCGCTCACAGGAAGAAAGATCGGGCGAAGGCTTCCGGCTGGCTCGATCCCCAAAAGGAGATTGGTCATGTTCAAGTTCGTTGCCCTCGTCGCCACCGTCGTCGCCACAACCGCCACCATCGCTTTCCCGGCGAATGCGGGCGAAGTCGCCGCCCCCCAGGCTTATGTTCGCTACGGCGACCTGCAGCTCGCCAGCGCCGACGGCGCGACCGAACTGAAGGCTCGCGTCAGCCGCGCCGCCGAGCATGTCTGCACCGTCCGCGGTGACAAGTCGCTCAAGGCGATGACCGAAGCCAAGAAGTGCGCGAAGATCGCCGAAGCCCGCGCGATGCCGCAGGTCGAACTGGCGCTCGCCAATTCGGGCACGCAGGTCGCGGAAAACAGCCGCGTCACCGTTGCGGCCCACTGATCGAATACCCACCTCACCCCCATACACGCGGCCGGACTGGCAATTTCCTCCGCGTGGGACGCACCCCCCGGGTTCCCTTACCCCGGGGGGTGTTTTCTATTTTAGGGCAGCTGCACGATTGCCCCGATCCGGTTGAGACCCTAAGAAATCTGCGGATTCGGGGAAGGGGCGGCGTTGCTCTTTAATCTGCAGGTTCTCCGCGCGATCGCGGCTTTGCTCGTGGTATGCGTCCATCTGGAAATGCCCCTGACGCCGTTGGGCGTAAGGCGCGAAACGCTGATGCTCGGCAATTCGGGCGTTGACCTGTTCTTCGTGATCAGCGGCTTCGTGATGAAGTACTGGCGCGCCAGTTTTCCGGGCGTGGCGCGCGGGGCGTAACGCAGCCGGATATCGGCATCGAGGAAAATGCGGCTGCCCAATGCGCGCTGACGGCAATCGAGCTCGGCATCCTCATTGTGCGTGAAGCTGGGGTCGTAACCGCCGGCGGCACGAAAGCTGTCCATACGAAACAGGGCGTGATGGCCGTGGTCGACATAGCCGCTGGCCGCCCCGCCGCGATGCGCCGATCCGCCCGATCCGACCTTGCTGTCGGAAACCCAGCCCACCGCGCGCTGAAAACAGGTGGTGCCCACCGAATCCATCGGCACGACGATCGCGTCGGCCTCCCCGCGATCGAAGGCGTCGACCAGGCTCTTGAGGAAGCCCGCCGGATAATCGGCGTGCGCGTCGCACCGGATCAGCAGGTCGCGCCCTTCGCCATATTGTTCCACCGCCAGATTGACGGCCGCCGACTGGAGCTTTTTCGGATTGTCGAGCAGCAGCAGATCGCTGCGCGTCGCCGCTATCCGGCCGACAATGTCCTGTGTGCCGTCGCTGCTACCGCCATCGGCGACTACGAACAACAGATCGGCTTCCGGCAGCGGTTCGGCGGTGAGATCGGCGATCACTTGCGCAATATGGCGCGCTTCGTTGAGCGTGGGGATCACCACGAGGATCGCGTGTGGCCGTGGCACGTCAGGAACCGATGCCATTAGTGATCGACGTCATTGCGGCGCAGATTACATTGGTGTGGAAGCGCGTCAGGGGACAGAAGCTCGACAACTGCACCGACTACATCTCCCACGCGACTACCGATCCTTATGCGGACTTGTGCGGCGCTGCAGCAAAAAATTTACGACAATATGGCGTCGGCATGGCTTTGCCGTGCGCTGCCCTATATGCCATCGACTCGCAGTAGATCAGCGTGGCGGGCTCATGAGCAATGGTGGGGCATTGACGGCGGACGGTTCGGGTTACGCTTTTGCGGAGCCGGCACAGGCGTCTGTTGCGCGAGCGGACGCGAAGGCGAGCCGCCTGTTCGTCCATATCACCCTGATCCTTGCCATCATCCTCCAGCGTTTCGGTATTCTCGCAGGCGGCGGCACAAGCGCGCTCTTCGTGGCGGTGCCGGGGCTTCTGGCTTTGCTCGCGTGGATCATCCTCAGCGGCCGCGCGCGGCTAGATTCCGATCTGGCGCTCTATTTCCTGGCCTTTCTGGGCGCGGTGAGCATCAGCGCGACGGTCGCCTTCGCCTTTCCGGACAATAGGGTGGCGCTCAGCCTGACATCGCCCATCGCCGTCCTGATCAACTATGGCCTGTTCCTGGTCAGGCCGAACGAGCGTTTCGATCGAACCGTGGTCCTGGATATCTTCCTGTTCTACGTGCGCCTCTGCGCGGTCCTGGCGATCATCCAGTATCTGGTCCAGTTCGTCGGCCTCCGCTTCTTCGCATTCGGCCCGACTTTTCCGTTTCTTAACCCGATCCTGGTCGAACAGGTCTTCAACTTCGACCCGGTGGTTGCCTGGGGCAGTACCACACGCCGCGCGACGGGGATCTTCCCGCTGGAACCGTCGATCCTGTCGCAATTGCTGGTGCTCGCGGCGGTGATCGACTTTTTCCTGTATCGCCGGATGCGATGGGTGCCGGCTTATGCGGTCGCTTATATGTTCAGCTATTCGGGCACCGGTGCGATCTCGCTGTTGCTCGCGCTGCCGCCCTTCGTCCTGCTGTTTCACCGGCAGGCCAGCCGGCTCGTCACGCTCGCTATCGTTGGGGTGGGGCTGCTGGGCGTGACGGCCATATTGTTGCCCGAACAGTTCAACTCCTTCACCTCGCGATCGGGCGAATTGTCGTCGAAGCAGAGCAGCGGCCATGCCCGGTTCGTCGGGCAGTTCGAGGTGCTGGGCGTCGTCATCGATGAACCGCGCGCGCTGATCGGCTACGGGCCGGGGGCGCTTGAACGCGCCACCTTCTTCCAGCGCGGTACGACGGGGCCGATTTCGAAGCTGACGATCGATTATGGCATGATCGGCTGCCTGCTTTTCATGGTCCTGATCCTGAAGGCGTTCTGGCGATGGGATATGGCGATCCTGCCGCTGGTCGTGCTTATGCAGTTTCTGACGGGCGGCGGTTACTTCGTGTTCACGCCGTTGATCGCGATCTACATGCTGCTGTCGGTCTGGGCCGTACCGCCGAAGGAGGCCGAAGCCCCGCCGTCCGAGGCGACAGCGGCCGGCTAATTTGCCGCCTTCCCGCTGGCGGCAACCAAGGCTTCGGCGGTTTCGATGATCTTCGCAATGCTGAATGCCAGTAACTGGCCATCCTGATCCGGGCCGGCATAAGCGACCACCTTTTCAAGCCGCCTCGCCGCCTCTGGCTCGATTCCGTTCATTCTGGCTTGCGTCGCTACAATAGTGATTTCCGGGCGGATCACGTCCGAAAAGACGGTTGATATCACGTTCTCGCCGACCCAGGTCGCCGCGAAGCTGAGGTCCGCTCCGGTCAGGCCCGCCTCCTCCAATATCTGCACCATCGGGACCCAGTTCTGCCACCAGCTCGGGAAAATACCCTGCTGTTGCCGGACGAGTTTCAGGCCGATCGGCCGCCGCGCGAACAGCTGGTGGATGCTGCGGATCCAGGCTTCGAGCCGCTCCTGCCAGGCGCCGGTGGCAGGCGGCGCCACGAATTCGGCGAAGATCGAATCGGTCACCGCGTCGAGCATCGCCTCGCGGCTCGGGAAGTAGGTGTAGAGCGCCATCACCGAAATGCCGAGGCGCCGCGCAAGCCGCGTGAGGCTGAAGGTCGTCAGCCCATCCTCTTCGATCAGTGTCAGTGCCGTCTCGATGATCTGATCGCGCGACAACCGGCTCGGCCGGCCGGGGGCACGGCGCTTGGAAATGACCTGTTCTTCGGGCTTTTCCGGGGTTCCCACGGTCTCTCCTGTTGCAATTTGGCCACGCTGAGAATTCAAAATGACGAATAATGCGTCGCATAATGTTTGACGGCGCGAACCGATTCGTTATCGTAAGGGTTAAAGAAATAGCGATGGAGAGGAAGACGCGCGGCAGCCGCCAATGATGGGCTGCGCTTCGTGTCCGAACTCTCCGCGAAAAAGCATTGGGAGCAACCGCCAGGGCGGCTCCAGGGAGAGGAGAGATTTGCATGACATTCAGGGGTTCTTTGCGCGCGCGTCATTTGGTTCGGGCGGGCCTTCTGCTGGGCTCGGCGCTGGCGACGCAGCCGCTGCTGGCGCAGGATGCCGTGCCGGCCGAAAGCAATGTCGGCGGCGTTGAAGAGATCATCGTCACCGCGCAGAAGCGCGAACAGAATCTCCAGAACGTGCCCATCTCGATCACGGCGCTGACCTCCGATTCGATCAAGGCCAACCGCATTCAGGACGTTCGCGATCTGAACGCGATCGCGCCGAACCTCACCGTCCGTTTCTCGTCGGGCGGCGGCCAGATCCCGAACTTCACGCTGCGCGGCCTGCTGACCAGCGGCACCGCGGCGGGCACCGACAAGGGCGTCGCGCTCTATCTCGACGGCGTTTACATTCAGTCGGTCATCGGTTCGGTCTTCGACTTCGCCGATATCGAGCGTATCGAAGTGCTGAAGGGGCCGCAGGGTACCCTGTTCGGCCGTAACTCGACCGGCGGCGCGATCAGCATCACCACCAAGGGGCCGAAGGGCGAGTTTGCGGTCAAGCAGGACCTGACCTACGGCAATTACGATCAGTTCCGCAGCAAGACCCGCATCGATCTGCCGCAGGTCGGCCCGTTCAGCGCGGCGATCACTTACCTTCATTCGGAACGTCGCGGCGATACCCGGAACCTGGGCGCCGGCACCCAGCTCGATTTCCGACCCTCGGGCAGCAAGGTCTATGGTCTGCGCACGTCGCCCAAATATCTGGGCAGCGACAATGTCGAAGCTGTCGCGGTGAGCGTGAAGGCGGATCTGATCGACAATCTCGATATCAACTACAAGTTCGATTATTCTGAGAACGATTACACCCCTAACGCGCAGGGTATCAGCTATGTGCAGCCCGGTGGCGTGGTTGCGGCGCTGCGAGCGGCAAGCCCCAATCCGCAGACGCCGGTCTCGTTGAAGCGCCCCAAGGCGGTCAACAATGCCTTCACCACTCCGTCGCGTCTCTGGTCCTACGGTCACAATCTGACGACCCAATATCAGTTGAACGACGTGGTGACGTTCAAGAACATTGCATCCTACCGCAAGTCGTCGCTGACCAGCACGTTCCAGCTGGACGGTACCGGCGGCCTCGTCAACATTCCCGTCGCAGCTCTGCCTGGCGGCCGCGTGCTTACCCTCGCCAATGCGACAAATACGTCCAACAGCTCGCTGAGCGCGGGCGGGACGATTGGCGCGGTGCTGGGCAATGGCATACCGGCAGGGGTGCCCTTCGTGTTCCTTGCGAATAACACATATAACCGAGAGCATCAGTGGAGCGACGAGTTCCAGGTCAATATCACGACAGATTGGTTCACCGTCACGGCCGGATATCTCCATTTCTCGAACACAATCATTACGGGCGGCGCACCGGGGCTCTACAATACGCTCATCACCACGGCGCTCTACGGCCAAGGTACGACGTCGCCGCGCATGCCTTTCGTGATCCCGTCCAATGCCGGCTTCATTCCCAACAATGTGAAGTCGATCTCGGACGCGGTGTTCGTGCAGCCTGAGTTCCATCTCACCGATCGCCTCGATCTCGTCGCGGGTGCTCGTATCACCAAGGATCGCAAGAAGGGCCGCGAAGTGTCGCCCGACCAGTGGGTCGCCACCGGCAACGCCCCGCCGCCGCGCGCAACGGTCAGCCGCCGCATCAGCTATCGCAACAGCCAACAGAATTTCATGGTCGGTCTGAACTATCGTCCGACCGATAATATGATGGTCTATGCGAAATATGCCGACGGCTATATTTCGGGCGGTCAGCTGGCGACGATCCCGTTCGATCCGGAACGCGCTTATTCGTATGAAGGCGGCATCAAGGCCGACCTGTTCGATCGGCGCTTCCGTTCGAACCTCGCGGTCTTCCACGTCGATTATAAGGCAATTCAGTACACGACCTCGGGCACGCTGACCGGCGTTCCGTCGTCCTTCCTGTTCGGGCAGGCGGTCGTTTCAAGCGGCGACGCGAAAGCGACCGGTTTCGAATGGGAAAACACGATCGTTCCGGTGCGCGGCGTCACGCTGACCGCGAACCTCGGCTACACCGACTTCAAATATGATCAGAACACGATCTATGGTGGTCCGGCGGCAGGCGGTGGTATCTGCCGTGGCCCGTCGTGCACCGGCGGCTTCGTGCTCCAGTCGGGCGCGCCCGGCTATCAGGAGTTCCAGCGTCCGAAGTGGACCGCCAATGTCGCGGCACAATATGACACCGAAGAAATGGCTTTTGGTGGCCATCTGACCTTCCGTGTCGATGCGAACTTCAAGTCGAAGAACCTGATGACTTCGGATCTGACCGCCGGCAATGCGCTTAACGAGGCGGAGGATCCTACGATCCGTGCAACCGCGACGTCGCCTGCGCAGTGGATCGTCAATGGTCGCGCCGGCATCGTCGGCATGAACATCGGCGGCACCAAGGCGGACCTGAGCGTCTGGGGCAAGAACATCTTCAACAACCGGAATATCGTTCAGTATTCGAACCTCGGTCCGGTCGCTTCGGTCATCTACGAACGGGCGCCCACCTATGGCGTCGACCTGAGCTTCGCTTTCTAAACGACCGTCAGTTTCCCGCTTCCGCACCGGCTTCCGCCGGTGCGGAACGGATGGGACAGTCTGTCAAAGACTTGTTGATCCCGCCGTTTTTTCGGTTATCCTCGCTCCTCAATAATGATTGAGGGGCCGTGAGCCGTTGGGCGCCTGTCGGGCGACCCACACCGCGGACCTCTCGAAGACATAGAGGAAGGGGGCGGTCCATCGAGGCGCGTTCCCCAGGAGAGGAGAGCGACGATGGAAGGTGGAGTGTCTCCGCGTGTGCGGATGGGTGTGCGTGCGGCCCTGCTGGCCGGATCGGCCCTGATCGGACAACCACTCCTTGCCCAGGAAGTTCAGGGCGTCGAAGACATCATCGTTACTGCGCAGAAGCGTGAACAGAACCTTCAGACGGTTCCGATCTCGATCACCGCGCTGTCGCAGGACGCGATCAAGGCCAACCGCATTCAGGACGTCCGCGATCTTAACGCGATCGCCCCGAACCTTACCGTCCGTCTGTCGGGCGGTGGTGCGCAGATCCCGAACTTCACGCTGCGCGGCATTCTGACCAGCGGCACTGCAGTCGGCACCGACAAGGGCGTCGCGGTCTATCTCGACGGCGTTTACATGCAGGCCGTTACGGGCGGCGTGTTCGACTTCGCCGATATCGAACGGATCGAAGTACTTAAGGGTCCGCAGGGCACCCTGTTCGGCCGTAACGCAACCGGCGGCGCGATCAGCATCACTACGCGCAATCCCACCGGCGTCTTCAGCGCGCGGCAGGAACTCAGCTACGGCAACCTCGATCAGCTGCGTAGCAAGACTCGCGTCGACCTGCCGCAGATCGGCCCGTTCAGCGCGACCATGACCTACCTCCATTCCGAAAAGCGCGGCGACATCCGCAATACGGGTGCCGGCACCACCTGGGACTTCGGCCCCGCGAGTGGTGGCAGATTTGGCAAGCGCACCTCGCCCAAATATCTGGGCAGCGACAATGTCGAAGCTTTCCAGGCGACCCTCAAGGCCGATCTGATCGACGACGTCGATCTGATCTACAAATTCGATTATTCTGAGAACAACTTCACCCCGAACGCGATCGGCATCGATTATCTGCCGCCGAATACGCTCGTCAGCGCGCTCTACAATCTGAGCCCGAACCCCAAGACGCCGATTGCCAAGAAGCGTCCGGGGGCGGTCAACAACGCCTACTCCACGCCGTCGCGCCTGGAGGTCCAAGGGCACAACTTTACAGCCAGCTGGCGCGCCAATGACGCGCTCACGTTCAAGAACATCTTCGCCTATCGCAAGACGAGCGTGCAAAACGTGCAGCAGCAGCTCGATGGTCTGGGCGGTCTGGTCAACAGCCCGATCCTGCCCGGCGGAACGCCTGCCGGTGCGCTGGCTGCAAGCAGCGGCAATCTCGCCCTCGTAGCGCTCAATCCCGCAGCGCCGTTCATCCTGCTCGGCACCAACACAACGAGCACCGAAGACCAGTACAGCAACGAGTTCCAGGTCAACGTCGATACCGACTGGTTCCAGGTGACGGCGGGCGTCCTGTATTTCCGTCACAGGATTACGGCGGGCGGCGACAACGACACCTTCAACCAGCTCTTCGCGACAGCGGTCGCTGGCCAGCAGACCTCGCAGGTTGGCACCAATTTCGTCCTTCCGGGCAATCCGGGTTATGTCCGCAATAACGTTCGGACGGTATCCAAGGCGGCCTTCGTGCAGCCGGAGTT
The DNA here is from genome assembly GCF_004005865.1 of Sphingomonas crocodyli. Classification (NCBI taxonomy): domain Bacteria; kingdom Pseudomonadati; phylum Pseudomonadota; class Alphaproteobacteria; order Sphingomonadales; family Sphingomonadaceae; genus Sphingomonas; species Sphingomonas crocodyli. Next base: position 350,437 of record NZ_SACN01000002.1, read on the forward strand.
CCACATCACCGATCGGCTCGACTTCGTCCTCGGCGCGCGTATCACCAAGGACGTCAAGAACGGCTTCGAAGCCCTGCCTGACCAGGCGGTTGCGCGTGCCACGACCGGCCGGCCGAGCCCGGTGGTGTCGCAGATCCGTTATCGCAGTTCGGAAGCCAGCTATCTGGTGGGCCTCAACTGGCGCCCGACCGACAATGTCCTGGCCTATGTCAAATATGCCGACGGCTATATTTCGGGCGGCAGCCTCGCCACGATCAGCTTCAAGCCGGAACGTGCCTTCTCGTATGAAGGTGGCATCAAGACCGATCTGTTCGATCGCCGTTTCCGCTCGAACCTCGCGGTCTTCAAGGTCGACTACAAGGCGATCCAGTACGTCACGTCGGGCACGCTGACCGGCATTCCGTCGTCCTTCGCATTCGCTCAGGCGGTGGTGTCGTCGGGTGATGCCAAGGCGCACGGCTTCGAATGGGAGAATACCATCGTTCCCGTGAACGGCCTGACCTTGGGCGCGAACGTCGGTTACACCGACTTCAAGTTCAAGAGCGGCACGATCTTCCCGGGCTTCGTGATCCAGTCGGGCCAGCCGGGGTATCAGCCCTTCCAGCGGCCGAAGTGGACTGGCACCGTTTCGGCCCAGTATGAAAGCGCACCGATGGTTTCGGGCGGTCACTTCATGATCCGTGCCGACGGCAATTTCCGCAGCAAGATCCTGATGACGTCGGATACGGCGCTCGGCTCGGGTCCGACGGCGGTGGAAACACCGGCGCTGCGTGCTGCGGCGACGACGCCGTCGCAGTGGATCGTCAACGGCCGCGTCGGCCTGGTCGGCATGGAAATCGGCCGCACCAAGGTCGATCTGACCGCGTGGGGCAAGAACATCTTCGACAACCGCAACATCACGCAGTTCATCGGTCTCGATTTCGGCGCCCTCGGCGCCGTGGGTTCGGTGATTTACGAACGCGCGCGGACCTACGGTCTCGACCTGACCGTCGCGCTTTAAAAGGGGGGATGGTTCGCGGATCAGCACCGCGAACCTTGCCTATGGGGGTGGACGATGCGGGTCGTCCGCCCCTTTCTTTTTTAGGGAATGCCGGCGCCCGCAAAAGGCACGCGCACCGTCTCGATCCGGGCGGTGCGGGTCTCGGCCATTGTCTCGGGTGTGTAGGGGCCGGCCGTGCAGACGAACAGCGTCTTCCCGTCCGCCCCGCCCAGCGCGCAGGCATAAGCGAAACGTTCGGCGCCATCCTCCGGGCCAATCGTAATGCGATGCGTAATCGCGCCGCCTTCCTCGACCCGGATCACGCCGGGGCCGCGGCAGCACGTGACCCACACGCCGCCCGCATCGTCGCCGCAAATGCCATCGGCATAATGGCCCTCGGGCAGCGCCGCGAACAGGCGATAGTTGGTCGGCACCCCGTCTTTGCCCACATCGAAGGCGGAGATGCGGCCGCCCGCGCTTTCGGCGACGATCAGCGTCTTGCCGTCGGCGGTCAGGATCATCCCGTTGGCCACCTTCACCGGCTGATCCATCTCGCGCCAGTGGCCGTCAGTGTCGACGAACAGGATCGGCTCGATCGGGGACGGGCGGGCATGGCTGAACTTGCCGACATAGCAACGCCCCTCGGCGCTCACGATCATGTCGTTGGTGCCGCTCGTCGCCGCGCTCGACAGGTCGGCATGGACGCTGAGCGTGCCGTCGCGCAGGCGCAGCACCCGGCCGGCGTCCATCTCTGAAATCAGCATGTCGCCTTCGGGGGTGAAGCCCAGCCCGCCCGGCCGCTTGTCGACTGTGCAGATCGTCTCACGGACCCCCGCCTCGTTCACGCGATAGACGGTGCGACCATACATGTCGGAGAAGTAGAGCCAGCCGTCGCGCCAGCGCGGGCATTCGGTGAACGACATGCCTTCGCTGAGCGTGGTCAGCCCTTCGATCTCGATCGTCATATGCTCTCCCTTATTGGCCCTTATTGGCCCTTATCGGCCCTTATTGGATTTCGGCGGGCAGGCTGGTCCAGCCCATCTGGAATTCGGACACCGCAAACTCGCCCGCCGCCGGATCGACCGTGAAGCGCGGGAAGGCGTGCAGGAATTCGCGCAGCATGATCTGCCCCTCCAGCCGCGCGACATGGATGCCGATGCAGAAATGCGGGCCGATGCCGAAGCTGAGCAATCGGCGCGCCTTGCGGTGCCAGATGAACTCGTCCGGCCGATCGAACTCGCGCCGATCGCGATTGGCGGCCGCGATCAGCAGGATCACGCGCTGCCCCGCGCGCAGCCGGACGCCGGCCAGATCGCGATCATGCTTCACCGTGCGGCCGAACCATTGCGCGGGCGCGTTGAAGCGCAGCACCTCCTCAAACGCCTGCGGCGCGCGCGTCTCCACATCTTCGCGGATTTCGGCAAGCTGATCCGGCCGCCGCGACAGTTCGAGCAGTCCGCCCGACACGATCTTCGGCAATGTCTCCGATCCGCCGACGAGCAGGGTCGACATCTGCCGCGCAATCTCGCCGTCGCTCAGCGGGCGTCCGACCAGATCGGCGGACAGCAGGGCGTCGAGCGTCCGGTTTGGCTCGCCCCCGCCGGCCCGCCGCCGTGCGATGATTTCGACCAGCATCGCGTGGAGTTGCCCGATCGCTTCGCCGCCCTTTTTGGTGAAGCCCGGCTTTCCGGGTTCGCGCGCGACGCCCAGGTTGACGAGGCGGATGATGTCGGGAACGCGATCGAGCGGGATGCCCAGGATCAGGCACATCGATCCGGCCGCCACATGGCTCGCGAAATCGGCGTTGATATCGAAGCGGCCCCGGTCGCGCAGTTCGACGATCCGATCGCGGGTGAGCTTTTCGATCTGCGGCGCCAGCTTGGCCACATTGCCCTTCAGGAAGGGCGGAGCGAGCGTCTGGCGGAAGCGGGTGTGAAGCGCGCCGTCGATATGGTTGAAGATATCGACCGTCGGCTCGATCACCGGTTGCGGCACCACGCCGTCATTGTGGATCAGCAGCCGGCGCTGATCGAAGATCTGCCCTTCGGCCTCGGTGAAATTCTCGGAATCCAGAAAGCCATCCCACACGTCGGCGAAGCGGCTGATCGCCCAGGCGTCATATTGAGGCAGGTAATAGGCCGGATAATGATCGCGCAGCGTTGGGTAGAAGACCGTCGGATCGGTCATCGCCTCGATCGAGAAGGGATCGTAGCGAAACTCCGCCCCATCCTCGAACGGCTCGTCCGCCGATAGCCCTTCCGCCACACCGATCCTCCCATTTTCTTTTACGGGATACGCTATGGGGCGGCGGCGGTGCGATCAAGCGCGGATCGGGATGCTTTTTCAGCGTTCGGTGAAGTCGTAGGATCCACGCCCGACATCGATCAGCGCCTCCATATCGACCATGTGCGTGGTCGATGGCGATGCGGGCGGCAGCCCTTCGCCGACCTTGGTTTCGACACGCGCGGCGCCGGTCAGCGTACGGTGGACGGGGCAACGATCGGCGATCTCGATCAGGCGTGCGCGCTGTTCGGCGTCCAGTTCGCCCGCAAAGGATACGCGCCGCACGAAGACGTCGGCGGGCGATCGCCCTTCCTCGCGATGATGGCCGACGGCGGTGCGGATGTTGCGCAGCGGCCAGCCCTTGCGCTCGGCGTAAAGGCGCAACGTCATCGTCGTGCAGGCGGCCAGCGCCGATGCGAGCAATTGATAGGGCGTCGGGCCGGATCCCAGCCCGCCGGCATCGACCGGCTCATCGGCAAGAAACTCGATGCCCGCGGTCGATATCTGCGCCTGATAGCGGCCTGCGCCGGTTTCGCGCGCCACCGCTTCGTTGAGCGCATCCTGGGAATCGGTCATGCTTGGTCCTCGTTTGACGGGGCATCGGGAATGCGCAGGTCGAGCCGGTTGGCGTCACCCTCCGCGCGATAATCGAGAATCTCGGCCCAGGCGTGCAGCAGCGCCAGGCCCGCGCCACCCCCGCGATCGGGAATGGCGGCGTCGGTCGCCGCCTCGCGCGGGTCGAAGGGCGCGCCCGGATCGATCAGCAGCAGGCGCACGGCTGCACCCTCCCGAACCAGTCCGATCTCGACGATGTCGCCGGCGACCAGTCCCCCATGATCGAACAGGTTGATCACCAGTTCCTCGACCAGAATCGCCACCCGCGCCGCGCTGTCGCGGGAAAGGCCGTGCGTCTCCCCGAAGGCGCGCGCCAGCGTCACGGCCTGGTGGACCGGATCCGCGCCATCGAGGCGATGGAGATTGGATTCGGGGCGGCTCATGCGGTAGATATGCCACGAACGAGGCAAAAGGGGATGCCGGCGTGAAACGGGAATGGATCGCGGCGCTGTGCGCCCTTGCATGTGCCTCCTATTCCGCATCGGCGGCCGAGATCGGCCGGGTCAAACGCAGCACCGGCATCGCCACGATTGAACGCGGCAAGGCCAAGGTGCCGACCGCGCCCGGCACCCAGCTTCAGACCGGCGACGTCCTCGTCACCGGCAAGGACGGGCAGATCGCCCTGACCTTCATCGATGATACGCGCTTCGCCGTCGGCCCGAACAGCCGCGTCGCGCTCAGCCAGTTCGCTTATGATCGCACGCGCCAGACGGGCAGCTTCCTGACCGACGTCAATCGCGGCTCGGTCGCCGTCGTCTCGGGGCAGATCGCCAAGTCGGGGCGCGACGCGATGAAAGTGCGCACGCCCACCGCCCTGCTCGGCGTGCGCGGCACCCGTTTCATTGTCGAGGCGGGCAAGTGATCCGCGCCTTCGCGCCGCTCGTCGTGGCGGCGTTGCTCGGCGGATGCGCCACCAACGCGCTCGTGCTGCTGCCCAGCGAGGATGGCGGGCAGGGCGCGGTCGCGGTGCTCGACGGCAAGGGCGGCGAAACCGTCGTGTCGCAACCGAACAGCCGCACCAGCCTGCGCGGCCGCCCGACGACGGCGGCCTATAAGGTGAAGCCGGCCGAACAGGCGCTGCTCGATGGCCTGCCGCCCAAATCGGCCCGGTTCACCCTCTATTTCAAGGAGGGCACGACCGACCTCACCCCCGAATCGCAGCCCAGGCTGGAGGAATTGCTCGCCGAGGTGCGCAACCGCCCCGGCGCGGAGGCGCAGGTAACGGGCTATACCGACACGCTGGGCAGCGACGACGACAATGATCGCCTCTCGCAACGCCGCGCCGAGGAAGTGGTCGAGGTTCTGGCTGCACAGGGAATCGATACCGGCTTGCTGACCGCGGTCGGGCGCGGCGAACGCTCGCTGCTCGTCAAGACGGGCGACGGCGTCCGCGAACCCGCCAACCGCCGCGTCGAGGTGATCGTCCGCTAAGCCGCGCCCTTGTAGCGCAGTACCATCACCGTCAGGTCGTCGGTCGGCTCGGTCCCGGCCTCGAACGCGCGCACCGCATCGCGCAAGGCCTCGGTCATCTCGCGCGCGCTGGCATCGGCATGCTTCGCCACCGCCACGCGCGCGGGGGCCGCGCCGAACAGCGCGCCGTCTTCATTCTGTGCCTCGGTGATCCCGTCGGTGATCAGCACCAGCGCCTCGCCGGGCGCAAGCGTCAGCGGCTCGGCGGGGTAGGGGAAGTCGACGAGGCAGAAGGGCGGCCCGCCGTCGAGCCGATGCTCGTCAACTGCGTCCCCACGCGCCAGAAACGGATTTTCGTGCCCCGCGCTCAGCAACACCGCCTGGCCGGTCGCGAGATCGAGCGTCCCCATCAGCATCGTCACGCCCATCGCCTCGCCATTGTCGCGCGACAATTCCTCGTTGAGCAGGGTCGCCGCCTCGTCGAGCCGCCCCGCCTCGCGCAGCATGATGCTCTTGGTCAGCGCCTTGGACAGCGCCATGAACAAAGCGGCCGGCGTGCCCTTTCCGGTCACGTCGGCGACGACGAAGAAGATGCGATCGTCATCGAGTCGCGCAACATCGAAGAAGTCGCCGCCCACCGACTTGGCCGGTTCGAGCAAAGCGTCGATGTCGATCCGCGGATCGAGCGACGCTAGCTGGTCGCGCGGGGGCAACATGCCCAGCTGGATCGATCGCGCCGCCTGCAACTCGCCTTCGGTCGCGGCGGCAGCGACGCGTTCCTGCACCAGCGTCTCGCGCAGCCTTTCGCGCTCGCGCCGCGCCTCGACGAAGCTGGCCGCGAACACCGCCAGCGCCGTGGCCGCCGCGACCAGCAGCGGCCGGATCGGGTCGACGATCAGCGAGGCGTGATCGAAGACCAGCCACGCGCCCACCACGACGATCGCTGCGCCACCCAGCGGCACGGTCCACCGCACCCAGCGTCGTCCCGGCATCCGACAAAGGATCGCCAGCGCCAGCAGGACCGCCGCGCCCCATTCGGCGATCGGCGCCCACCACGGCCGCAACAGCCATCCGCCGCGCAGTATCGCGTCGATCGCCTGCGCCTGCACCAGCGTACCGTAAAAGCTGGCGTGCATCGGGGTCGTCACCACGTCGGCGGTGCCCTCGGCCGCCAAACCGATCAGCACGATCCGGCCGGTGAAGGCGCGGGGATCGAACCGCTGCTTGAGCACCTCCTCAGCCGAATAGAGGTGGCGCAGCGGCACGTCGCCGAAGCGCAGCCGCATCTGCCCCTTGGCGTCGACCGGCACGACATGCGCGCCGATCGCGACATGATCGGGCGCGATCCCGATCCTTTCCTGATCCTCGCCAACACGCGCGAGTTCGAGTGCGAGGCCTGGCATCGCCCGCTCGCCGATCTTCTGGAGCATCGGCACATGGCGGATCACCCCGTCATCGTCGGGCGGGCCGTTGAGCAGGCCGTGGCCCAGCGCCGATCCTTCGAGCACCGCGATGTTGGTCGTCGCCTCGGGCGCGTGGGGCAAGGCGGGCGGCGGCGTGCCGGCGATCTCGGCGTCAACGATCAGGCTCGCCGGATCGACCCCGTCCTGGCGCACCCCCGCACGCCCCAGCACCACCGGCGCGCTGCCGATGATCTGGCCGAACGGCTGATCCATCGATACCAGCGCACGCACTTCGGCGGCGCTTGCGGGGCTGAGTTCGGGATAGAGCGCAGCGAAGGTTTCCGGGCTGACCCGGTCGGGTTCGGGAAACAGCATGTCGAAGCCGATCGCGGCGGGCTTCTGCGCGGCGATCGCCTGCGTCAGCCGCGCGAGATGGTAACGCGGCCACGGCCACGGGCCGAGCTGCTTCAGGCTCTCCCCGTCGATCAGCACCACGCGCACATTGCTGGCCGAAAGATCGCGTGGGGCAAGGCGCTGCCACGCGTCGAACACAGGCCGGCTCATCCGGTCGCCGACCGCCAGGCTGATCAGCGCCGCGATCAGGGCCGCGCCGATCCCCCACAGCCAGACGCGCCGCGACGCGACGGCGCGCGGAGTGTCAGAGGCGGACTTCGAGCCCGTCATAGGCGCACAGCACCTCGAGCGGATTGTCCTCGCGCGTCAGCTCCTCATAGCGGATGCTCTCGCGGTGCATCCGCTGCAGATCGTCGTCGCTATAGGTCGGCTCGTGGTGGAACAGGGCCAGCCGTTTCGCCGCCGCCTCATGGCACAGGTCGATCGCGACGATGTTGCTCGAATGGCCCCAATCCTCCTTCATCGATACGCTGTCGGCCAGCGAATACATCGTGTCGCACACCACCAGATCGGCATCGCGGAAGAAGAAGGCGACGTCGGCCTCGCCGTCCATCCGCTCGATCTTGTGCTCGCTGTCGGTGCTGAACACCGCGACCTTGCCGGCGCTGTCGGTGAAGCGATAGCCGTAGCTGACGTGCGAATGATGCTGCTGCATCAGCTCGACGGTGAAGTCCTCGATCGCATAGGGCACGCCGGGTTCCAGCGTGCTGAACTCGATCTTCGCGCGCAGCCAGTCGAACGGCACGGGGAAGCTGATCTCTTCCTGCTGCCGGCGCAGCGCCTGTTCGGCGTCGGGGTGGCCCGAATGGATGATGATCCGCGACGCGGGATCGAAGGCCGGCCCGAAGAAGGGGAAGCCCATGATATGATCCCAGTGCAGGTGGGACATGAAGAAGTGGAAGACGCGCGGATGCCCCTCCGCCATGCGCCGGAACGCGTCGATCCCGAACTCGCGCAGCCCCGATCCCATGTCGCAGACGATGAAGGCGCTCTCCTCGCCCGCCGGTTCGATCTCGACGCAGGTGGTGGCGCCGCCATAGGTGCCCGATGTCGCGAAATCGAGTTCGGTGTCGATGAACGCCTTGGCCGCCGCATCGTCGGCGAAGCTGCGTCCATTGGCGGCGACCAGCGCGCGCGCCATCTTGTCGCGCACCGTCTTTGCGGTCTGCGCCACCGCCAGCGATCCGCGTGTCCCCCAGAATCGCACGAGCATCGCCTGTCCCCCGAAAGCTGCGCTGACGTACCGGTCTATAGCGCGGCGTCGACGCTGTCCGAAACGGCGAAAATCTTGTCGTAGCGGCTGATCGCCAGGATTTCGCGCATCACGCTGTTCGGCGCGGCCAGCGTGATCGTCACGCCCGCGCCGTCGGCCTTGCGCTTGGCGAGGGTGAGCGAGCGCAGACCGCGCGAGGACATATATTCAAGCCCCGCCATATCGACGATCAGCGCCTTGCCCGGCGTCGCGGCGGCCTTCTCGACGCTGGCGTCGAGATAGGCGGAAAAGCCCTGCGCGGTGAACTCGTCGACCCGCCCGGCGGGAAGCGCGACGATGCCGCCGCCACGTTGCTCGTCACGCCACTGCATCACCGACCTCTTCTCCCCACCGGCCGCACCACCGCCGGCAGCGCGAAAGGTGCACCTGCCCGGCGGCCGGCGTCAATCGCTGCGGGCGATGTCAGATGTTACGCACCAGCGCGATTAAACAGGGGGCGGTGCCGTTCGTTCCGAAACGCGCCGAAGGTCCGCTCGCTCCAGTCGTCGAGCAGCGTTCCGGAGCTTACCGGCGGCGCCGAACGGACGGGATTGGCCTTGTAGGACGGTTCGGTGCGGAAGGTGCGGATGTCCATGATTCGCCTCGGTGTCTGCTGACCGAGCCGATACCAGCGCCCGTCGCGGGACGCGTGTTAACAATTGCGAACTCGTGCACACATGCACCGTTTTTAAGGGCGCAGGATGGTTTCGTGCGGGAGCAGCATCTGGAACAGCGCCTCGAGATCCGTCTTGCCGGCGAGGATACGGACATCGCGCGCCGTGACGTGCATGTGCGCGCCCATGACACCCATCATGAAGCTGCTGAAGATTGCCGCATCGGTGTTCGATACGGGCTTGCCGACGAGCCCGGTCAGCAGGTGACGGCCCGATCGGCCGCGCAGATAGCGAAGCTGCGCGCCGAATGCCTCGAACGCCGAATCGCGGGCGCAGGCCATGATGAGTTCGTCGCTGCCCCTCACCTGATCAAGATCGCCGAAGGCTCCGTCGGCGGCCAGCTGCATCAACTCTTTAGCCGGCTTGGTGGTCAGCTGACCCAAACCCTCTTCTTTCACGTTGCGCAGATAGAGCGCCTCGAACGCCGCGCGCAGCAGGTCCGCCCGCGTCCGTAACTTGTTCGATACCGAGCCGAGCGACATCCCGCTTTCCGAGGCAAGCGCCCGATGGGTCAGCGCCGATGTGCCGCGCGCGCTCACCAGATCGGCCGCGACGCCGGACAATCGTACCATCACAGGGTCGCCCTGATCGAAGGTAGGGAGCGCCTGCAGCGCATCGGCGCGGGCGAAATCGCGCCACGGTGTGGCTGGAGACAACTGGCCGTTGAGCCATGCCTGCCAGCCGGCGCAGGTTTCCTCCAGCGCCGCGCGGTCGATCGGACGCCGCCACGACAGCAGGTGGAAAAAGCTTTCCCCCTGAAAGAAGCGGGCCGTCGGCTGGGCATGTTGGCCGCAGCCCATCCGATCGCAGAATGTCGACCAGAAATTGCCCCAAAGTTCGGCCCATCCCCGAATGATCGGCAGGTAGAAAGGATTGTGGCTGGCCGCGATCCGACATTCGCGCCACGCGAAGGCCGCCTGCCGCTGATCCCGGCACCAATCGTCGATCAGGCCGGCCAGCAGGGGAGCGAAGGACAGGCCCGCAAGATTGCCGTTGCCGAGTTCGCGAAGGCGCGTCTCGCACCAATTGCCGGCGGACAGCAGCGCGCGTTCGTGCGCCACATAGAACAGCCGATCCATGCTGCCGAAATGATGATAGATCGCCGAAATCGCCACGCCCGCGGCACGGCTGACCGAACGGGCCGACAGTGCGGATGCGTCGCTTTCGCTCCACCCGTCCAGGCAGCAATCGACAAGTTTGTTGAACGATTCCATCTGTCTCAACGCTACCGACCCGTCGGCTCTCCTGTCGCCATCCGGCGCTTATTATCGTGATCAGCGAGCCACCTGCCTGCAAGCGTCTCCTATCCGTCGTTCGGTCCATCCTATTCGACGACAACCATTCCAAACAAGTGTTACAAAGTTTTGCTGATGGCGGTGATTTTTGCAACCGTCGATGGCATCTGATGTGATTGGGTTAATCGGACATCGCTTCAGTATTGATATATATAAAATAAAAACAGTATTTTATATGTCGAGTGCCCATATCTATCACGTAGCGATCTCGTGGATCGACCGGTATTCGGGCGTCACAAAAGAATAATACGACCGTTCTAGCGCGCCTCCCGAATTGGTTCGGGAAGGGGCAATGACGATGATGGTTTTTCGCATTCGGCGTTCACGCGCGCTCTTGCTGGCGGGTGTCGCCGCCACGATGTCGCTGGCCGGGCATGCGTCCGCGCAGACGGCCGCAGACGCGACCGCTCCGGCCGCGATGGACGATGCGGGCGGGGGCGGCGATGAGATCGTCGTTACCGGCTCGATCCTCCAGTCGCAGATGCAGTCGGTCGAGCTGAAGCGCCGGGCAGACAATCTCGTCGACATCGCCGCCGCCGATTCGGTCGGTCGCTTCCCCGATCAGAACAGCGCCGCCGCGCTGTCGCGCCTGCCGTCGGTCGCCGTACAGCGCGATCAGGGGCAGGAACGCTACATCCAGGTCCGCGGCGCGCCCAACCGCTGGACCTCGGTCAGCATCGACGGCATCCCGATGATCGGCGTGGATGAAGGCGGCACCTCACGCGCCTATCGTTTCGACGCGGTGCCTGCGGTGTTGCTCAACGCGATGGCGATCAACAAGTCGCTCACCTCGGATCTTCAGGCCGAAGCGATCGTCGCCAATATCGATCTGCGCACCTATTCGCCGCTCGCGCAGAACGGTTTTCACCTGCAGGGCGATCTCGGCTACGGCTTCATGGAACTGGGCGGCAAGGATCAGCGCCAGGGTTCGCTCCGCGCCAGCTGGGCGAACGATGTGTTCGGTGTCGTCGTCGGCGCCTCGCACTATCGCCGCAAGCAGCTGACCGACAATCGCGAGGTCGGCGCCTATGATGCGAACGGCCCCACCGTGTTCGACATCCGCCAATATGAGGTGGAGCGCGAGAATAACGGCGCATTCGCGGCGATCGAATTCGAGCCCGCCGACGGCCAGCGTTTCTACGCCCGCTCGATCTACACCGAGTTCAAGGATGACGAGCAGCGCAACCAATATGTGTTCCGCCTGTCCACCGCCGCCAACGGCACGCGATCGCCCGCCAGCGGCAGCCTGAACGGCGTGCCCGTCAGCGCGTCGGCCAATTACGGCGAATATCGCACCCGCAACTATATCAACACGGTCGGCGGGGATTATGAATCGGACGACGGCCTCAAGGCGGGGCTGGCGCTCAACTATACCCGCACCGAAAACACCACCTATCTGCCGCTGGTCCAGTCGAGCCTGGGCACTGCCGATCGCCCGTCGATCACCTATGATGCCAGCGATCCGCGCTTCCCGGTCATCAGCCTGTTCGGCACGGTCGGTTCGGGCGCGTCGGCCACGCGCGGCGCCCCGCTCACGGGGCTGGCGCAGAGCCGCTTCACGAGCGGCGGCATCCTGATCCCGATCACGCAGGATACCTACTCGGACAGCTACACCGCCAAGTTCGATCTTTCGAAGTCGTTCGATGACATGACGTTTTCGGCCGGCATGCTCTACGCCGATCGCAAGATCAAAGGCTTCACGATCAATCAGACCAATATCGTCTCGCTCGCCGGCCAATCGTTCAATCCCGGCGGCTATGTTGCGAACAAGCCGTGGGAGACCGAATTCCCGCTCGGCTTCCCGATCAACTATATCGACAATCGTGCGATGCGCGCGGATCTCGACGCGCTGCTTGATCGCTTGCAGGCGGCAGGCACCTACAATCCTTCGAACATCGCGCCCGAAAACCGGTATCGCCTGAACGAGAAGACCCTCGCCGGCTACATCATGGGCAAATATGAGTTCGCATCGGGGCAGGTCGTCGCCGGCGTCCGGATCGAGAATTTCAAGCTGCGCAACACCGGCTCCAGCCGGACGGCGGCGGGGCTGGTCCCGCTCTCGGCGCCGCAAAGCTACACCGACTTCTTCCCGAGCATCAACGCGCGCTTCGATGTGGCCGAAGACCTGGTGTTCCGCGTCGCCGGGCAGCGCGGCATCGCGCGTCCGTCCTTCGGCGAAATCCGCGTCGGCAGTTCGGTCAACGACACATTCGTGCCGGGAACGGTCAGCGGCGGCAATCCGCAGCTCAAGCCCGAATATACCTGGGGCCTCGACGCGAGCCTCGAATATTATCTTCCGGGCGGTGGCATCCTCTCGGTCGCTGGCTTCCACCGCTGGGTTGAGGATGTCCTCTATCAGAACCAGCAGCCCGTCGGCACCGATCTCTACAATAGCGGCGGCATCGATCGCTCGGGCTATCTGCTGACCTCGACCTTCAACGGCAAGAGCGGCAAGCTCTACGGTGTCGAGTTCAACTATCAGCAGCAGTTCAGTTTCCTGCCTTCGCCGTTCGACGGCCTCGGCTTCCAGGGCAATCTGGCGCTGCTCGACGGATCGTTCGACACGCCCACGATCAAGAATATCGATTTCCAGGGCATGTCCGATACGGTCGCCAATGCTTCGGTCTATTATGAGAAATACGGGCTCTCGCTGCGCGTTTCCTATCAGTGGCGCAGCGACTGGCTGGATACGCTCGGCGGCTTCGGTGGTGGTGAGTTCCGCAAGGGCTACGACAATCTCGACGTGTCGGTGCGCTATGCGATCAACAAGAACGTCAGCATCTTCGCCGACGCGAACAACCTGACCGACGCGATCTACCTCGCTTATGACGGCAACAAGTCGCGCCCGACCGAGGTGGAGCAGATCGGCCGCCGCTACATGTTCGGCGTCCGCTTCTCACTGTGATCGGCACGAACGAAAGGATGATGGATATGGCAATCGATATTGCTCGCCGGGGCGCACTGATCGGCCTTGGCCTGCTCGCGCTCGCCGGGGCGCCCGCTGTGGCGGCTGGCCCCGCGCCGGTGGCCGCCGAAGCGGCCGCGAAGGAACGTCTGCTGCCGCTCGAAGGCGGGCAGAATTTCCGCGATTTGGGCGGCTATCGCACCGCCGATGGCCGGACGGTGAAGTGGGGCGTCCTGTACCGCTCGGGCGTGATGAACGGCCTGACGGCGAAGGACTTCTCCTATCTGTCCTCGCGCCACCTGCGCACCGTCGTCGACCTGCGCAGCACGTCCGAACGGACCCGCGAGCCGGTTGCATGGCCCAAGGAGAATGCAACCGTGGTCCTCACGCGTGACTATGCGATGGACAATGGCGCGCTGGGTGCGCTGCTCGCCAAGCCGGGGATCAACGCAGCCGATGTCCGCGCCAACATGGCCACCGGCTATCGCAGCATCCCCAACGAGTTCGCGCCGCAGTTCCGTATGCTGGTGAACGAACTGCTCGCCGATCAGGCGCCGCTTGCCTTCAACTGTTCGGCCGGCAAGGACCGCACCGGCGTGGGGGCCGCGATCCTGCTGTCGATCCTGGGCGTGCCGCGGGAGACGGTGATCCAGGATTATCTGCTGTCGAACCAATATTTCCGGCCGAAGGCGCCGGCGTCGGACGATCCGGCAATGGCGGCGTTCCGCAACCTGCCGCCCGATGCGATCAAGGCGCTGATGGGTGTCGACCGCACCTATATCGAAGCCGCTTTCGCCACGATGGACGCCTATCCCGGCGGTATCGACGGCTATTACAAGGAAAAGCTGGGCCTCGACGCCACCAAGATCGCGGCGCTGCGCGCAGAATATCTGGAATGATGGAGCTTTAACGGGAGCGGCGGTTGGTTGATTCCTACCGCCGCTTTCCGAACTTGCTCCACATCGTACCGATCAACGTCGCGCCCACCGCCACGCCCGCGATCGATATGGCGATCGTCGTGGGAGACAGGGTGCCGTCGGGACGGTGCAGATGCGGGCGCAGATTCTTCAGCAGCGGCTTGCGTGCGGACAGCGCCTCGAACATTTCGCCCGGCCCTTCGGGATCGAGGATCTTGTTGTCGGCCAGCCATTCGCGCACCGCGTCCAGCTCGGGCACTTCATAGGGGCGTAGCGAACGGCCGTCGCCGCGCAGCCGCTCGATCGTCTCGATGATCGATCCGGTTTCGGCGATCATCGCCTCGATCGTCTCGCACTCGGTGTCGAGATGCTCGGCGAGCAGCGAATTGCGTATGCCCGCGATCGTGCGGCGCTCATCGGCATTCTGATCGCGGACCGCGTCGATCACGACATCGCATTCGGTGTCGAGCCGGAGCGACCGGTTGTTGAAGTTCGACGATCCGACGCGCAGCACCTCGTCATCGATCACCGTCACCTTGGCATGGACGTAGATCGGCTCGCCCCCCGCGGTGAACGGGCTGTAGAGGCGCAGGCGGCGATGCGGATCCTTTTCGTGCAGCGCCTCGACCAGCCGCGCGCGCGCCGAATCCATCGCGACCGGCTCCAGCCAGCCCTGGGCGCTGGTCGGATGGACGATCACGAACTCCGGCCCATCGGGCTCGGCCAGTCTTTTGCCGATCGCCTCCGCCACGCGGCGCGACGCGAAATACTGGCTTTCGGCGTAGAATAGCCGCTTGGTCCGCGCGATCAGATCGACATAGAGCGCCTCGATCTCGTGCCGGGGCTCCTGATCGGCCATTTCGGGGACGGTCAGGGCGATGCCCACATCGACATGGGTGAAATCGGGTTCGACATGATCGGGCCAGCAATCGCCGCCGTCCGACACGGGATCGATCGCGTCGCCACCAGATACTTTCCAGCGCCCACGGCACAAATCGCCCAGCGCCTGCGCGGCCTGCCCCTGGATCATCGTCGTCGCATCGTGCCACGGGCCGTAAGGCGTGCCGTCCGGTTCCACGCGGCGCGGCTCCTCATCGACATGGTCGCGCGTGTCCCAACGGTCGACAGTCACGTCGATGCCGCCGCAAAAGGCGACGTCGTCGTCGATCACGACCACCTTCTGATGGTGCGACCCCGCCGGCGGATGATGCGCGTCGAGCCGGAAATGGACCTGCGGATCCTTGATCCACTTTGCGATCCGCACCATCGTCTGCGCGTGGAACAGCGTCTTGATGGCGCCGGTATCCCAGCGCAGGATATAGACGTTCAGGCCGGGCGTGCGCCGGACCAGCCAGCTCACGAACTCGCCCACCCGCTCCGGCCCGCCATCGTCGCCATCGCCGCCAAAGCGGATTCGCGCGTCGAAATCCCAGCCGACGAGCAGGATCTGCTTCTTCGCCTTGATCATCGCGGCGCGCGCGGCCCTGAAATAATTGTCGGCATCGACGATGACCGTCGCCTGATCCGCGCGTTCGATCCGCCAGCAATTGTGGCCCGGTTTCAGCATCGATCCATCATCCGTCATGGCGCCAGCCATCGCAGGCCGGCGGCGATCCGCCAAGCGCAATGCCATCGCTTTGTTACGGCTGATCCATCCGCCTGGCGCATTGCCGTGCAATTGTCGCGTGCGTGCAACCCGCCAGACACCTATGGGGGCGACAATGGATGGTCAGCGGACATCCCAAAAAGAGAGAGGATATCGATGACCGAACTCGACGACGAAGCCGCTTATCTCCTGCGCCGCGCGCGGGAGGAGAAGGAACAGGCCGAGGCGGCGGTTCATCCCAACGCGACCGCCGCGCACAATGCTCTGGCCGAACGCTACAAGACCCGCGCCTTCATCGCGCAGGTCGAGGCCGAACTGGATACGCCCGTCAAACGCTGACGATTCGCACGATCGGCGCCTGTCGCGGATATTGCGTGGGGATCTTTCAAACCCGCCCGGATTTCACTGAAATCGCGGGGCGGGTGGTGCTGCCGGTGAGGATTGAACTCACGACCTCAGCCTTACCAAGGATGCGCTCTACCACTGAGCTACGGCAGCATCGCCAGCATGTTGCGGCGTCCGGGCGGCGGGTGGCCGCGCGGGGTGGCGGCGCTATGGCGAATGGCGCGGCGTCCGTCAAGGCGGTTGCGGCACTTCGTGGACGATGGCATCGCACCATCATGTCCGGACCCGCCCGCTCCACCCCCGATGACCGCGCCGAAAGGCTGGCGCAGCAGCTGCGCGAAAACCTGAAGCGCCGCAAGGCGCAGGCGCGCGCGGTGCAGGATGTTTCGAAATCCGCGGCCGAATCCCCCGCCGACGAGAATCAGTAAGGCTTTTCGCCGATCACATTGCCGCCTTCGACATAGCGGCAGACCAGGATCTCATCCTCCTTGCTCGCCGCGATCGCGCAGCCGAGCTGGGTCGTCGATCGCCAGACGAGCTGGGTATAATGGCCCACGTCGCGCCAGCGGCCGTTGGTGGCGTTCTTGGGGAAGGGGCCGTTGACGAAGATCTTGCGCTCGTCGATCCACAATCCGACCATCTGTTCGGGCGTGTAATATCCCTTGGTCCCGCGCCACAGATTCTCGCCCTCGACCGAACTGCCGTCGTCATAATCGGCGTCGTCGGCATGTTCGAGGCCGTCCATCTCGGTCAGTTCGTCGGCCCATTGCGCGGCGCGCGCGGCGAGCTTGTCGTTCCAGACGAGCGGGGGGATGCCCAATCGGGCGCGTTCGGCATTGTGGACGGCCAGCAGGCGTTGATCGACGTCGGCGACGGTCCAAAGCGGCGCGGCACCGCCCAGCGCCCCCCAGATGAGGGGCACCGCGCCCACGCGAACGATAATCCGGCGCCAGCCAAGCAAACGCATCCGACCCTATGCCCTGATCCGCCGGCCGGTTCTGCCGGCAGGCGCAAACGACGGGGCAGGCCGCCAATGTCCCCCGTGGAGCCGGCCCCTTCGCTGTCGGATTATTTAACACTGGGCGTCGCTTCTGTGAAGCGTGCCCTCGGTGCGGTGAGGCGTTAACTAAGGTTAATTCAGTTCGGCCGTCGCCGCCTCGATCCACGCCTTCGCTTCGCCGTCCAGCTGGCTGCCGATTTCGGCGGAAACCCTTGCGTGATAAGCGTTAATCCACGCGATCTCGTCCGCCGTCAGCATCGACACGTCGATCAACGCACGCTCATAAGGGGCGAGCGTGAGTGTCTCGAAGCCGTACATGTCCTTCTCGGCGCCATCGATTGCGATGGGTACGGTCAGAATCAGATTCTCGATGCGGATGCCGTACTCGCCCGTCTTGTAATAACCGGGTTCGTTCGAGAGGATCATGCCCGCCTGCAGCGGTTCGTCGCCCCCGCCGAAGGTCGCGATACGCTGCGGCCCCTCATGCACCGACAAATAGCTGCCGACGCCGTGGCCGGTGCCGTGCGCATAATCGAGGCCGGCGGCCCAGAGGAACTGGCGCGCGAGGATATCGAGCTGCCCGCCGCGCGTCCCCTTGGGGAAGATGGCGCGCGCGATCGCGATATGGCCCTTCAGCACGCGGGTATAGCGGTCGCGCATTTCCGCGGTCGGCTCGCCGATCGCGACGGTGCGGGTAACGTCGGTGGTGCCGTCCTGATACTGCCCGCCCGAATCGACGAGATAGAGGCTGCCGCGCTCGAGCGGCCGGTTGGTCTCCTCGCTCGCGCGATAATGGACGACCGCACCATTGGGGCCGGCGCCGGAGATCGTGTCGAAGCTCAGGTCCCGCAGCAAACCGGTCTCGTCGCGGAAGGCGCGCAGCTTGGCCTGCGCGGTCAGTTCGTCGAGGCCGCCCTTCGGCGCTTCGACCGACAGCCAGTGGAGGAAGCGGCTGAGCGCCGCGCCGTCGCGCGCCTGCGCCGATTTGTGGCCGGCGACTTCGACCGCATTCTTGATCGCCTTGGGCAGGACGGCGGGATCGCGCGCCTCGATCAGCGTCGCGCCGCCCTTGCTCAGCGATTCGAAGATCGCGGCGACAGCGCGTTCGGGATCGACGGCGACCGTCTTGCCTGCCAGCGCGCGCAGTGCGGGTTCGAACGCGGCGCGGTCATGCACGCGCACCCCGTTGCCCAGATGCTGCCGGACGGCATCGTCGATCTTGTCCGACGCGACATAGAGGTCGGCGGTCGCATCGGCATGGACGAGTGCATAGGCCAGCGCCACCGGCGTACGCTCCACGTCGGTGCCGCGCACGTTGAAGGTCCACGCGATCGAATCGAGCGCGGACAGGACCGCGCTGTCGGCGCGCTTCGCATCCAGCCAGTCGGCGATCTCGGCGCGCTTGGCGGCGGAGGACTGCCCGGTCAGATCGTCGGGCTGGACTACGAGACGCGCGTCGGACGGCGCCGGCTTGTCGGGCCACACCGCATCGATCGGGTTGGTATCGACCGCGACCAGCTCGGCGCCCTTGGTCGCGAGCGCGCGCTTGGCCGCCTCGACCCAGCCCTTGGTGTGCAGCCACGGATCATAGCCGATCCGCCCGCCGTCGGGCGCATTCTTCTCCAGCCACTCCGACGTGCTCGTCTGCGGCACCGACTGGTAGGACCAGTGCTTGCCGTCGACCTGATCGCGCACCTGCAGCGTATAGCGCCCGTCGACGAAGATCGCGGCCTCGGCGGGCAGCACGACCGCCGAACCCGCCGATCCCTGAAAGCCGGTCAGCCAGGCGAGCCGCTGCGCATAGGCGCCGACATATTCGCTCATATGCTCGTCGGTCAGCGGCACGACGAACCCGTCGAGCCGACGCCGCGCCAATTCTTCGCGCAGGGCTTTCAGGCGGTCTTCATAGGTGGACATGGTATTGCCTCGGGAAAGATTGTTGCGGTGAAGATAGTCCCGCATCCCCACAACGTCACCCCCGCGAAGGCGGGGGCCTATCCACACTCTTCACCGGCGCCTCCCTTTGTGGATAGACTGGATGGATCCCCGCCTTCGCGGGGATGACGGGGAGGGGGGGATGAAAGGCGGCTGGGTCTATTTCATGACCAACGGTCCGCACGGCACGCTCTACACCGGCGTCACTGCCGATCTCGCCGCCCGCATCTATCAGCACAGGACCGGCACCGGCTCCGATTTCTGCCGTGAGCATGGCCTCACCCGGCTGGTCTATGTCGAGGACTATCCGACGATCGAAGAGGCCATTGTTCGCGAAAAGCGGATCAAGAAATGGAACCGCATCTGGAAAACCAGCCTGATTTCGAAAGCCAACCCGAACTGGGACGATCTCTACGACAACATCCTCTAGCCATACCCGTCACCCCCGCGAAGGCGGGGGCCTATCCGCTCTCCCCTCCCCAGCGGCGCAATGAGTGGTTAGATGGATAGGCCCCCGCCTTCGCGGGGGTGACGAGAAGAGAGACTGATGACGCTCCCCAATCCCCCCGCCGCCGAACGCCGCCCGCACAGCTATGCGCGACATGGCCAGACCGTCGAGGATCCCTATTTCTGGCTGAAGGATCAGAAATATCCGGTGATCGATGAGCCGGACGTCCTTTCCTATCTGAAGGAAGAGAACGCCTATTTCGACGCGGCGATGAAGCCGCACGAGGGGCTGGTCGAGACTTTGTTCGCTGAGATGAAGGGGCGCATCAAGGAGGATGACGCCAGCGTCCCCCAGAAGGATGGCGACTTCCTCTATTGGTGGGCGTTCCGGCCCGGCGGCCAATATCGGGTCTGGTATCGCAAGCCGGTGAGCGGCGGTGCGGACGAGGTGATCCTCGATGAGCCAGCCGAGGCCGAGGGCCACGATTATTTCCGGCTCCAGGTACTCGATGTCAGCCCCGACGGGCGGCTCATGGCCTGGTCGAGCGACAGCAACGGTTCCGAACGCTTCGTCCTGCGCATCCGCGATCTGGCGACGGGCGAGGATATCGAAACGGTCAGCGCGGTCACGAACGGCGCGACCGCGTGGAGTTCGGATTCCAGGAGCCTCGCCTATACCGAGGTCAACGACAACTGGCGCACCTATCGCGCCCGGCTGCACATCCTGGGCAGTGATCCCGCGACCGACACCACGCTCTATGAAGAGACCGACGATATCGGCTTCAACGTCGGTATCGGGCTGACGCAGGACCGGCAGTGGATCACGCTCAACACCCACGATCACCAGACGAGCGAGATCCGCCTCGTCCCCGCGAGCGACCCCGCCGCCACGCCGATCCTCGTCGCGCCCCGCAAGGAGAAGCGCGAATATTCGGTCGACGGCGCGCACGGCAAATTGTGGATCCTGACCAACGACGATCATGTCAATTTCCGCGTCGCGGTCGCCGATCCGGCGTCGCCCGGCGAATGGGAAACGGTCATCCCCGGTTCGGACCAGGTCTATCTGCGCGGGATCAGCAGCTTTGCCGGGCACCTCGCGATTACCGAACGAGTCGATGGCCTCGATCAGATCCGCCTGCGATCCTATGACGGCGCCGAACATCGCATCGCCTTCCCGGAGGCGAGCTACACGGCGTCGCTTGGCTCGAACCCCGAATACGATCCGGCCGCCTATCGCGTCGGCTATGCCTCGATGGTCACGCCGCAGACCGTGTATGATTATGATCCCGCCGCGCGCCGCCTCACTACGCTCAAGGTGCAGGAACTGCCCTCGGGCTACGATCCCTCGCTCTACGCGACTGAGCGGCTGACGATCACGGCGCGGGACGGCGCGAAGGTTCCGGTCTCGGTTCTCTACCGCAAGGGTTTTCCGCGCGACGGATCGGGCAAGCTGTTCCTCTACGCCTATGGCGCTTACGGCCACGCCATCCCGCCGGGCTTCTCGACGATCCGCCTCAGCCTCGTCGATCGCGGCTGGGCCTATGCGATCGCGCATATCCGCGGCGGCGACGATCTGGGGTACGACTGGTATCTGAAGGGCAAGGCGACGCATCGCTGGAACACGTTCCGCGATTTCTCCGATGCCGCGCGCGGGCTGATCGACGCGGGCTTCGCCAGCGCGGGCAATATCGCGATCAACGGCGGTTCGGCGGGCGGCGAGCTGATGGGCGTGGTCGCGAACACCGATCCCGATCTGTGGGGCGCGGTGGTGGCCGATGTTCCCTTCGTCGACGTGCTCAACACGATGCAGGACGAAAGCCTGCCGCTCACGCCGGGCGAATGGCCCGAATGGGGCAATCCGATCACCGATCCGGCGGCCTTCGATCTGATCCGCAGCTACAGCCCCTATGACAATGTCGAGGCGAAGGCTTACCCGCCGATGCTGATCACCGGAGGCCTCAACGATCCGCGCGTCACCTATTGGGAGCCGGCCAAATGGGCGGCGGCTTTGCGTTACGCGAAGACCGATGCCAACCTGCTGCTGCTCAAGATCAACATGGGCGCGGGCCACGGCGGCAAGTCGGGCCGGTTCGACAGCCTGCGCGAGGATGCCGAGGCCTTCGCCTTCGTCCTCACCCAGATGGCGGACTGATCGCCCTGTCCGAAGCCGCCCCCACCGCGCCGTCGCAGCGCATCGAGGCGATTGACGCACTGCGCGGGATCGCGCTGTGCGGCATCCTGCTGATCAACATTCCGTTGATGGCGGGGCCGGTGGGGATGGAACGGCCGATGGCCGCGCCCAGCCTCGCCGATCCCGACTGGCAGGTGTGGACGGTCGCGCAGCTGTTCGTCTTCGGTTCGATGCGTGGCCTCTTTTCGATGCTGTTCGGCATCGGCCTGCTGCTGTTCTTCGAACGGGCGGGGAAGGGCGACGGCCTCTATCTGCGCCGTCTCCTCCTCCTCTTCCTGTTCGGCGTCGCGAACGGGACAGTACTGCTCTGGCCCGGCGATATCCTGACGACCTATGCGGTCGCGGGCCTCGCGGTGCTGGCCTTCCGCGACAAGCCGCCGCAGAGCATGCTGATCGCGGGCCTCGTCGCGATCGGGCTGATGTCGCTGCTGATGTCGATCGAGGTCGGGATGATGCCGTCCGAAAACTTCCTCTATTCGCCCGAGACGCTGGCCACCGAAACGGCGGCGCGGCAGGGCGACTATGCAGCGAACCTCGCCTATCTCAGCCACGTCACCGCCAAATGGACGCTCGATCTCGCGTCGATCCTGTGGGTGGCGGAGGCGGCGGGCTTCATGATGATCGGCATGGCCCTGTGGCGCAGCGGCTGGATGGAGGGGAGGCGACCCCGCCTGCTGATCGCCGGTTACGCGATCGGCCTGCCGCTTCGCATCGCGCAGGCGATCGCGATCTTCGGCAATGATGGCAACCCGACCGGGTGGACTGCGATGGTCGATCAGGTCGCCCGGTTCGGCATGACGATCGGCCACATCGGGCTGGTGCTGACGCTGTGGCCGCACGCCCGAAGCGCCTTCGCGCCGTTCGCGCGGATGGGCCGGATGGCGCTGACGCTCTATCTCGGCCAGTCCGCGCTGGCGGCGGTGATTTTCTCAGGCTTCGGGCTGGGGCTGTGGGGCCGGCTCAACGGCTGGGGCGAATGGGGTGTCGCGGCGTTGATCCTCGTGGCCGAGGCGCTGTTCGCGACCTTCTGGTTCGCCCGCTTCCGCTACGGCCCGATGGAATGGCTATGGCGCTGGGGCACCTATGGCAGGCGCCCCGGCGCTTAGTTCCAATCGAAGCTCAGCGGCGCTTCGCGGAAGGCGAAGCGGTCGAGATGATCGGCCACCACCTTCTGCATATGCGCCGCGTCGACGCCCTCGGGCACGTCGAGCGTGACATCGAGGGTCTCGGCCGCATTCGCCAGCGTCGCGACCGTGCCGTTGGGGAAGCTGATCTTCCCCGCCTGCGCGTCGAACTCGACCGGCATCTTGTGGCTCCAATGCTTGCACAGCTGCTGGAGGTAGCGGCTGCCATTGGTGGTCGGCACTTGCGCGATGTGCTGCGTCATTACAGCCGCTCCACCTTGCGCGCCGCCTCATCGAGGATCGCGGCGATCTCGTGGTTGATCTCGCCCGTCGCACCGCGATGGTGCCGCATCCGCACCGCCATCGCGAGGTTCATCATCGCGCGGCGGACCGGCGATCGATCGTCCGCGCCGCTCTCCTCGGCCAGCGCCTTCAATCGGGCGAACAACGCCTCGATCTGCTCGGCCTGCTCGGCCAATTCGGCGGTGCCCGCATCGGTGATCGCGAACAGCCGCTTCTTGCCCGATGCCGCGCCGTCCTGCTCGGCGATCTGGCCCATCTCCTCCAGCATGGTGACGGTGGGATAGATCATGCCGGGGCTGGGGGCATAAGCGCCGCCGGTCAGTTCCTCGATCGCGCGGATCAGGTCGTAACCGTGGCGCGGCTCATCGCCGATCAGCTTGAGGAGGACGAGGCGCAGCTCCGCGCCGTCGAACACCCGCCGGCGTCCGCCGCGATGGCCGCCAAAGCCGCCCCCGCGTCCGCCGAACATTTCCGCGAAATCGCCGCCACGGCCAAAGCCGCCGCCGCGCATCGCGTGGCGCATCATGTGATGCATGTGGTGGCCACGATGGTGGCCATGCTTGTTTCCGAACATAGTAACTCCGATTCGGTTTCGATGTGTCTAAGATATATCTTGAGAAGGTTTTTACAAGAGCGTCTTTTCGCCCCTCCGCGAACGGCGTAGGAGGACCGCCAACCAAGGAGTCCCGCGATGAAAAGCCTCGAGGATATGTTCGCCGCCGCGCAGAATATGGCGCAGTCGGTGCAGGCGCAGATGGATCAGGCGCAGGCCTCGCTCGACAAGATCGAGGTCGAAGGCGCGGCTGGCGGCGGCCTGGTGAAGATCAAGGCGACTGCGAAGGGCCGCATCCTCGGCGTCTCGATCGACGATTCGCTGATGGTCGCATCCGAAAAGCAGATGCTCGAGGATCTGATCGCCGCCGCGCTCAACGATGCGCGCGCGAAGGCCGATGCGGCGTCGAACGCCGAAATGGCCAAGATGAAGGATTCGATCCCGCTGCCGCCGGGCTTCAAGCTGCCCTTCTAAGCGCGCGTGCGCCGGCGACCCTGACGGCCGCCGGCGCGATCATGCGGAGTCAGTAAGCGGCGCGCAGGGTGAGCAGGAAATTGCGCGGCTCGCCGTAGAAATTGTACGTGTTGGGCGATCCGACCCGCTGGTAATAGACCTTGTCCAGCAGGTTGTTGACGCTGACGAAGGCGCGCAGATTGTCGTTGAAGCGCCAGCCGATCTGGGCGCCGACGATCGCGAAGGCCGCCTGCTCGCGCACCCCCGCCACGCCGCCGCCGACCACGCCGCTCTGCCCGTTCAGGCTGGCCGACGCGAACGCCCCGCCCAGCGCCGCCGGCTCGTAACGCGCATAGAACTTATACTGATGGCGCGGCGTGAAGATATCGAAGATCGCGCCCGTCTGCGCGGCGGTGCCCACCGCATATTCGGTTTTGACGTTGGTGTAGCTCGCGACCAGATCGAGGCCCGCAATCGGCCGACCCGTCACCTCGAATTCGAATCCCTTGATGCTCACTTCGCCCGCCTGGACGAAGAAGCCGGGATTGGCCGTGTCGGCCAACGCGCGGTTCGTATCCTTGCTGCTGAACGCGGCGGCGCTGGCATTGAGCTGCCCGTCGAGGAAGCGGCCCTTCAATCCCGCCTCATATTGCTGCCCGACGCGCGGATCGAGCACCGATCCGTCGGCGCGCAGCGCGGTCTGCGGATTGAAGATGTCCGAATAGCTTCCGTAGAGCGTGACGTTGTCGGTCAGGTGCAGCACCGCGCCGACGCTGGGTGTGAACTGGCCGCGCTCGCGCCCGCTCACGGTGAAACGGGTCGGGGTCGAAGGCGGGATCGCTCGCGTCTTGTTGGTATAGTCGCTGAAGCGCCCGCCCGCGACGATCGTGAAGCCGTCGAACGGATGCAGCCGCACCTGCGCGTGGAATCCGCTTTGCCGCAGGTCGGTCTCGCTGCCCGACGTGTAGATCAGCGGCGCGATCGGGATCGCATCGGCATTGAGGATCGAATAGCGGCCGACCGATGTCTGGGTGCGCGCCAGGAACGATGTCGTGCGCTTGTCCCAGCTATAGCCGATCGTCAGGTCATGTTCGCGCCCCATCAGGGTGAACGGCCCTGTCGCATAGGCATCGACCGCGGTCTTGCCATTCTCGCCATCGCTGCGCCGGTTCACATATTCGGCGGTCAGCGTCACCGGATCGACCCCGGTGCCGGGGCGGATGAAGGCGTCGTGCCACGCGCGCGGAATGTCACGATGCAGCCCGCGCACCACCAGCGACCAGCGGCCGATCTCCTGCTTCACCTCGCCCGCATATTCGGTCGTGGTTTCGGTGAAGAGGTTGGTGTTCGGCAGATGCTGGAAACTGCGCGGGAAGTTCAGGAAACTGTCGGTCAGCGGATGGCGCTGCCCGTTGGCGCGCAGGCCATAAGCGGGCTGCCCATTCATCGGCGTGTCGGCTTCGGTATCCTGATAGCTGATCGACGCGCCGATCGTGGTCGTCGGCGTCAGATCATAATCGGCCGCAGCATAGGACGTGATCTTGCGGGTGTGCGACTTCTTCTGGAAGAAATCGCGATCGTGGATCGCCGCCACCGCGCGCACGCGCAGCCGCCCGGCGGCGTCGATCGGCCCGCCAATGTCGAACTCGCCGCGATAATTATTCCACGATCCGCCCGACAGCGCGGTCGATGCGGCGAACTTGTCGAGCCCGCGCTTGCGGATCAGGTTGATCGTGCCGCCCGGCGAACCCGAACCCCGGAACAATCCGGTCGGCCCGCGCTGCACCTCCAGCCGTTCGTAGATCACCAGATCGAACTCGGGCACGCCCGACGAGAAGGTGGATGGAATGCCGTCATAGGCATAATCGAGCACGAAGCCGCGCGCGCGATAATCGGGATTGGTGCCGTCGAACGGCATCACGGTCACGCCCGCCACGGTCTGCACCGCCTCGCCGATTGTGAAGAGGTTGCGATCCTCGATCTGCTGGCGCGTCACCACGCTGATCGACTGCGGCGTCTCGATCCACGGTGCGGGGCTTTTGCCCGCCACGGCCGCTGCCTCGGGCGCATAGCTGTCATCCTCGCGCACGGCGGTAACGACGATGTCCGAATGGCTGCGCTCGTCATCGGCCTCCTCCGCAAAAGCCGGCATGGCGACAAGAGCCGATCCGAGCGCCGCGCCAGCGCCCAGCCAGATTGATAGCTTCACTTAATCCCCCGAATCAAAGATACGATATAACATCAATGGTTAATCGGGAGGGATTTGGCAACAGGCCGCGCATCGGCTGTCCTACACGGGCGGCTGCGCCTAATCTGGCCCTATGCCAAATGCGCGCACTTTCCTCCTGTCTCGCTCGTCGGGGCCGTCGGGGAAGCGATTCCGAAGCAGACGTAGTGACAAGTTTGACAAGTTTCGTATTTCGAATTCCGTCAGCGGGCCGAGTCATCGCCCGCCTCTTCTCGGGCTGGCACCCCCTGCGTCGCCCGCCTATATTCGCTGCTGATGGCCGACCTCTTCGCCTCCGATGCACCCGCTCCCGTCCTGTCCGAGTCCGCCCCGCTCGCCGAACGGTTGCGCCCGCAGTCGCTCGATCAGGTGATCGGGCAGGAACATCTCACCGGGCCGGAAGGGGCGATCGGGCGTATGGTCGCGGCGGGGCGGCTCTCGTCGCTCGTCCTGTGGGGGCCGCCGGGCACCGGAAAGACCACGATCGCGCGTCTGCTCGCCGATGCGGTCGGCCTGCGCTTCGCCCCCGTCTCGGCGGTGTTCTCGGGCGTCGCGGACCTCAAGAAGATCTTCGCCGAAGCGCGCGAACATGCGCGCATGGGGCAGCGCACCCTGCTGTTCGTGGACGAGATCCATCGCTTCAACCGCGCGCAGCAGGACAGCTTCCTGCCTTATGTCGAGGACGGCACCGTCGTCCTCGTCGGCGCCACTACCGAAAACCCCTCGTTCGAGCTCAACGCCGCGTTGCTCAGCCGCGCGCAGGTGCTGATCCTCAACCGGCTCGATGCGACCGCGCTGGGCAAGATGGTCGCCCGTGCGGAGGAGGCGGAGGGGCGCGAACTGCCGCTCACGCCCGGCGCGCGCGAGGCGTTGATCGCCTCGGCCGACGGCGACGGGCGCTTCCTGCTCAACCAGGTCGAAACCCTATTCTCGATCGCGATCCCCGAACCGCTCGAACCCGGCCAGTTGGCCGCGCTCCTGCACCGGCGCATGGCGGTGTACGACAAGGATCGGGAGGGGCATTACAACCTCATCTCCGCGCTCCACAAATCGCTGCGCGGCTCCGATCCGCAGGCCGCGCTCTATTACATGGCCCGCATGCTGACGGCGGGCGAACAGCCGCTCTACGTCCTGCGCCGCCTCGTTCGCTTCGCATCCGAAGACATCGGGCTGGCCGATCCGCAGGCGCTCGTCCAATGCCTCGCCGCAAAGGACGCCTATGACTTTCTGGGGTCGCCGGAGGGCGAACTCGCGATCGTGCAGGCGTGCCTCTATCTCGCGACCGCCCCCAAATCGAACGCGGCCTACAAGGCGCAGAAGGCGGCGTTCCGATCGGCCAAGGACACCGGCTCGCTCTCGCCCCCCAAAACCATCCTCAACGCGCCCACCCGGCTGATGAAGGATATCGGCTACGGCAAGGGCTATGCCTATGATCACGACGCCGAGGATGCCTTCTCCGGCGACGATTACTGGCCCGAGGAAATGGGCGCGCAGACCTTCTACGAACCCTCCCCGCGCGGGTTCGAGGCGAAGATTGCCGAGCGGCTCGCCTATTGGGATCGGCTGCGCGCGGAGCGGCGGGGGGAGTGACGGTCCTTCTCCCCCAACCGTTCGTGTCGAGCGAAGTCGAGACACGTTGGTATGCGGGAACATCCCTCGACTTCGCTCGGGACGAGCGGGGGTGGGGATGATGGGATTAAGTTGGGATAAGGTGGTGGCCCACGCGCTCACATTGCCGGGTTCCGAAATGTCGACCTATTATGGTGGCCCCGCGGTCAAGGCGAACGGCAACGCCTTCCTGACGCCGGGGCGCGAGGCGGACAGCTTCCACCTGATGCTCGATCTCGACACGGTCGACATGCTGATGGAAACCGATCCCGACACCTTCTGGCAGACCCCGCATTATGCCGGCTGGCCGGGCCTGCTCGTCCGCTACGCCAGCGCCGATCCAGCGCGTGTGCTGGCGATGATCGAACGGGCGCACGAACGCGCGCTGGCGAAGAAGCCGCCCAAACCGCGCCCGAAGAAGACCAGGTGACCCGCACCTTCACCCGCTTCGCGTGCATCGACTGGTCGGGGCAGGCGGTCGAACGGCCGAAGGGGATTGCGGTCGCAGTGGCCGAGGGGCGCGAGGCCCCGGTGTTGCTCGATCACGCCTGGTCGCGGCAGGACGTGGCCGACTGGCTGATCGAACAGGCTGCGGCGAAGGTGGACCTGCTGGTCGGCTTCGACTTCTCGATGGCTTTGCCCTTCCTCGATGCGGGCGCCTATCTCCCCGGCTGGCCCGACAGCCCCGCCGATGCGCGGGCTTTGTGGGCGGCGATCGACGATCTGTCGGCCAATGATCCGCATCTGGCGGCCGGCGGCTTCGTCGATCATCCCGACATCGCCCGCCACTTCCGCCGCCACGGCGGGCTCGAGGGCGATCTGTTCGGCGGCGGCATGGGCCGGATGCGGCTGACCGAGCGTGCGTGCCGCGAGGGCGGGCATGGCAATGCCGTCTCCTGCTTCAACCTCGTCGGCGCAGCGCAGGTGGGGAAATCGAGCCTCACCGGCATGCGGATGCTGCACAAGCTGGCGGGCCGCGTTCCCGTCTGGCCGTTCGATCCGGTGCCCGACAAAGGCCCGCTAATCGTCGAACTCTACACCAGCATCGCCGCCCGCGCCGCCGGGCTCGGCAAGGGTCGATCCAAGATGCGCGATGCCGCAGCGCTCGCGCTGGCCTTGGCGGGCTGGGGGATCGATGCGCCCGTACTCGCGCGCTATGACGACCATGCGACCGACGCGATCGTCGGCGCCGCCTGGCTCGCGCGAGCGGCTGAAGTGCCGGGGCTGTGGCATCCGTCCGGGTTGACGGATGAGGTCGCTGCGCTCGAGGGCTGGACCTTCGGCGTTCCGTAACCGCGGCATTCCGCCCGATGGGCTCGAAGCCTCAGCGACGCGTGCCTACAAGATGCCGTGACCGCCAAAAGGCGGCGCCAGCCATGATCGGACAGGCAATCGGGGAGGCAAGGGCGTCATGGACAAGAAATTGCAGGGCCGGCGCGCGCTCATTCTGGGCGTGGCGCCCGGCAATCTGGGGGCGGTTATCGCGCGCGCTTATGTCGAACAGGGCGCCGTCGTCACGGTCGCGGGGCGCCGGCCTGATGCGGTGCAGGCGGTCGCAGACGAGATCGGCGCACATTGGCAGCCCTGCGACATCGCCGACGGCGACAGCATCGACGCCGCAGTCTCGCAGGCGGCGAGCGCGATGGGCGGGATCGACATCGGCGTGAACACCGTCGGCTGGGGCCTGCTCAAGCCGTTCCTCGAAACCACGCGCGACGATCTGGATCGGATGGCGGCAATCCAGTTTTCCGGCCCCTTCCAGTTCTTCCAGGCGTTGCTCCGCGCGATGCCCGATGGCGGTTCGATCATCCAGATATCGTCGGTCACGGCGACGATCATGTTCGACGATCACGCCGCCTATATGGGCACGAAGGCGGGGATGGATCACATCATCCGCTGCATCGCGCACGAATTCGGGGATCGCGGCATCCGCGCCAATTCGATCGCGCCGGGCGGTATCGCCGATACGCCGATGTCGGGCGGGGGCATGGCCTTTCCCCCGGTGCATGATCTCTACATGCGCGAAATCCCGCTGCGGCGGCCGGGCGTGGCGGCGGATGTCGCGACGGCGGCGGTCTGGCTGGCCAGCGACGATGCAAGTTTTGTCACCGGTCAGACGCTGCATGTCAGCGGCGGGCAGACGCTGCGTCGCAACCCTTCGCTGGCCGAGGTCGTCGGGTGTTTCAGCCCGCCACCCGCCTGATCAGGCGAGGCCGTTGATCCGGTCGATATAGCGATCGGTGATCCGGCGCAGGATCTGCGCCACCTCGCGCTCGTCGCCGGCGCTGGCGAACAAAGATGGGCCGATCAGCCCGATCGCATAAGGCGAGGCCGCGTGCCGCATCACCAGCGGGACGGCGATCGAGTTGACGGGATTGCCCTCGTCGCCGCGAAACACAGCATAGCCGCGCGATCGCGTCCGTTCGACCGTGCCGATCAGCCCGTCGAACAGCGAAGGGCCGGACGGGCCGAGGCCCAGCCGCTGGATCCGCTGGGTCAGGTCGGCCAGCTGGACATTGCTATATCGGGTCAGGATCGCCGCCGCGAAATTGGTGCTCGGCTGCCAACGGTCGCCCTGATAGCAGACCAGTTCGGCGGGATAGCGTTCGCTCTGCTCGATCCAGCTGCCCGTCACGCGCGCGACCGAATCCATCCAGCAATCATTCTGCTGGGTCAGGACGACCGACGCGCCCGTCTCCGATCGCAGATCGCTCATCATCCTTGCGACGACATCCTCGCCGAAGAAGTTGCGTTCCACGGCGCGGATGTTGGAAACCAGCTTGTAAGACGGCGAATAGAGCTTCTGCTCCACATCGTAATTCAGATAGCCGCTGGCGGCGAGCGTGCGCAGAAGCTCGTCCGCGCTCGAATTGGGGATGCCCAGCGCCTTGCTGAGCGTCGCGGTGCGCACCGGTTCGGCGACCTGCATGAAATAGTCGATCACCTCGACCGCGCGGATGCCGGATTTGACGGTGTTGCGCGGCTTGGTCGCGCTGTTCGCCCGCGCGTCTCGCGGCTCGTTGATATCCTTGTCGCTGCCCGCATTCATGACGGATTGACCTAGCACAGGATCGCCATCGGCCAAGGGGCCGATCCCCGAAAGATGGTCGTGTGAGCCCTAATTGCAAGCCGGCGCGCGCGTTTCGCGTTGACCGGCCCGCCCGGCAAATCTAGGGGAACAGCCGCCCGATGGCGCCTTGCCGGCTTAGCACAGCGGTAGTGCAGCGGTTTTGTAAACCGAAGGTCGGGGGTTCGATCCCCTCAGCCGGCACCATTCACCACAAGGGTTCAGGCGTCGTCCTCATCCTCGCCGTCCATTTCGGCGTCGACCATGTCCATGAACTCGCGCGCGCTGTCGCGCTCATCCTCATCCTCGAAGGCGTCTTCGACGTCGGGGGCAATGCCGAGCATGTACATGAGCGACCACAAGGCGAAGCGCCGCCCTTCGTCCTTCTCAAGCCCGAACTGCAGGCGCAGTCGGTCCGTGCCGGCAACGAGCGCTTCCGGCGGGAGGTCGGCAATGTCCTTGGTGCCGAAGAATTGGACGAGGAGCTGATCGAAATCCATCGGCCGCCCTTACACTCAGAAAGCGAACCTTGCACCTACTCCCAACACGATTGCGTGCGCGTCGGTCGTGCCGTTGGTCAGGATCGAGGTCGCGACCGGGGTTCCTTCGAAGGCGATGGCCTGCCGATCGACGCTTTCCTTGTCGAACAGGATATATTCGGCGGCGACGTCGAGGGTGATCGTCTCGCTCACCTTCGTGCTCGCGCCGGCGGCGAAGGCTGTCCGATTGCCGTCGGGGACGTTGGGGTCGCGGCGGCCGTCCTGCGTGGGCGTCTGATCGCGATAGGCGCCGCCGCGCACGGTGATCTCCGGTTTGATCTGATAATCGAAGCCCGCCGCGACCGTCCAAGTGTCACGATAATCCTCGGGCACGAAGGCGCCCGGCGGAACGGCCAGGCGGATGCGATCGAACTTCGCCCAGCCGAAGCGGCTGACCTGCGCGTTGAGCGTCAGATCGTCGGTCGCCTTCACCCGTACCGCGCCGATGATCTGCCACGGCGTCGTGAAGGTCGCGGTGGTGTCGAACTTGGTGTTCGATGCGGCGAGCGGGCCGAGCAGGCCGGAAATCGTGATGTCGCCATCGAACTTATGCTTGATCGCCGACTTGTAGCTGAGACCCAGGCTCACGCGCTCGCCCACATATTGCGCGCCGACGCTGAAGCCGAGGTCGAGCGCATCGCCCTTCAGCGCCTGCGAACCATCGGGCAGGGTGGCGAGCAGATTGGGCAGCCGCTTCTGGAGCGTCGCGTCGGCATATTCGATGTTCAGGCCCGCGCCGACGCGGAACTGTTCGGTCAGCTTGATGCCGATCGACGGCTGGACGTCGTCGTGATCAGCTTGGTCTTGTCGGCGATATAGCGGGTCCAGCTGTCCGACTTGTAGTCGGTCGTGAGGCTGAAGGGCGAGGAGAGCGCGAGGCCCAGCGTGATGCTGTCGTTCAGCGGCACCGCGATCGAGGCGGAGGGAAGGACACCCTTCTTGGCCGGATTGCCGGGCGTCAGGTCGCCGCCCACGGGCGCTGCGGGCTGGCCGGGGCGCTGGATCAGCGTGCCATTGTCGCGGACATTGGCGTCGGGAAGGATCAACGCGGCGCCGATCGCGGCATGGGTGCGGGTGCTGCCGGCGATCGCCGCCGGGTTCCACCACAGCATGTCCGATCCCTGATCGGCGGCCTCGCCCGAAAAGGCGCGGCCTGCGGCGCGGATCGACTGTTCGGCCAGATAGAAGCTGGTGGCGCTGGCAGGCGCGGCGGCAGAGATGGCCAGGGCGGCAAGGGCCACCCGGCTGCACGACAATATACGCATCGCTACAGTCCCTGTTTTTAGTCCCCAATTGGGCGCGACCCCCGAAACGACATAAGTTAAATCAATGTCTTTCGCTAGTCGGCACTGGACAAATGCGGCGCTTCTCTATCAAATCCGCGCCGCAACTGAGATCGACATGGGGGTCTCGACATGCGGGTACGCTTTTGGGGCACGCGCGGATCGCTCGCAAAGCCCGGACCGTCGACGTTACGTTATGGCGGCAACACATCGTGTGTCGAGGTGGTCTCCCTTGGGGGAACCCGGCTGGTAATCGATTGCGGTACCGGCGGGCATGAACTTGGCAATGCGATCATGGCGGAGGGAAAGCCTTCGCGTGGTCATATGCTGATCAGCCACACCCATTGGGATCATATTCAGGGCATCCCCTTTTTCACGCCCTTCTTCGTGCCGGGGCATGAATGGGATCTCTATGCGCCGCAGGGCTTTCAGGAATCGCTGAAAGACGCGCTCGCGGGGCAGATGGAATATACCTATTTCCCGATCACGCTCGACGCGTTCGGGGGCAAGCTGCGCTACCACAATCTGGGCGAGGGCAGCTTCACGATCGACGATGTGACGATCCACACCCGCTACCTGAACCACCCCGCGCTCACGGTCGCCTTCCGGCTGGAGGCGGGCGGTGCGGTGGTCGTCTATGCGTGCGATCACGAACCCCATTCGCGCGACGTGGCCGATGGCGAAGGCGATCTGTGCGGCGAGGATCTGGCGCATGCCGAGTTCATGCGCGGGGCCGATTTGATCATCCACGACGCGCAATATATCGCGCCCGAATTTGCGGCGAAGCGCGGCTGGGGCCATTCGACGGTCGAATATGCTTTGCGCGTCGGGCGCGAGGCGGGCGCGCGCAAGCTGGCGCTGACGCACCATGATCCGTCGCGGCATGACGGCGCGGTCGACGATGTGATGGCGCAGCTTTCGGCGAGCGCGCAGCCCAACGATCCCGAACTGTTCGCCGCCGCCGAAGGCATGGTGATCGACGTTTCCCCCGCGCGCACGCCGACCTTGCTGCGGCTGGGGCAGGAGGCGCCGAGCGCGATCCGCGAGGGGACGAGCGCGACGGTGCCGTCGATGCTGCTGATCGCGTCCGATCCCTCGATCGCCGAACGGATCGGCAAGGCCGTCGCCGACGAACCCGTCCACCTGAGCTATGCCCCGATCGCCGAGGAAAGCGTCAAGCTGGCCCGCCGCCGCGTGCCATCGCTGCTGCTCGCCGAGGCCGCGACGCCCGGTCTTTTCGATCTGGTCGACAAGATCGTGCGTGATGCGGGGCATGATGTGCCGCTGGTGCTGATCGGGGGCGAAGGCCCGCCGGGCGGCGGCGCAGTCGATCGGCTGGAGGAGCCGTGGTCGGTCGAATATGCGCGCACCCGCATCCGCACCTGGCTGCTGCGGGCCGAGGCGCATTGGGAACGCCCGCCTATCCCCGAGGACGAGGCCGATCGCATCGCGGCGCTCCACGCGCTCGACATTCTCGATACCCCGCAGGAGGAACGGTTCGATCGCCACACCCGGCTCGCGGCCGCTTTGTTCCGCGTGCCCGTGTCGCTGATCAGCATCGTCGACAGCGATCGGCAATGGTTCAAATCCTGCTTCGGCGCCGACCTGACCGAAACGCCGCGCGAGGTGAGCTTCTGCGCGCATGCGGTGGCGGCGCGATCGATGCTGATCGTGCCCGATACGCTCAAGGATGCGCGCTTCCGCGATCATCCGATGGTGCAGGGCGGACCGCGCCTGCGCTTCTATGCGGGCGCGCCGATTTATGCGCCGGGCGGGCAGCCGATCGGAACATTGTGCGTCATCGATACGCGGCCGCGCGTGATGACCGATGAGGAACAGTCTCTTTTGCGTGATCTGGCGGGCATGATCGAAAGCGAGATGGACATGGCCCGCACGGTCGATATCGCCTCCGTGCGATGACCGCGCTCGAATCCATATCGCTCAAGCCCCCCCCGCCGCCCGAAAAGGGCAGCGGCAGTTCGAAGGCTTTGTTCCGCCGGCTGTTCTGGCTTTACCAAGGCGGCTGCGCGGCAGCGATCGTGATCGTGATGTTCCTCGCCTTTCTGGGTGAGGAGTTCACGCTCTATCAGTGGATCGTCCTGTCGCTGATGACCCCGTTGGTCGTCGCCGGATACAATATCCCCGACGTCGTGATGATCACGCGCCACCACAGGCCGATCGGCCGCGCGCTCGACATTCTCGATCGCGGCGAACGGCCGTCGATGGATGTGCTGGGGGAGGCGGTGGTCGCCGCGCTCAACCTGCCCTTCTATTCGTTCATGCGGGTAACGTTCGTGCACGGCCCGCTGGTGACGATCCTGGTCGCGATCGTGTTGCCTGGCGCCAACCTGCTGTTCGGCACCGAATATCAGACGTGGCAGATCCTGGCCTTCTGCGCGACGACGATGTTCTTCGCGTCGCCCACCCACGCGATCTTCGAATATTTCGGGGTCAGCCGGGTGATGGTGCCCGTGATCGTGCGGCTGTCGAGCGCGATGGGCGGGGTGCTGCCGCCCGATTATCAGGCGCGGCTGGTGTCGATCCGGCTCAAGAGCAAATTGCTCTATCTGGCGATATTCGTGACCGCGCTGCCGCTGATTTTCTTCGGCCTGTCGATGGTGTTCAAGGTGGAACGGATGCTGCGCTTGTCGGGCATCCAACCGACCGTGGGGCAGATGGCGCCCTTCTACATCTGGATCGCGGGCGTGCTGCTCGTCTGCGTGATGGGTTCGGTGATCATGGCGCTGCTGACCGCGCAGGAAGTGTCGCGTTCGGCTAGCCTGCTGGTCAGCGGGATGCGCGACGTCGAACTCGGCAATCTCGAGGATGTCCGGATCGAGGTCGTTTCGACCGACGAATATGCCGACATCTTCCGCGGCTTCGAACTGATGCTGGAGGCGTTGCGCGAGGAGCAGTTGATCCTTGCGATCAGCAACGATTTGGCGGGCGAGCTCCAACTGGACCTGCTGATCGCGCGGATCATGCGGGCGACCACCGAATTGCTCAATGCCGAGCGATCGACCCTGTTCGTCTATGATCCCAAGACCGACGAACTCGTCTCGCTCTTTGCCGAAGGCGATCTGGTCCACGAAATCCGCATTCCATCCGACACCGGCATTGCGGGCGCGGTGTTCCGATCGGGCGTGTCGGAAAATATCACCGATCCCTATGCCGACCCGCGCTTCAACGCCTCGGTCGATCGCGAAACGGGCTTCCATACCGAAACCATCCTCTGCCACCCGATCTTCAACAAGCAGGGCGGCTGCGTCGGCGTGACGCAGGTGCTCAACAAGCATGGCGGTGGCGGCTTCACGTCGAAGGATGAGGCGCGGCTGCGCGCCTTCTCCGCGCAGATCGCGGTGTGCCTGGAAAATGCCCGGCTGTTCGATGACGTGCTGAGCATGAAGAATTATAACGAGAGCATCCTCAAATCGACGTCGAACGGGGTGATCACCTTCGATGACGAGGATCGCATCGTCACCACCAACGAGGCCGCCCGTCGCCTGCTGGGCGTCAGCGACACGCTGGCCGGCGTGCCTGCGCGCGAGGCGTTCAGCGGGGTGAATGCGTGGATCGCCGAGCAGCTGGAGCGATCCGATCGCGCCAAGGAATCGGCGCTCGCGGTCGATGCGGAGATCAAGCGTTCGGATGCCAGCGCCGCCTCGGTCAACCTGACGGCTGCGCCTTTGATCGACGCGAACGAGGCGGTGATCGGATCGATGCTCGTGCTCGAGGACATCACCGCCGAAAAACGCGTCCGATCCACAATGGCCCGCTACATGTCGAAGGAGGTCGCCGATCAGCTGTTGGAGGCGGGCGAGGACGAACTGACGGGTAAGGACCAGACCGTCTCGATCCTTTTCTCCGACGTGCGCGGCTTCACCACGATCGCGGAGACGATCGGCGCGCGCGGCACCGTCGCGATGCTCAACGAATATTTCACCGAGATGGTCGACGTCATCTTCGAACATGGCGGCATCCTCGACAAATATATCGGCGATGCGATCATGGCGTTGTTCGGCGCGCCGTTTGCGGGGCAGGACGATGCCGACAATGCGGTGCGCACGGCGAACCAGATGCTGGTCGAACTCGCCGCGCTCAATGCGCGCCGCACGGCCGACGGATCGAAGCCGCTCGACATCGGGCTGGGGATCAGCACCGGCGACGTGATCGTCGGCAATATCGGCTCGGTGAAGCGCATGGAGTACACCGTCATCGGCGATAACGTGAACCTCGCCTCGCGGCTGGAGGGGGCGAACAAATATTATGGATCGAAGATCCTGTTCTCCGAATTTACCAAGCGCGGGCTGACCGCCGATCATCTGACCCGCGAGATCGATCTGATCCGGGTGAAGGGGAAGGATTTCCCCGTCGCGGTGCACGAGGCGCTGGGCTATCGTGCGGCCGAACTCGATCGGGGGCTCGGTCTGATGCTCGAACGTTATGCGACTGGTATCGCCGCTTATCGCGCACGCGCCTGGGGCGACGCGCAGGATAGCTTCCGCATGGCGCTGGAGGCGATGCCCGGCGACGGCCCCTCGGCCATGTATCTCGACCGCGCGAAAACCTTCGCGGCGACCCCGCCGGCGGCGGACTGGGATGGCGTCTGGACGCTGACCAGCAAATGACATCGACAGCCACCGGCCGTCCCGCGGCGGCTCTTGTCGTGCGCGGCGTGATCTCGCTCGCCGTCGCGCTGATCTTCGCGATCCTGCTGTGGCGCGCTGTGCAGCGGCCGCTGTGGATCGACGAACTGATGGCGATGATCAACTATCCGATCGGAAGCCTGTCGGGCCTGTTCGCGCCGCTACCCTATTATTCGCAGGCAGCGCCACCACTGTTCAACCTGATCTGTTCGGCCATCGCCGCGCTGGCTCCGGCGATGGCGCGATTGGTGCTGGCGGTGGCGATCTTCGGCGGGTTGGCGGCGCTCGCCTGGGTGGCCTTCCGCCGCTGGTGGGCGCCGGTTGTCGTGATCGCCTATCCGATCGCGATCCCGTCGCTGTTGGCCTATGCGACCGAGTTAAAATATTACGGCACCGAGACCCTGGGCATCGCCGCGATCACGGCCTGGTTCGTGATGCGCGATCCGGCGAAGCCGCTGCGGTGGCGCGATGTCGTCGTGCTGATCGTCGGTATGGCGTGCGGGATTTCCACGGTCATCCTATCAGCGTTGGCGCTGGGGCTTGCGGGCCTTCTGTCGCTGCGTGAGCGGCGGCGGATCGGCCTGAGCGAGCTGGCGATGGCTGTCGTCTTCGGCGCCGTGCTGATCGGATATTATCTGGCGATCCGTTTCGGCACGTCGATCCAGATCCACAATTATCCCGGCAGTTATGGCGGCAAAGGCGCGGTGGCCGGCGCACGAGGCTTCCTGCATGCGATCGATGGACTGCTGACGTCGCGCGGCACCCTGTTGGCACTGGCGGCCGCCGTGATTGCCTGGTTCGGCGATGCGCGCAGCCGCCGCCTGCTGCTGCTCGCGGCCTGCGCACTGGTCGTGCTGCTGGGGCTGGCGGCGACAAATCTCTATCCGGCATCGGAACCCCGCCACGTTGCATGGATAAACGGCATCGTGTTGTTTCTGGTGCTGAACGCCGTGGCGACGCTCATCGCCCGCGGGCAGACGCCGGCGACCTTGGGTGTCGCGGCGCTGATGGCGCTGATCGCGGCCTCCACATTGCCGTCCGCGATCCAGCGCATACGCGATCCCGACGCCGGCACCCGTGCGGCAAGCGATCGGGTTATCGCCTGGCTCGCGACCCAACCGCCCAGTCCCGTCGGCATGTGGCTGGGGACGCAGGCGGCGGTGCAATATTATCGCGGGTTCGTGCCCACCATCGGGCGGCACCGTTATTTTGGCGCGGTCGACCAGAGTTCGGTGCTGGTGCCTGACACGTTGATGGCCAAGTCGTTTCTCGCACAGCCCTATGACGTGATCGCAAACACTATCGAAGCGCGGCGGACCAGGCCGGGTGGATATGCCAACCGCGTCGTCTATCGCCTGGTCGGCGATTATCGCGGTGCGGCGCGATCGATGTTATCCGAAGCGCCGCGAGGCCGGCCCTTCTACATCGCCACGATCCACGCCGATCTGGAAGCGAAGGACCCCCGCAATCTCCGCCGCCGCGACGGCCTGCTGAACGCTTTGGCGGAACGACATTGCCGCTACGATCCGGTTCTCACCGCTCGCAGCGCCTTCGTGCTTCGGGTCTCATGCCCTGCGGCCTGAGTGTGATGCGCGATCAGGGGCAGCGATGAAAGTGGTGCAGCGACCCGTCGGATGACCGCTCGCCCCGTCGGCCGGGTGATGCGGAGACGATGACGGTCGTTTTCGTTTCCGGCGGGCTCACGCGTTCGATCCGTTCTTCGGGACCTATCATGCGTGCTACGACGATTGTCGTCAGCCGATCGCCCTTCAGGCTCCATCGGCCTTCGAAGTCATAGCCGTGGAGACTGCCGTCATCGCTAAAGACGACGTGACTGCCGCCGTGGCAGGTGCCGGGATCCTCCTCCCAACTTCCCGCTATGTCGGCCTTCGAAACGATGGTCGCGGCCGCAGGATGAAGCGGCATGATCGCCGCAAAGGCGAAGGAGGTCAGGGCGTGACGCATGGCCGCGACATAGGCCCGGTCGAAGGAGCGATCCAGTTCCGATGCCGAACCGGATCGCCCTACGCTTTGGTGACGGGCCTCAGCCCTTGCAGAGATCCTCGGTATAATCCCAGCCTTCGGCGGGGCCGAAGGTGATGCCGAGATCCTTCACGATGTCTTCCATCTGCCAGTCATAATAGCTGTCATAATCGACCATGAAGAGCAGGGTCTTGAGGTTCTGCCCGGCTTCGATGCCCCAGCGGGTCGCCTCCAGGATGATGTTCATCGCCTGCGGATAATGCAGGCCAACGCGGGTGAGCAGGGCCACGCTGACGAACTTGTTCGCCATCGTGAGGAAGCTCGCAAACTCGGGCGTGAAATGCTTGTAGGTCGACGCGATGTTCATATAGGCGAGCGCGTGTTCGCCGCCGTGGTTCGGGCCGAAACCGGTCAGCAGGTGCTGCAGATCGTGCGTATGGCCGATCCGCTTCATCAGATAGTCGAGGTCGCTCTTCGGCTCGTAATTGTGGACGAAGTCGGCCTTGTAACCCTTGCCCAGGAACTCGCGCAGCGCGGCGCCCAGCGTGCCGGGCGCGCAATCCTTCACCCGATCGAGGCTGAGATTGACCGGCTTGCGCGCGTCGAGCCAGGCGGCGAATTCGGGGTTCTTCTCACGCTCCTCGGCGATCAGGCGGGTGCCTTCCTGCAGATCGGCGGTGTCGGCCAGCGCGCGCGACATGTTCGGGATGTCGTAGGTCGTCGGCAGATCGTGGCCCATGCGGCGCAGGCTCATCGTCGTGAAGGCGTGCACGTAGAGCGGGCTGTTGAGATATTTGGACGTCGACATCGGCACGCTGCCAGCGACCGGCTCCATGCCCATGCGCATGTAAGCGGCCTGTTCGGCGGTCATGCCGCCTTCGTAATTGCCGGTGTCCTTTTTCTCGATGGTCGTCATCTCGTTCATGGATCTCTCTCCCAGAAATCTAGATCGGTGTTGAAGGGGGTGGCAGCGCCTCGCCGCGTTCGGCCGCGAGCTGGGTCAGCAGCCGCTCGAGCAGCGGGCGATAATCGCAATAGCGTTCGTCGTCGGTCAGCACGGGGCCGAGTGCGCGCAGCGTAGGAAAGCGATCCTCCGGCGCTTCGAGCAGGGCGCGCGTGACCTTGACGCGGCGGGTTTCACCCTGCCGTTCCCATGCGCGCGCCATCGCGCCGGACACGGCGGTGCCGACCGCGATCCGCCCGCTTTCGCGGCACAGTTCGAACGCCTTTTCGGGGGTGAAGCCGCGCGCGACGAGCAGGGCGACGACGGTTTCGAGCGCGTACAGCCCTTCTTCGGGGCCGACCGCGCCGGATACGACCAGCCGCAGCAATTCGGGTTCGCTGGCCAGCAGTTCATAATCATGCGCGGCATTGGCGCGAATGATGTCGGCCCAGTGCTGCCCCTGTTCCTGGATTGCGGGCCGTTCGGACAGTGCGACCGCGACGAGGCTGTAAAGCTCGTCCTTATTCTCGACATAGGTGTAGATCGTGCCGACGCCGACGCCGAGCCGCATGGCGACCGCGCTGATGCTCAGCTGTTCGAGGCCGAGTTCCTTGCCCGCCTCGATCACCTGCCGCAGCGTCAGCGAGCGCGGACGCCCCACCGAACGCCGCGCCTGTCCACGCGCTTCTGATCCACCCTCTTGCATGAGTCGCGAAATACGGACCCTATTTCCGAAAGGCAATTGGAAATTGGTTTCCGAATGGTCGGCACGGTGGGAAAGCGCGGTTGACCGAGGGGCATATCGGTCGGCTTCTGCTCCGAAAGACAGGAGAGCGACGATGGATCTGAGGCTGGCCGGCAAGCGAGCGCTCGTTACTGGATCGAGCGGGGGGATCGGCGCCGGGGTCGCCGAAATCCTGGCACGCGAAGGTGCCGCCGTGGTCGTTCATGGACGCGATACGGGCCGCGCCGAGGCGACCGCGGAGCGGATCCGCGCCGCTGGCGGGAAGGCCGCGATTGCGTGCGGCGATCTTGCGACCGATGCCGGGGGCGATGCCGTCGCCGATGCAGCGCTGGCGGCATTTGGGGGGATCGATATCCTCGTCAACAATGCGGGCGGCCGATCAAGCGACAATGGCGTGGCGGACTGGCTGCAGGCCGAGGGCGCCGACTGGGCCGATACCTATCAGATGAACACGGTCGCGGCCGCGCGCCTGATCCGTCGCCTGGTGCCGGGAATGAAAGAGCGCGGCTGGGGGCGGATCATCCAGGTGGCGAGTGCGGCCGGCACGTCGCCCAGCGCCAACTCACCCCAATATGCCGCGTCGAAGGCGGCGATGATCAACATGACGGTGAGTCTCTCCAAGGCGCTGTCGCGCACGGGCGTTACCGTCAACACGATCAGCCCCGGCATGATCCAGACACCCGCCGTCGACGCTTGGCTCGATGGCATCGCCGAGGCGCGCGGATGGCCGGGCGATCGGGCGAAGAGCATGGCGTGGGTGCTCGACAATGCCGTCCACCAGACGGTCGATCGCATGGGCATGCCCGAGGATATCGGTAACGTGATCGCATTGGTCGCGAGCCCGCTGGGCGATTTCATCAACGGCGCCAATTTCCGTGTCGACGGGGGCAATTCGCCTGCGGTGAACTGACGGGTTGCGCGGGGGGCACGCCCGCCTCTAATTTCGCGCGGCAGGGGAGCCGCGCATGACCACGCCAGACGCCGACGATCACGCCCCGCTTCTCTCGATCATCATCCCCACGTTCAACGAGGCGGCGAACATCGCCCCGCTGGTCGATGCGGTGGGCGCCGCGCTGGGCACGATTGCGTGGGAGATGATCGTCGTCGACGACGACAGCCCCGATCATACGTTCGATGTCGTCGCGGCCGTCGCGCGCACGCATCCCCATGTCCGCTGCATCCGCCGCGTCGGGCGACGCGGGCTTGCCTCGGCCGTGATCGAAGGCGCGCTGGCGGCGAATGGTGATGTCGTCGCGGTGATGGATGCCGATTTCCAGCATGACGAAACGCGCCTGCCGCTGATGTATCGCGCGATGATCGATCAGAAGGCCGATCTGGTCGTCGCGACCCGCTATGGCAGCGGCGGCGGGGTGGGGGATTGGGATCCGACCCGCGCGGCGATCAGCGATGTCGCGACCCGCATGGGCCGCATCCTGATCGGCGATGCGACCACCGATCCGATGAGCGGCTTCTTCATGGTTCGCCGCGCGGTGCTCGCTTCCTCGGTCTATGATCTGTCGTTGCAGGGCTACAAGATCCTGCTCGACATTATCAGTTCCTCGCCGCGCCGGCTGCGCATCGCCGAAGTGCCCTATACCTTCCGGGGGCGGCGTGAGGGCCAGAGCAAGATCGGGCCGATGGTCTTCGCCGAATTCCTGTTCCTGCTGATCGAGAAATTGTCGCGCGGGCTGATCCCGCCGCGCTTCGTCTTGTTCTGTATCGTCGGTGGGCTGGGCCTTGGCGTCCACCTCGTCATCCTCAATGGGCTGGGGGCGATCGGCTTCAGCTTCCTCGCGGCGCAGGCGTCGGCGATCGGCGGGGCAATGCTGTTCAACTATGTCTTGAACAATGAGTTTACCTATCGCGACAAGCGCCTGACCGGCATCAACGCGGTGTTCGGCGCCTTCGCCTTCGCCATCGTCTGTTCGATCGGGGCGCTCGCCAATGTCGGGGTGGCCGAACTGGCGATCCAGCAGACCGACAACTGGTCGATCGCGGGGATCGCCGGCGCGATCATGGGCGCGGTGTTCAACTTCGGCGCGGCGAGCAGCCTGATCTGGGGCCGCCGCGAAAAACGTCGCCGCAAGGCCGCCGCATGAGGGACAGCGACGCTGCGATCCGCAACGGCCGCATCGCGCTCATCCTCCTCCTGCTCGTTGCGGCGGGGCTGCGCTTCGGTTCGATCGATTATGCGCTGAGCTTCGACGAGATCGCGTCGACGGTCTTCGCGCGCCAGCCGCTGTCCAATCTGTGGAGCGGCTGGATGGTGCGCGAGACCAATCCGCCGTTATTCTACACCTTGCTCCATGTCTGGATCCGCATCTTCGGATCGAGCGACGTGGCGGTGCGGGCGCTGCCTGCCGTCATCGGGCTGGCCACCATCGTCGTTGGTTATGGCGCGGGACGCAGGCTTGGCGGCGTCTGGGTGGGGCTCAGCGTTGCCGTGCTGATGGCGGTGTCGCCCGAACATATCCTGATGAGCCAGCTGGCGCGCGCCTATATCCTCGCCGCGCTGGGCGTGCTGATCGCGGTTCATGGCCTGATCGATCTGTTGCGTACGCGCGATATGCCGGTCTGGCCTGCACTCGCGCGTTATGCGATCGGCGCGCTGATCGCGCTCTACAGCCACACGATGCTGGTGCTGTTCGTGATGCTCGCCAACGTCGCCGTCTTCGGCGCGATCGCGATGCGGTGGGATGCGAAGCGCGCGCTTCTCCTGCCGTGGATCGTCACTAACGCGGTCGTCGTTTTGCTC
Organism: Sphingomonas crocodyli; assembly: GCF_004005865.1. Classification (NCBI taxonomy): domain Bacteria; kingdom Pseudomonadati; phylum Pseudomonadota; class Alphaproteobacteria; order Sphingomonadales; family Sphingomonadaceae; genus Sphingomonas; species Sphingomonas crocodyli. The sequence goes on from NZ_SACN01000002.1 coordinate 394,337, forward strand.
TGGGCCTGGTGGGGCTGGATCACCTGGCAGCAGCTGGGCGGCGGCGGATCGAACATCACCTGGATGACCGCACCGCCCTTGTCCGACGTCTATTGGGACATGCGCGAGACGTGGGTGCCGGTCGATTATGGCGTCGCCGGGCGCGTGGCGATGGCCGTGATCGCCGTGACCTTTGCCTATGCGCTGTGGCAGGGGCGGCGGCGCGGGCGCATCCTGATGCTGATCGGCGGAGCGGTGGCCGTACCCGCGATCCTCTATGCGATCAGCCTGAAGGTTCCGGTCTATAGCCCGCGCGCGATCTTCTGGCCGGGCCTATTACTGACGCTGGGGCTGGGCATCGCGATCGCCAGCCTGCCGAACCCGCGCTGGCGCCTGTCTGCGCTGGTGCTGCTGGTGACGGCGTCGATCGTGCAGCATCTGGCGTGGTTGCCCGATCGCGAGGCTGAGCGGTTCGACGACCTCGCTGTCGCCCTGCGTGCCCACCCTGAACGGCCGGTGCTGGTGCAGGACGAAAGCGTCGCGCTCGCGGTCGATTATTATTGCGGGGCGGCCTGCCCGCTGACCATCGTCACGGTCGATCCGACGGTGCAGCGCGACTGGTTCCGTGGCCTGTCCGGCGCGCGCAACATCCTCCCCACACAGGCAGCCGCCTTCGTCGCCGACCGTCCATTCGCGACGGTCAAGCGCGACAATAAGGATGTCGAGCCGCTGTTCGCGCGCGATCCGCGCTGGACCGCGACGCGCAGCAAGTTCGGGATCGGCCTCTACTTGGCCGAATGGAGCCGGCGTTAGTCGAGCAGAGCCTCGATCGCCTCGGCCATCGCCACGTCGCGCGACGAAAGCCCGCCTGCATCATGCGTGGTCAGCAGGATTTCGACCCGGTTCCACACGTTCGACCATTCGGGATGATGATCGGCCTTCTCCGCCAGCAGCGCCACGCGCGTCATGAAGGCGAAGGCTTCGGAGAAATCCTTGAACGTGAAGGTGCGCTTGATCGCATCGCGCCCCTCTTCATAGTCCCAGTCCGAAAAGGCATCGAGCGCATCGGCGCGTTCGGCATCGCTCAGGGCTTCGATCGCCATATTCAGGTCTCCGGCTGGCGGTTTTGTTTCGTGGCCTCTATGTCGCGGACGATGAGCGAAGGTCAAACATTTGCGCCCGATGCCGACCGGCTGGAAGCGATTGCGCGCGCGACCATCGCCAAACTGCCCGCCGAATTCGCGGCGCATATCGGCGATGTCGTGCTGCGGATCGAGGATTTCGCCGATGACGAGACGCTGGCCGAAATGGGGATCGAGAATCCGTTCGAACTGACCGGCCTCTACACCGGCCGGCCGATCGGGGAGAAATCGGTCGACCTGTCGGGCGCGCTGCCCGACATGATTCACCTCTATCGCCGCGCGATACTCGACGAATGGGTCGAAACCGGGGTCAGCATCGAGGCGCTGGTCGCGCATGTCGTGATCCACGAGATCGGCCACCATTTCGGGCTGAGCGATGCCGACATGCACGCGCTGGAGGAAATGGCGGTTGATTGAGGCGCGGCTGGCCTTTGACAAGGTATCCTGCCTGCGCGGTGACCGCCTCCTGTTCGAGGGGCTGAGCTTTGCGCTGACCGCAGGGCAGGCGGCTTTGCTCACCGGCCCCAATGGCGTCGGCAAATCGAGCCTGCTGCGCATCGCCGCGGGCCTGTTGCCGCCCGCCATCGGCACGGTCGAGCGCACCGGCCGGATCGCGCTGGCGGCCGAGACGGCGGCGCTCGATGCGCGCATGCCGCTGGGCGATGCGCTCGGTTTCTGGGCGAAGCTCGACGGGGCGGGGCAAGGCGATGTCGCCCACGCGCTGGATGCGATGGGGATCGCCAATCTGGCGCCGGTGCCCGTCCGTATGCTGTCGACCGGGCAGCGCAAGCGCGCGGTGCTGGCGCGGGTGATCGCGGGCAATGCGCCGGTCTGGCTGCTCGACGAACCGGGCAACGGGCTCGACACCGCCTCGCTCGATCGGCTTGCGCAGGCGATGGCCGATCATCGCAAGGCGGGCGGCATCATCCTGGCCGCGACACACCAGCCGCTCGGCCTGGACGATGCGATGCCCATCGTGTTGAGCGCCGCCGCATGAGCGCGTGGACCGCCATTGTCCTGCGCGATCTGCGCGCCCACTATTCGGGGGGCGGCGCGGTGCTGCCGGTCGTCTTCTTCCTGCTGGTCGCGACGCTCTTTCCCTTCGCGGTCGGGCCGGATGGGGTGCTGCTCGCCAAGATCGGCGGCGGGGCGTTGTGGATGGCGGCCTTGCTCGCCGCCCTCCTGCCCGTCGATCGCCTGCTCGCGCCCGATGCCGAGGGCGGGGTGCTCGACCAATATTGCGTGCGTGGGCTGTCGGATGAGGGCGTGGCTGCCGCCAAGATCATCGCGCATTGGCTCGGCTTCGGTCCGCCCCTGATGATCGCAGCGCTTCCTGCCGCGGCCCTCCTGCGCCTCGACGGGCCGACGCTCGCGTTGCTGGAGGCGGGGCTTGCGATCGGCACGCCCGCGCTCGCGGCGCTCGGCCTGCTGACGAGTGCGCTCACTCTCGGGTTGCGCGGGGCGGGGGCGCTGGCGGGGTTGCTGATGCTCCCGCTCGCGGTGCCGCTGCTCATCTTCGGTGCGGGCAGTTTCGGTGGTGACGGAATGGGCGCGATCAAGCTCCTCGCCGCCACCTCTCTCCTGCTACTCGCGGTCGCACCCTTCGGTGCGGGCGCGGCACTGCGCGCGGCACGGGAGTAGAACGACAAGAGGGAGAGGGCGATGCAGGGCAAGTCGGCGCTGGTGACCGGCGGAGGGGGCGGCTTCGGCAAGGCGATCGCCGAACTGCTGCTGGCGGATGGCGTGGCGGTCACGCTCGCCGACAATGATCCCGCCAAGCTCGACGCTGCCCGCGACCTGCTCTCATCCAAGGTGCCCGGAGCGCGGATCGCGACCATTGCGGGCGACGCTACGTCGGAGGCCGATGTGCAAGTGGCGATCGATGCCGCGATCGCGCATGGCGGCGGGCTCGATATCGTGGTCGGCACGGTCGGCGGCGGATCGGGCTTCGGTGCGATCCTCGATCTGCCCTACGACAAGTTCATGAGTGATTATGCGCTCAACGTCGGCAGCGCCTTCCTGCTGGTGAAGCTCGCGACGCCGCGGATGCAGACGGGCAGCAGTTTCGTGTTCATCTCCTCGGCCGCCGCCGTGACCCCGCTCCCCAACCTCGTCAGCTATTGCACGGTGAAGGCGGGGCTCGACCATTTCACGCGCAGCGCGGCGATCGAACTCAGCCCGCGCGGCATCCGCTTCAACGCGGTCCGCCCCGGCACGACCGAGACCGACGGCATGGCGCACGCCTTCGCGCGCGACGGCTTCGCGGCGTCGGCCGCGGCGAAGATCCCGCTCGCGCGCACCGGCAAGCCGTTCGATATCGCCAAGGCGGTCCATTACCTTGCGAGCGACGATGCCAGCTGGATCACCGGCCAGTGCTGGACGGTCGATGGCGGTGCGGGCCTGCGTACGGGCGGATAAGGGAGGAAGAGATGTCCGAAGAATTGCTCGCCCGGATCGATCGGCTGGAATCGATCGACGCGATCCGCCAGCTTGCCGCCAAATACAGCCTCGCGCTCGACATGCGCGACGCGAACGCCTGGGTCGGTCTGTTCCCCGAAGATGTGAAGGTCGGCGCCGGGCAGGTCGGCCGCGCGGCGATGCGCGCCTGGTTCGACGATACGATGCGGCTCCAGTTCACCGGCACCTCGCACCATATTGGCGGGCACATCATCGAGTTTGACGATCCCGATCATGCCAAGGGCGTCGTCTATTCGAAAAACGAGCATGAGACCGGCGACGAATGGGTCATCATGCAGATGATGTATGTCGACAAGTACGACCGGATCGATGGCCGCTGGTATTTCCGCCGCCGCCTTCCGCTCTACTGGTACGCCACCGATCTCAACAAGCCGCCGATCGGCGACAACAAGATGCGCTGGCCCGATCAGGACGCCTATTCCGGCGGCTATCACGATTATTTCCCGAGCTGGAAGGAGTTCTGGGCGCGCGCGGGCGACGATGGTTCGCCGGTCGCCGAACCCGCGCCGCTGGAAGGTTTTCTCGACACGATGTCGCGCGGGGCGACCGCGCCGAAGATCCGGGTGCGTTAGGTTATGAGTGTTGGAAAGTTTCCCATAGGAAACTTTCCAACACTCATAGGGATCAGGCCGTCAGATCGAAGCGGTCGGCGTTCATCACCTTTACCCACGCGGCCACGAAGTCCTTCACGAATTTCGCGCCCGCATCGGCGCCCGCATAGACCTCCGCGATCGCGCGAAGCTGCGAGTTGGATCCGAACACCAGATCGGTGCGCGTGCCCGTCCAGCGTTCCTCGCCCGACACGCGATCGGTGCCGACGAAGACCTCGTCGCCGCGATCATCGACTTCCTTCCACGCCGTCTTCATGTCGAGCAGGTTGACGAAGAAGTCGTTGGTCAACTGCCCCGGCCGATCGGTCAGCACGCCATGCGCGCTGCCGTCATGGTTGCCCCCGATCACGCGCAGCCCGCCGACCAGCACGGTCATTTCGGGCGCCGACAGGCCGAGCAGTTGGGCGCGATCGACCAGCAATTCTTCGGTCGGCACGTTGAACGGCACCGAGAGGTAATTGCGGAAGCCGTCGGCGCGCGGCTCGAGCGGTTCGAAGCTTTCGACGTCGGTCCATTCCTGCGTTGCATCGCCACGCCCGCTGGCGAACGGCACGCTGACGCTATGGCCTGCCGCCTTGGCCGCCTGTTCGATGCCCAGCGATCCGCCGAGGACGATCAGGTCGGCGATGCTGACCTTGCCGAAATCCTTTTGGATGCCCTCATAGATCGCGAGCACCTTGGAGAGTTCTGCGGGCTCGTTGACCGCCCAGTCCTTCTGCGGGGCCAGGCGGATGCGCGCGCCATTGGCGCCGCCGCGATTGTCCGAACCCCGGAAGGTGGAGGCAGAGGCCCAGGCGGTCTTGACGAGCTGCGCCACCGAAAGCCCCGACGCGGCGATTTTGTCCTTAAGGGTGGCGACATCGGCGTCGCTGAGCGTGACGCCCACCGGAACCGGATCCTGCCAGATCAGGTCTTCGGCCGGCACGTCCGGGCCGAGATAGAGCGGCTTCGGCCCCATGTCGCGATGCGTCAGCTTGAACCAGGCGCGCGCGAAGGCGTCGGCGAAATAGGCGGGATCGGCGCGGAACCGCTCCATGATCTTGCGATATTCGGGATCGACCTTCAGCGCCATGTCGGCGGTGGTCATCATCGTCGGCACGCGCTTGCCCGCCGTGTGCGCGGCCGGCGCCTGCGTGTCTTCGGGATTGCCGACCGGCTGCCACTGGTGCGCGCCCGCCGGGCTCTTCACCAGCTCATATTCGTGGTCGAGCAGCATGTCGAAGAAGCTCATGTCCCAGGTGATCGGCGTCGGGGTCCACGATCCCTCGATGCCCGACGTGATCGTATGATCGCCGATCCCGCTCTCGTGGGTCGAGAGCCAGCCGAAGCCCTGCGCCGCAATGTCCCCGCCTTCGGGCTCAACGCCGACCAGCTTCGCATCACCCGCGCCATGCGCCTTGCCGAAGGTGTGACCGCCGGCGGTGAGCGCCGCGGTCTCCTCGTCATTCATTGCCATGCGTGAGAAGGTGGCGCGCATATCGCGGGCGGACGCCTGCGGCATCGGGCAGCCGCCCGGCCCTTCGGGATTGACGTAGATCAGCCCCATCTGGATCGCGGCGAGCGGGTTTTCGAGCGCGCGGCCCGCCTCCTCGTCGATGCGGGTTTCGGCGCCCGCGCCGACCCATTGCTCCTCGGTACCCCAGTAGATGTCCTTTTCCGGCTCGAACACGTCCTCGCGTCCGCCGCCGAAGCCGAAGACCGGCCCACCCATCGATTCGATCGCGACATTGCCCGCCAGGATCATCAGGTCGGCCCAGCTGAGCGCCGCGCCGTACTTCTGCTTGATCGGCCAGAGCAGGCGGCGTGCCTTGTCGAGATTGCCGTTGTCGGGCCACGAATTGAGTGGAGCGAAACGCTGCGTGCCCGAACGCGCCCCGCCGCGCCCGTCGCCGGTGCGATAGGTGCCCGCGCTGTGCCACGCCATGCGGATGAAGAAGGGGCCGTAATGCCCGTAATCGGCCGGCCACCACGGCTGGCTGTCGGTCATCAACGCGGCCAGATCGGCCTTCACGGCGGCGAGGTCGAGCGACTTGAACGCTTCGGCATAATCGAAGTCGTCGCCCATCGGATTGCCGGTGGCGCCCTTCTGATGAAGGATGTCGATCGACAGCTGGTTGGGCCACCAGTCGCGATTGGTGCGGCCCAGCAGGGTGCGCAGCGCGGCGGGCTCCTTCGAAGGATCGCTAAGGGGGCTGCCGCTGGTGGGTGCGTCCATGATCTGGCTCCTCTCTGATCGTGATGCGGCAAGCTAGGTCGGTTCGCCGCGAGTCGGGAAACGAACTCCTCTCATCAGGGTGAGTTGCCTAATCGATCAGTGTGACGTCCATCTGGCCAGACCCTGAGGCCGAGGATGGCGAGGACGGCATCGATCACCTTGCCGCGCTGCGCCTGCGCGCGTTCGACCGGATCCTGTTCGGGTGCGCCGTATCCGAAGGGCTTGTCGCCTCCGATGAAGCTGCCCACGACCACCATCAGCGCGAATTTGAAGCAGGTGGCGATGTCGGTATCGGCGGGTATCAGGCGCTCGTCGATCGCGCGGCGCATGATGGCTTCATAGACGCCATACACCTCGCGCCGCACGCGGGGCAGGTCGCGCCGGCTCTCGCCGTGCAGATTGTAATCGAGCGCCAAGGTGATCAGCGCGGGGGTGCGGGCGTAGAAATCGAAACATTGTTCGAAGAAGGTTTTGGCCGCCGCGCGCGGGAACAGGGCGGCGAAGTCGGTCTCCAATATGTCGGCGAAGCCTTCGGTGATCGAATATTGCATCACCGCTTCGTAGAGCGCCGCCTTGCTCTCGAAATAATAATAGACGAGCTGCTTGGTGACGTCGGCGCCGCGCGCGATCGCCTCGATATGCGCGCCAACGAAGCCGTTCGCGCTGAACTCGATCAGCGCGGCTTCCAGGATGTGCTGAATGACGTCGGGGCCATGCCGCCGCCGCGTCTTGCGCGCTCCTTCGGTCATCCCTGTCTCTCCCCGCATGAGGATAAGCGCGGGTCCGGACGCCTCCAAGCGTGCCCGCCCGCTTTCCGCAGGGGCGGCGGTTTCGGACGGTGCGTCCATAAAAGCCTTTGCCGCTTTCGCCGAATGAGCGGACCCTGCGCGCCAACGAAAACAGGAGAGGCGCGATGATCACCAAGGAGCAGAACGATCTGCTGACGCGGGTCGAGGGGGATGCCCCGATGGGCCGGCTGATGCGGCGCTACTGGATCCCCGCTTTCCTGTCGTCGCAGATCACGCCCGATGGCGATCCGATCCGCGTCCGCCTGCTGGGCAAGGATTATGTCGCCTTCCGCGCCACCGACGGGCGGATCGCGATGTTCGACGAACGCTGCCCGCATCGCGGCGTCTCGCTCGTCCTCGGCCGCAATGAGAATTGCGCGCTCCAGTGCATCTTCCACGGATGGAAGATCGACGTGACCGGCAAGGTGATCGACGTGCCGACGCAGGCCGACAATCCGGAGGCGTTCGCCGCCACGGTCAAAGTGAACAAATATCCGCTGCACGAAGGCGGCGGCATCGTGTGGGCATGGCTGGGGGAGGGGGAGGCGCCCGTCTTTCCCGAGCTGGCCTTTACCACTTTGCCCGACAGCCAGGTTTGGATGACGATCACGCACGCCAACTGCAACTGGCTGCAGGGCGTCGATGCGACGCTGGATAGCGCGCATATCGGTACGCTCCACGAAAGCTATATGAAGATCGAGCGGGCCAAGGGATCGCAGGCCAACGGCTACAGCCTCGCCGCGCTCGCCCCCCGCTATTATGTCCGCAACAAGCCCTATGGCTTCGCGGCCGAGGCGCATCGTAACCTTCCCGACGGCAGCACCTATGTGCGCACCACCCAGTATCTGATGCCGTTCATCAGTTTCCTGCCGGGCGGCGAACAGGCGCCGGGTATCCTGTTCATCGTTACCCCGGTCGACGATCATAACCACAAGCTCATCTGGGGCATGTGTTCGCCGGGCGTGGATATCCCGATGGATGGCGAGGTGCCGGTCGGGCTGCGCGACATGCTGGGCACATTGCCGTTCGACAAGCATGATTTCGGCCGCTTCACCGGCGATCGCGATCACAATTTCGGGCAGGATCGCGAAGCGATGCGCAACGGCCATTTCAGCGGCTTCACCGGCAATCTGATCCAGGAGGATATGGTGACGCAGGCGAGCATGGGCACGATCGTCGATCGCACGCTCGATCACCTGTCCTCGGCCGATCTCGCCGTCATCCGCACGCAGAAGCTGCTGCTCGATGCGCTCCAGACGATGGCCGAAGGCGGCACGCCGCCGGGGACGGGCGACAATCTCGATCATCGCGACGTCCTGCCCGAACATTATGTGATCGCGGCGGGCAGCGACCGCGACAGCGCGCATGATTTCTATCAGGCGTCGATCGCGGCCGAATAAAGGTCAGAGGCGCACGACCTCGCCATCTTCCTTGGTGAAGCTGTGCGGCTGGCGATCGAGCAGGTCGAGCACGGCTTCGGAAGGGCGGCATAGTTTCGTGCCCTTCGGCGTCACCACGATCGGGCGGTTCACCAGGATCGGGTGCGCGATCATCGCGGTCAGGATTGCCTCGTCGGGCGTCGCCGGATCGAGCAGGCCCAGTTCGGCCGCGGGCGTGCCCTTTTCGCGCAGCAGATCGCGCGGGGTGGCGTGCAGGGCGTTGAGCAGGGCTTCGAGCAGGGGGCGGGTCCATCCGGCCGCCCGATAGTCGATCACGCGCGGATGGTAGCCCGCCGCCACGATCATCGCGAGCGCGTTGCGCGAGGTGCCGCAGTCGGGATTGTGGTAGATCGTGATCGGGAAAGGCTCGGTCACGCGGCAACCTCCTTATGCAGCAGCCAGGGGAAGAACAGGATCGCGGCGATGGCGCCGGCGGCCTGCCCGGCGATGAACATCGGCACCGAATGCGGGGCGATCCCGGCGAAGCTGTCGGACAGGCTGCGCGCGATCGTGACCGCCGGATTGGCGAAGCTGGTCGATGCGGTGAACCAGTAAGCCGCGACGATGTAGAGGCCGACCGCGATCGGGGTCGCATCCGGTCGGTTGCGCTCGACGGCCAGGATCGTGCCGATCAGGCCGAAGGTGGCGATGCATTCGGCGAAACCCTGCGCGACGCCATCGCGTGCCTTGGTCGCGATCTGGAAGATCGGCGCGGCGAACATGGCATGCGCGATCCACACGCCGAATATCGCCCCGGCCAGTTGCGCGCCGATATAGGCCGCGGCTTCGGTCGTGCTTGTCTCGCGTCGCCACAACCGCGCCAGCGTCAAGACCGGATTGAAGTGCGCGCCCGACACGGGGGCGAATATCCAGATCAACACGATCAGCCCCGCGCCGGTCGCGATCGTGTTGCCCAGCAAGGCGATGGCATCGTTCGCGCCGGCCAGCCGCGCGCCCATCATCCCCGATCCCACGACGATCGCGAGCAGAATCGCCGTGCCGACGAACTCGGCAATGATCCGGCGGGGCAGGTTCATGCGCAGCAATCGGCCTTTTCGCCGATTGCCACCAATGGCGCGCAGATTTCGGGGTGCCCGCCGCAGCAATCCGACACCAGAAAGCCCAGAAGGTCGCGCATCCGATCATAATCGGCCGAGTAGATGATCGACCGCCCGTCGCGCCGCGACTGCACCAGCCCGGCATGGCCCAGGATCGTCAGGTGGTTCGACAGGGTGTTGGGCAGCACGTCGATCGCCTTGGCGATCTCCCCCGCCGCCATCCCGTCCGCGCCCGCATTTACGAGTAGCCGATAGACCGCGAGGCGACTGGCGTGCGCGAGCGCCGAAAGGCTGTCCACCGCATCGGGCAATTGCATGTCGAACCCCATCCCCAGATCTTCATTTCGATTATTCTGGAAATATCGATTCGACAAGCGGGTTCAGGTGAGGACGGGCGCCATTCCCGGTTCGGCCTTCGCCATCGCGGATTGATAGGCCGGGCGGGCGCCGATGTCGGCCAGGTAGCGGCGGATATTGGGGAAGGCAGCGATCGACGTGCCCCGCATCGCGCGGCTGGTGGTGAGGCCATAGACCATCATGATGTCGGCGGTGGTCAGGTCGCTACCGCCGAAGAAGGGCGCTTCGCCCAGCCGCGTCTCGATCATGCCCCATGCGCGCGCCGTGCGATCGGCGATGAAGGCTGCGCCGGGGCTGTCCGAAATGTCGGTGCCGGCCAGCTGGATCACGCTGCCGCCCATCAGGGTCGCCATGAACGTGCCGTTGCACCAGTGGAACCAGAACAGGTGATTGGCGAAGTCGGGATGGTCGGGTCCGGGCGTCAGCCGCCCGTCGCCATAGCGGCCGCAGATATAGTCGCAGATGGCGCCGCTTTCGCCGAGCACCAGCGCGCCGTCGGTGATCACCGGCGCGATCCCCATCGGGTGCAGCGCCTTATATTCGGGCGGGGCGTATCCCTTGCCGCCAATCCGCTCATAGCGTTTGAAGACGTAATCGATCCCCAGTTCCTCGCACAGCCAGACGATCCGTTCCGATTGCGAAAGCCCCAGATGATGGACCGTCAGCATGTGCGCCTCTCCCTTTATCGACCCGCGTCTGTATCGCGCGACCCTACCCAATCCTTGTCGCAGCGCCTAAAGACGGCGCCATGACCAACGCCGCCTTTCCCGCGCTTCGCCTTCGTCGTCCCCGCCGCCACGCCTGGAGCCGCGCGCTCTATGCGGAGACGGTGCTGACCCCGGCCGACCTGATCTGGCCCCTGTTCATTTCGAACAATGATGATGTCGAGCCGATCGCATCGCTGCCCGGCGTGTCGCGCTGGCCGGTCGCGCAGATCGCCAAGCGCGCGGCCGAGGCGAAGGCGGCGGGCATCCCCTGCCTTGCGCTGTTCCCCAACACCCCGCGCGACCGGCGCACCGAGGACGCGGCCGAGGCGTTCAATCCCGACAATCTGATGTGCCGCGCGATCCGGGCGATCAAGGACAAGGTGCCTGATATCGGCCTGCTCACCGACGTAGCGCTCGATCCCTACACCTCGCACGGCCATGACGGGATCATCGACGAGAGCGGCCATGTCCTGAACGACATCACCAGCGAATTGCTGGTGCGTCAGGCGCTGGTTCAGGCCGAGGCGGGCAGCGACATCGTCGCCCCGTCGGACATGATGGATGGCCGCGTTGGCGCGATCCGTGCGGCGCTCGAGGGCGCGGGCCAGGTCGACGTGCAGATCATGGCCTATGCCGCCAAATATGCGTCTGCCTTTTACGGCCCGTTCCGCGACGCAGTCGACACGCGCGGGCTGCTGAAGGGCGACAAGAAGGGCTATCAGATGAGCCCTTCGAATGCCGAAGAGGCGCTGCGCGAAGTCGCGCTCGATCTCGCCGAGGGCGCCGACAGCGTGATGGTGAAGCCCGGCCTCCCCTATCTCGACATCGTGCGGCTGGTGAAGGAGCGGTTCGAAGTACCCGTCTTCGCCTATCAGGTGTCCGGCGAATATGCGATGATCGAGCATGCGATCGCGGCGGGCGCGGCCGATCGCGACGCGATGGTCCTCGAAACCCTGATGTCGTTCAAGCGCGCTGGCGCATCGGGCGTCCTCACCTATCACGCGCTTCACGCCGCCCGCCTGATGGGCGCATGATCGAAACTGAACGCCTATTGCTGCGCCGCTGGACGGACGCCGATCGCGCGCCGTTCCATGCGATGTGCCAGGATCCGGCCGTGATGGAGTTTCTCGGCGATCCGATGACGCGCGATGCCGCCGATATGGCGATCGATCGGCAGAACGGATCGATCGACACCTATGGCTATGGCTTCTGGGCGCTGGAGCGGCGCGATGACGGCGCGTTCCTTGGCTTTTGCGGGGTGAAGCCCGGCGCGGTCGGCACGCCGCTCGAAGGGCGTCCCGAAATCGGCTGGCGTCTCGGCGCCGATCATTGGGGGCATGGCTATGCGCGCGAAGCGGCGCAGGCGAGCCTCGACTGGGCCTTCGCCCATCTTTCCGACGATACGGTTTGGGCGATGACGGTGCTCGCCAACAGCCGCAGCTGGGGCTTGATGGAGCGGATCGGCATGGTCCGCCGCGCCGAACTCGATTTCGATCATCCGCTGCCCGGCCTCGCGGAGAGGCTCAAGGCCCATATCGTCTATTCGAAGGACCGCCCCTTATGACCGTCGCCCCCCACACGATCCTCGCGCTGGGCGATCAGGTGCCGAAGGTCGATCCGACCGCTTTCGTCGCGCCCGGCGCGCATGTGATCGGTGATGTCGAGATCGGCGCCGATTCGAGTCTCTGGTACAATGTCGTCGTGCGCGGCGATGATCAGCCGATCCGCATCGGGCGCGGCACCAACATTCAGGACGGCACCGTCGTCCACGTCACCAGCGGCACGCATCCGACGACGATCGGCAACGACGTGCTGATCGGCCATCTCGCGATGATCCACGGCTGCGACATTCACGACCGCGCTTTCGTGGGCCTCGGATCGATCGTGATGGATGGCTGCGTGATCGAATCAGACGCGATGCTCGCCGCCGGCGCGATGCTGACGCCGGGCAAGCGCATCCCCTCGGGCGAGCTATGGGCGGGCCGCCCCGCCAAATTCCTGCGCAAGCTGAGCGAGGAGGAGATCGTCCGCAATCCGCGCGGTTCGGCCTCCTATGTCGACAAGGCCCGCCGTCATGCCGCCGCGATTGCGGAAGATCAGGGCTGAAGCGAAGCCAGGGTCGCCTGTTCGGCGCCGTCGATCGCCTGCACTTCGGCAATCGCCGCCTCGACCGACGTGAGGCGGGCGGGATCGCCTTTGGCCACAGCCTCCTGATGCAGCCGATCGAGATCGGCCAGCGCGGAGCCAACCCCGCCGCGCGCCGATTCGACCCCGCTATAGGCCTGCTGCGCCGCGACCCAGGCGTCGCCGCCCTGCGCCGCGCCACGGCCTTTCTCGATCGTCGGCCGCGCCTTGGCGACTTCTTCGTTGAATGCGGTGTCGGCGGCCTTGGCGGCCGTCACGATTGCGCCGACGTCGTTCGATCCCACAGGCGGCATCGGCGGCGCAGGTTCGGCTGGCGCGGGTTCGGCGCTTTTCTCCACCGTGCGCGGCGCGAGCGAGGGATAGCCGCTCATGTCGGCGGCGCATCCGGAGAGCAGCATGGCGGCCGTGGCGACCACGGAAAGACGAAGCGAGATCATGCCATTGTCTTAGCCGTGCAGATTTTCTCCGCAACGGGCTTGCGTTGTTCGAACTCCGCCCCTAGAGACGCCCCCCACGGCGGCGGCGTCTGAACGCAGACATTGCCACCGTCGAAAAAATGCGCGCCCGTAGCTCAGCTGGATAGAGCATCAGACTACGAATCTGAGGGTCGGACGTTCGAATCGTTCCGGGCGCGCCATTTTCCCTTCGGTCAAACGCCACACCCTGTCTTGGTCGTTCGAGCTTATGCTCGTTGGGCGCGCCATTTTCCTCCACATTGCTGGAACAGCGTGTAACACCTCTTGCGGGGTGGCTCTTTCGCTGCGCCCTCTCGCGCCATGATCCGCAGAGATCGTGATGGAGGGGATTTGACCATGACCAGATTTGACGGGCGCGTCGTGCTTGTGACCGGCGCGGGATCGGGCATCGGGCAGGCGATCGTGGCGCGTATGCTGGCCGAAGACGCGCAGGTGATCGCGGTCGACATCAGCGCCGAGGGGCTGGAGACGACGCGCCAGCGCGCGGCGGAAGCCGGACATGCCGGCAGGCTGCGCACCTTCACCGTCGATGTTTCGGAAGAAGCCCCGATCGCCGCCCTGATCGCGGATGCGGGCCTGGGCACCGCGTCGCTCGACGTGCTGGTCAATGCGGCGGGCATCCTGCGGTCGAGCCACACGCACGCGACCTCGCTCGACCTGTGGAATCAGATCCTCAAGACGAACCTGACCAGCACCTTCCTGATGACGCGCGACTGTCTGCCCGCCTTGCTGCGCTCGGGCCAGGGCGTTGTGGTCAACTTCAGCTCGACCTCGGCCAGTTTCGCGCATCCCTATATGGCGGCCTATGCCGCGACGAAGGGGGGCATCCAGTCCTTCACGCATGCCATCGCCGCCGAATATGCCAAGCAGGGGCTGCGCGCGGTTGCGGTGGCGCCTGGCAGCATCGAATCGGGCATGACCCGCAACCCCGGCATCCCCGAGGATGCGGACATGAGCATGTTCATGAAGCTGCTCCCCGCGATCGGCGCCGGCTTTGCCGGTCCCGAGGTGATCGCCGGGGTCGTGGCGATGCTGGCGTCGGATGACGGCGCGTTCGTCACGGGGACCGAGATCCGCATCGACGGCGGCACGCATATGTGATGCGCGCCGCCGGTGCTGTTGCGGCTAGCGAAGCTGCGGCAGCACCTTGTCGGTGACGATGCGCAGGTACTTCCAACCGAGTTCGGGCGGCAGGCCGCCGATCAGCGGGTGGAGCGACAGCGGCATGCCGCCCTTTACCCAGCCGACCGCTTCGTCGACCGACATGATGCGGTGGCTGCGATTCTCGGCGCGCAGTTCGGCGGCGTTCTTCACGAAGGACAGGCTGCTCGTATCGTCATTGCCCTCGTTCCACTTCGCGTAGCTGAGCACGTCGTGCATCAGGAAGTCGCCTAGTTCCTCCCACGCCTTGTCGACATCCTCGGCGACGAAGGTGGTGGTGGGCATGTCGCGCGGGGGCAGGAAGCAGGCGCCGGGCGTGTGCCCGTTGGCGCGGCAGGTTTCGGCGTAGAGTTCGCCCAGCGCCGGATTTTCCTTCTGCGCCATGAAATCGAGGCCGTGCTTACCGGCGCGGCGCGCGGCGGGCGGGCTGCCACCGCCCCAGCCCATGCGCGGGCCGCCGGGGGTGAAGGGGGGCGGGGTAACGTGGATGCGGCGCCCTTCATGTTCGAAGGGCTCGCCGGTCTTGGCCTTGAGCAGGAGCGACAATTTCTCGTCTGCGATCTTGCCGCGGCTTTTGAAATCCTCGCCCATCATCTCATATTCGGCGGGCAGATAGCCCAGACCACCGACGTATGAGACGCGCCCGCCGCTGATGATGTCGATGACGCTCATCTCCTCGGCCAGCCGGACGGGATCATAGAAGGGCAGCTGGATGATCGCGATCGACAGCGGCACCTTCTTCGTCCGCGCGGCGATGGCGGAGGCGAGGATCAAAGGGGCGGGGAGATAGCCGTCCTCGGCGCCGTGATGTTCGCACAAAAGCGCGGCGAGCAGGCCCTTATCCTCGGCCCACTCGGTCATCTCGATCGCGGCGGTATAGAGGTCGCGTGCCGGCGCGCCGAAAGACGGCGCGCGCATGTCGAAGCGGAAGGTGAACATCGAATCTCCCCGGAGCTTTTTGATTTTCGCCCGGGAATGAGCCTCGTTCGCCCTTCCGCGTCAACCTGTAACGGACGTCAGCTGCGCCCAACCGTCTCGCGGAATTTGGTGACGATCCCGCTCAGCAGGTCTTCGGCGGCAGCCTCGTCGTTCGGCACGTCCATGTGCAGGACGAAGTCGGTGACGCCTACCGCCATCAATGTCTTGATCTGATCGGCGGCGCGGCGCGGATCGATGCTGCCGTCGTCACCCTTCGCCTCGCGCGGCATATAGCCGACGATCTGCAGCCCATCGGGATTGCCGCCCGCCGCCGCGACGCCCTCCTTCAGGCGCGGGACCGAATCGAGCAGATTGGCGGCGTCCGGCCCCCAGGGAATCCAGCCCGATCCGTATTGTGCGACCCGGCGGATCGTGGAGGATCGCAGCGTCCCCGCAATCCAGAAGGGCACGCCGCCCGGCTGGAGCGGCTTGGGCATCTGGTGGATCGCGTCGAAGCTGAGTTCGGGCGACGAATAGGTCGCGCGCTGGTTGCGCCACAGGGTCTGGCATACCTCCAGGCTGTGATCGAGCAGGCGGCCGCGCGTGTCGAAGGTCAGGCCCGCCGCTTCATATTCTTCGCGCTGCCAGCCGACGCCCACCCCCAGATCGAGCCGCCCGCCCGACAGCACGTCGAGCGTCGCGGCCGACTTGGCGAGCGTCACCGGGCGGCGCAGCGCGGCGAGCAATATTTGGGTGCGCAGGCGGATGCGCTTCGTCATGCCCGCGACCACCGACAATGTGGTCAGCGGCTCGAGCCAGTGGCCGTCCGGCCCGGTCGGCTGCTTGCCGCCCTTGGCGCCGCCGACTTCGGGCTTGGCATATTCATCGAGATTCTCGCCGAACACGACGTGATCCGAGACCATCAGGCTGTCGATCCCGGCGCGATCGGCCGCGCGGGCGCGGGCGAACATATGTTCCCAGCCGCCCGGATCCTCGGCGGAATAGCTGTTGAGGCCCAGCGTGAGTTGCGGAACCGCGCGTTCTACCATCGATGCTCTCCTGATTTTGGCAGGAGCCTATCGCCGGTCTGTGCGCGCGTCACCCGAGGGTGGCGCCGCTTCCGATAGTGCCGAAATCGGCTTCGATCCGCGTCAGCACCAGATTGGCGGCGTGCGACAGCGATCGTGCGGGCACCACGCACAGGCCCAGGGTCAGTGGGCGCACGGTCGCGTCGACGATCGGAACGAAGGCCAGATCGCCCGCCGCGACCTCGCTCGCGACGTCGAGCGAGGTGAGCAGGCCGATGCCCACGCCTTCGATCACCAGCGATTTGAGCATCTGGATATTGTCGGCGCGCGCCGCGATCTCGATCGGCACCCCGCTCGCAACCTCCAGCGCCTGCACCTGCTGACATAAAGCCAGCGGCTCGGCCGGAACGACCACGGGCTCGCCGACGCACGCCGCGAACCGCGTGGGCTTACCCGTAGCCAGCCGATGGTCGGGCCGGGTGACGAACCCCAGCACCACCTCCGCATGCGCGCGCACCGCCAGGTTGCGGCCGCTGCGGGGTTCGAGGAGCAGGCCGAAATCGGCCGCGCCGCTCTCGATCGCGCCCTGGACATTGGCATTGTCGAGGACGCTGAGGCCGATTGTGATGCCCGGATGCTCGTCACGGATCGCGCGGACGATGCGGGGGATCGTCCCTCGTGCAAGCGCGTCGATCAACGCGATGTCGACATGGCCGCGCCGCAAACCCGTCAGGTCGTCGATCGAGGCGCGAACATCCTCCAGCCCCTTCTGCCAGCGTCCGCCCGCCGCCATCATCTGCTCACCGGCAGCGGTCAGCCGCAGCCCGGTCGGCAGCCGTTCGAACAGCCGCGCCCCCAGTTCGGCCTCCGCCTGCAATATCTGCCGGTCGATCGCCGAGGCAGAGACGTTCAGGATTTCCGCCGCCCGCCGGATCGACCCGGTGCGGCCGACGACCATGAAGTAGCGCAGGAAGCGCGAGAAGGCTGGCATCGGACCCGCTCTCTTTTTTGCAACACCTCGTCAAAATCATTGCGTTTGATCGCGCATGTCAAGCGGGTGATGCTGCGACGCATCAAAACAACGTCGCAAACGAGTTTCTCATGGCCACCCAGCTCCGCCCGCTTGTTCCCGCTTATGTCCCGCGCGGCTCGACCTTCGATCCCGATGACTGGGCGATCTTGGCGAAGCACTGGTATCCGGTCGCGCTGGTCCGCGAACTGGGCGAGAAGCCGGTGGGCACCAAGCTGCTCGACGAGCCGCTGGTCGTCTATCGCGCCAATGGGCAGATCGTGGTCGCGGGCGATATCTGCCCGCATCGCGGCGTCCCGCTGAGCCTGGGGACGCAGACCGAGGCGGGGGTCGTCTGCGCCTATCACGGCCTGCGCTTCGGTGCCGACGGGCGCTGCAACCATATCCCTGCCAGCCCCGATCGTGCGGCGCCCGATCGGATGCGCGTCACCACCTATCCGGCGGTCGAACGCTACGGCCTCGTCTGGACGTGCTTGCGCCCCGAAAGCGACACGCCTGTCATCGCCCCGATGCCGCATTGGGACGATGAGGGGTTTCAGCAGATCACCTGCCCGTGGATCGACATTTACGGCTTTGCCGGGCGCCAGATGGAGGGTTTCCTCGACGTCGCCCACTTCGCCTTCGTCCACACCGCGACCTTCGGCGACGCGAACAATGCCGAAGTGCCCGCGTACAAGACGATTAAGACCGAGGACGGCTTCTACGCCGACTATTACAGCTCGGTCGGCAATTATCCGATTGGGGTGGAAAAGGGCGTGCCGGGCTTCACCTGGCTGCGGCACTTCGAATGCTTCCTGCCCTTCACCGCGACTTTGACGATCCATTTTCCGGGCAAGGACCGGCTGGTGATTATGAACGCGGCGTCGCCCGTCTCGGCGAAGGTCACGCGCCTGTTCGCGCCGATCGGCCGCAATTTCGATACCGATCGCCCGGTGCAGGAGGTCTATGATTTCAACCAGCGCGTGTTCGAGGAGGACAAGGCCATCGTCGAGGCGCAGATGCCCGAATGCCTGCCGCTCGATCCGATGATGGAGGCGCATATCCCGGCCGACATGAGTTCGATGGCCTATCGCCGCGGCCTCAAGGATATGGGGCTCAGCCGCTTCTTCACCGCTTGACCCGACTCGCCCGATCCCCTTGATGGCCCCTCATAAACTGAGAGGGGATCGGCAATGGCCTATGAGTTCGTCACCGTCACGCGCGAAGGGCCGCTGACGATCGTCACGCTGAACCGGCCCGAAAGCCGCAACGCGCTCAATTCCGCCGCGCATCGCGAACTCGACGCGATCTTCGACGATTTCGCCGCCGATCCCGATCAATGGGTCGCGATCGTCACCGGCGCGGGCGACAAGGCCTTCTCCGCCGGCATGGACCTGAAGGAGGTGAGCAAAGGCATGGGCGCACTGCCCAAGAGCGGCTTTGCCGGCCTCACCCATCGTTTCGATTGCGCCAAGCCGATCATCGCGGCGGTCAACGGCGTCGCGATGGGCGGCGGCTTCGAAACCGCTTTGGCCTGCGACGTGATCATCGCCTCGGCCCATGCGCAATTTGGCTTGCCCGAGCCGGTGGTCGGCGTCGCGGCGCTTGCGGGTGGGCTGCTGCGCCTGCCGCGCACGATCGGGGTGAAGGCGGCGATGCCGATGATCCTCACCGGCAAGCCGGTCAGCGCGGCGGAAGGGTATCGCCTCGGCTTCGTCCACCAGGTTGTCGAGGGCGACGTGCTGGAGGCCGCCCGCGCCTTCGCAGCCGATATCCTGCGCTGCTCGCCGATGGCTGTGCGTGCGGCGAAGGAGGTGGTCGTGCGCGGGATGGAGCTTCCGCTCGAAGACGCGCTGAAGCAGCAGTCGCAATGGCCCGCGGTGAAGGCGCTGTTCACGTCTGACGACATTCGCGAAGGCCCGCGGGCCTTCGCCGAAAAGCGCGCGCCGCAGTGGAAGGGGCGTTGACCTGAATCGATCGCGGGCGGCGCACCCATCGCAAAAAGGGGCGCTACAGACCCTGCGCGGTGGTGGATGAAGGCGCCCTGAGAGAAGGAGAGGGTGCCATGAAATTCTTCTACCTGTTCCCCGGACGCGGCGTGCCCGTCAACGAGGCGCTGATGTCGGGCAAGGTGTGCAACCGGCTCGCCATCGCGGCGGAAAAAGCGGGCTTCTACGGCGTCGGCCTCGATCAGCATCCCGCTCCCGTCATGCCGTGGCTGCAGGGGCCGGGCGGGCATCATTGCTTCGATCCGTTCATCGGCCTCGCATCGGCCGCCGCCGTCGCGCCGAAGCTGCGCCTGCTCACCTATCTGGCGGTGATCCCCTTCTACAATCCGTTCCAGCTGACCAAGATGGTCAACACGCTCGACATGTTCAGCGATGGTCGCCTGATCCTGGGCGCGGGCATCGGCTATATGCAGGGCGAGTTCGAGGCGATGGGGATCGACTTCGACAAGCGCAACGAACTGTTCGTCGAATCGCTCGAGGTATTCCGTAAGGCCTCGACCGGCGACCCGGTCGACTATGACGGCGCGAACTTCACCGCGCGCGGCGTCGTGATCCAGCCGACCGCTGTGCAGCGCCCGCACCCGCCGATTTGGCTGGGCGGCAATGCCAAGCTTACCCGCCGTCGCGTCGCCGAGTTCGCGCAAGGCTGGCTGCCGATGCCGCTCAAGCGCAGCCGCGGCACCACCGATCACAAGGTGCCCGCGCTGGAAACGGTCGAGGATCTGAAGAACCTGCTGCCCGAAATGTTCGAGCATAAGGAAAAGATCGGTCGCACCGATCCGATCGATATCGTCATCTCCTCGGGCCTCGTCATGCCCAATATCCCGTGGGACGAGCAGGTCGGTCTGCTCAAGGAATATCAGGCGATCGGCGTCACCGGCCTCACCGTCGGCGGCATGGGGGATACGCCGGAGGATGCGGAAGACTTCATCCGGCGCTATGGCGAGGAGGTTATCGCCAAATTCAACGGGTGAAGTCGTGTCGAAGTCGGGTGTGATTGCATGAGCGTCGTCGTTCTCACGGGTGGGGTCGGCGGCGCCAAACTGGTGCTGGGGCTGGCGCAGATCGTGCCGGCGGCGGATCTGACCGCGATCGTCAATACGGGCGATGACTTCCGCCATTTCGGCCTCGCCATCTCTCCCGATATCGACACGTTGCTCTATACATTGTCGGGCAAGTCTAACACCGAGCTCGGTTGGGGCCGGGCGGGTGAAAGCTGGAACTTCATGGCGGCGCTGCGCACGCTGGGCGCGCCCGACTGGTTCAATCTGGGCGACGGCGATCTCGCGCTCCACGTCCTGCGCAGCGCGCGGCTGGCGGCGGGGGAGCCGCTGTCGGCGATCATCGCAGACTTTGCGGCGAAGTGGGATATCGGCCTGTCCGTCCTGCCGATGACCGACGATGCGGTCGCGACCCGGCTGGAGACCGACGCGGGCCTGCTCGATTTCCAGGACTATTTCGTCCGCCTGCGCTGCGTCCCCGCGACCTCGGCGATCCGTTTCGACGGCGCGGATGTCGCGAAGCCCGCGCCCGGCGTGGTCGATGCGATCATGGGCGCGAGCGCGATCGTCATCGCGCCGTCCAATCCCTTCCTCAGCGTCGATCCGATCCTCGCCGTCCCCGCCATCCGCGCGGCGCTGGCGGAGACCAAGGCGCCCGTCGTCGCGGTGTCGCCGATCGTCGGTGGTGCGGCGGTCAAGGGGCCGACCGCCAAGCTGATGGGCGAACTCGGCCTGACGGTTAGCGCCTCGGCGGTCGCCGCGCATTATGGCGACCTGCTCGACGGTCTGCTGGTCGACGAACGCGATCCGCCCGAGGAGATTGGGGGTGTCGCGGTCGCGCGCGCCGACACGCTGATGCACGATCTCGACGATCGCATCCGCGTCGCCCGTGCTGTGCTGGCGCTCGCCGAAAGCCTCGCATGACCGGCTGGACCGCCCTGGTCCCGATCAAGGCGCCCGGCGATCGCAAGACCCGCCTTGCGCCCCATCTCTCGCCGGCCGAACGCGATGCGCTGGCCGACGACATGCTCGCCCATGTCGCGGAGGTGCTGCGCGCCAGTCCGTCGGTCACGCGCGCGATCCTGTTGTCGCCGCAGCCACCTGAAGACGGTTTCGACGGCTGGATCGCCGATGAGGGGCGCGGCCTCAACGCCGAACTGGAGGCCGCGCGGGGGCAGCTTGGCGGCAACCTCCTCGTCCTCCACGCCGATCTGCCGCGGCTGACGGTTCACGATATCGAGACATTGCTGGCTGAGGCCGGGGATGCCGTCGCGATCGTCTCCGACCGGCACCATGTCGGCACCAATGCCATCGCTCTACCCGCGGGCGCGATCTTCACCTTCGCTTTTGGCGAGAACAGCTTCGTCGCGCATCGCGCAAAAGCCGGGACTCTCGTCGTCGAGAGCCCCGGCCTGATGCACGATGTCGATCGGATCGAGGATCTGGTCGGTTAGGCCAGCTTCGCGTCGAGCGTGATCGGCGCCTTGAACAGCTTTGACACCGGGCAGCCCGCCTTGGCGCCGGCCGAGATCTCCTGGAACTTGGCATCGTCGATGCCGGGGATCGTGGCGGTCAGGTCCAGCTTGATCGCGGTGATCGTGAAGCCGTCGACATCCTCCAGCGTCACCGTCGCGACCGTGTCCATCGCATCGGCCTTGAAGCCCGCCTGTTCGAGCGCGAGCGACAGCGCCATCGTGAAGCAGCCGGCATGCGCCGCGCCCAGCAGTTCCTCCGGATTGGTCCCCGCCACGCCTTCGAAGCGGCTGGCGAAGCCATAGGGATGTGCGTCGATGGCCTTGCTGTCGGTGCTGATCGCGCCGCGGCCATCCTTCAGGCCACCTTCCCAATGGGCACTGCCCTTGCGATTGATCTTCATTGGAAATCTCCTTTTTCAGACGGTTACGCCAACGCGGCGGGGCGGAAACGGGTTGCGATCAGATATCCCAACGCGACATTCGCGATCAGGACCACGGCTTGCGCGGCGGCAAACGGCGGTTCGGTGCCGGTGGGCGCCAGTGCGTTGAGTGCGGGCACCTTCAGGAAGGACTGCACCACCAGCACGAACAGGTTTAGGTAGAGCGCGATCACCGCCGTCACGGTGTAGGTGATGCGCGCCTTGCCTTGCAGTTTGACGACGTAGAGCGCGACCGCGGCGATGATCAGGTCGATCGTCGAGATCACCCCGAAACCGAGCGCCGGCGTGAAGCCCGTGAAAGGAAAGAGGAAGCCGGTCAGGCTGGTCAGCGCGGTAAAGGCGAGGAAGATTGCCGTGGTGATCTTCATATACCGTCCGGCGATCATCGCGGGCAGGGCGACCAGCCCCGCCGCAATTCCGATCAGGCTGATGGCGACGTGCAGCGCGACGAAAGCCTGCACCGAAAGTCCGAGGATCATGACGTGTCTCCTTTCATCATCGATGCGGGCATCACGCGGCGTAGCGTGCGGCCGGCTGGTTGCGGGACAGGTTGGGGCGGAGCGCCGTGCGCGCCGTCAGGTAAGTGTCGAGGTCGGCCCTGTCGGGCAGCGCCGGGATCGTGATCGTCTCGCCCAGATCGAGGCCGGCGATCGCGGCGTCGACCATGTCGTCGACCTCCATGATCATGTGCGCGGGCAGGTTGGCCAGCTGCGCCTCGTCCCAGATCGCGGTGCGGGTGATACCGGGCAGCACCGCCTGGACGCGCACGCCCTTCGGCGCCAGTTCGGCATTCAGCCCTTCGCTGAAGGCCAGCACGAACGCCTTGGTGGCCGGATAGACCGCGGTGAATGCCTCGGGCATCAGCGCCGTGACCGACGTGATGTTGATGATCGTGCCGGTGCCCGCTGTGGCGAGGCGCGGGGCAATCGCCGCCGACAACCGCGTGACGGCGGTAACGTTCAGGTCGATCATCTGCTGGAGGTGCGCGATGTCGGCTTCGACGAAGGCGGTCTCGCCGGCGATCCCCGCATTGTTGACCAGGGTCGTGATCGACCCATCGTCGCGCAACCGCGCCTCGATCTTCGCAAGGTCTTCGGCCTTGCCCAGATCGGCGGCGATGATGTCGACCTTGACGCCGGTGTCGCGACGCAGCGTTTCGGCCAGTTGCTCCAGCTTCGCGGTATTGCGCGCGACGAGGATCAGGTCGTGGCCGCGGCGTGCGAGCCGGTCCGCATAGGTGGCGCCGATACCGATCGATGCGCCGGTGACGAGGGCAGTTCCCTTGGTCATGTCGAGTCTCCCGTTTCGGAGGACAGGGCGGATGATCGTTTCGTCCGCGTCCCCTGTCGATCCCTTATGAAATCAAAGGAGGGCGACGTTGCACCTATACCTGAGTGTGATTGCCAGGCCGTCGTCGCTCCCCGTGATCAAAGGAATAGGCTGGTTGCGGATCGGTCGGGATTGGCGGATACGACATTAGACGGGTCATTTCCGACAAAGGAGCTGCGCGATGGCTGATAAGGACGAGCCTACGGCCGAAGTCGGCATCATCATCTATCCCGATTGCCAGCTCGGCATGGTCCACGGCCTGACCGAGATGCTGGATATCGCCAGCCGTTTCGCGGCCACGCACGGCCGCGCGCCGTTGCGTGTCAGCCATTGGCAATTGCATGAGGGCACAGTCGAGCGCTCGTCCGACAGCCATCCGGATGCCAAGAGCGGGCGCGCGCCCGACATGCTGATTGCGCCGGGCAGCATG
This sequence comes from Sphingomonas crocodyli, assembly GCF_004005865.1. Lineage (NCBI taxonomy): Bacteria > Pseudomonadati > Pseudomonadota > Alphaproteobacteria > Sphingomonadales > Sphingomonadaceae > Sphingomonas > Sphingomonas crocodyli. Next base: position 418,532 of record NZ_SACN01000002.1, read on the forward strand.
CACAGCCTGATCTCGGCGGCGGATGCGGCGCCCTTCGCCCGTTTCCTGCGCGATCATCACGCGCAGGGCACCTTGCTGGCGTCGACCTGCGCGGGTGCCTTCCTGCTGGCGGAGACCGGGTTGCTCGGCGGGCGGCCCGCCACGACCCACTGGTATTTCGCCGACGCCTTTCGCGAACGCTTCCCGGCCGTGCGGCTGGAGATCGACCGGATGGTGATCGACGATGGCGACATCGTCACCGCGGGCGGATTGATGGCGTGGACCGATCTGGGCCTGCGCATCGTCGAACGGTTGCTCGGCCCGACGCTGATGATGGAGACGGCGAAGTTCCTGCTGCTCGATCCCGGTTCGCGCGAGCAACGGCACTACGCCCCATTCGCGCCAAAACTGACGCATGGCGATGAGGCGATATTGAAGGTCCAGCACTGGCTTCAGGCGCGTGAGGCGCGTGCCGTCAGCGTCGTCGATATGGCGCGCGAGGCGCATCTGGAGGAGCGCACCTTCCTGCGCCGCTTCAAGGCCGCGACCGGCCTCAAGCCGATCGAATATGTCCAGCATCTGCGCATCGGCAAGGCACGCGAACTGCTCGAGTTCACTAAGCGCTCGGTCGAGCAGATTGCGTGGAGCGTCGGCTATGAGGATGCCGCCGCCTTCCGCAAGCTGTTCCACCGCATCATCGGCCTGTCGCCCGGCGACTATCGCCAGAAATTCGCCGCGCCGATGGAGGAGGCTGCCTGATGGAAAATCCTCCCCCGCCAGGGGGAGGTGGCGCCGAAGGCGACGGAGGGGGAGGATGCGATGATCTGGAGTTGGCCTCCCCCTCCGTCAGCTACGCTGACACCTCCCCCTGGCTGGGGAGGATTAGGAAGCTGACACCCACTCCCGGAACGCGCGCATCGCTGCGGTCTCGGCGCGCGAATGGAGGCGGGTGAGCCAGTAGCGGCCGGTCGTGACCGTGATCGCGAAGGGCTGGACGATCCGCCCCGCCGCCAGTTCGGCCGCGAACAGGGCGGGTGGGGCGAGCGCGACGCCCTGCCCCTGCGCGGCGGCGGCGGCGACCATCAGCACCGAACTGTCGAACAATGGCCCGCGCAAGGGCGGGCAGGGCAGGCGGGCGGCGGCGAACCAGCGCGGCCATTCATCGGCGCGATAGGATCGCAGCAGCATCTCGCCCCCCAGCGCCTCGGGCCGGTCGAGCCGCGCGGCGACCGCAGGCGCGCAGAGCGGGCTGAGCGGCGCGTCGAGGATCGGATCGGCCTGCGTCCCATGCCACGCGCCGTCGCCGAAGCGGATCGCGAGGTCGAGTCCCTCGCCCGCCAGATCGACGCGGTTGTTGTTGGTCAGCACGCGCAGATCGATATGCGGATGCGCCCGCGCAAAATCCTCGAGCCGGGGCAGCAGCCAGCCGACCGCGAAGGTGCCCACCACGCCCACCGTCAGCACCTCGGTCAGATGCCCGCCCGCATAGCGATCGAGCGTCGCGCCGATCCGGTCGAACGCTTCGGCAAGCACGGGCACCAACGCCCGCCCCTCGTCGGTCAGCGCGAGGCCGCGCGGCAGGCGGCGGAACAGCCGCGTGCCCAGCCGCCGTTCGAGGGCTGCGACCTGATGGCTCACCGCGCCCTGGCTCACGCACAGCTCGAGCGCCGCGCGGGTGAAGTTCAAATGCCGCGCCGATGCTTCGAAGGCGCGCAGCGCGTTGAGGGGCAGGTTGGGCCGATCCATCCATCAGGCATGAATTGGTTTCATGCTTCTGTCGAGAATTGATGCTTTGTGCGCGATGCGCCGCCGCGCCATCATCCACCCATCGTTGGACGAAATGGGGATTGGGTGATGCGATACGGGATCGGTCTGGCTCTTGGGATTGCAGGCGCGCTGTTGGGCTCGATCGCTTATGCGCAGGATGATGCGCACGATCCTCTGCTCGCGCCGGTCAGTGAGGATTTCGCCAAGCAGTGGCTCACGCCCACGCCGCCGATCAAGGTGTTCGGCCATACATATCTTGTGGGCTATGGCGGGCTGAACGTCGCGCTGATCAAGACGGACGCCGGGCTGGTCCTGATCGACGGCGCGGTGCCGCAGGCGGTGCGCGGGATCGAGGCGAACATCAAGACGCTCGGCTTCGACATCAAGGACGTGAAGTACATCCTGAGCACCGAGCCGCATTACGACCATGCCGGCGGTATCGCCGCGCTCCAGCGCGACAGCGGCGCGCGCGTCGTCGCCAGCATCCCCGGCGCCGCGGTGCTGCGCGTCGGCAAGAGCGGGAGCGACGATCCGCAGGCCAGCTGGCTGTCGACCTATCCGGCGGTGCCCAAGGTGCTGGGCCTGCGCGACGGCATGACGATCCGCATCGGCGGCACCGAGATCCGCGCGGTCGCGACGCCCAGCCACACCGCGAGCAGCATGAGCTGGACGTGGAAGGATTGCGAAGGCGATGTCTGCAAGAACGTCGTCTTCGGATCGAGCCTCAGCCCCACGGCCGCGCCCGACTGGAAATATTCGGATCGCCGGCATGCCCCCTGGGTCGCCACCTTCCGCGCGACGCTGGCCAAGGTGCGCAAGCTGCCGTGCGACATCCTGATCTCCGCGCATCCGATGCAGTCGGGCGGGGACGAGAAATATGCGGCGTTCATCAAATCGTCCGATCCCAACCCCTACATCGATCCGCAGTCGTGCCGCGATTATGCCGATCGCTTCGAAAAGGCGCTGAACGAGAAGATTGCAAAGGGGGACTGATGATCGATCGCCGGCAGATGATGGCATCGACGGCGGCGCTGCTGATGGCAGGGCCGCTCGTCGCGGCGGCGCCGAAGAAGGTGCCGGTGTTCGCGCACCGTGGCGCGTCGGCCTTGCGTCCCGAACATACGCTGGGTGCTTATGCCAAGGCGATCGCCGATGGCGCCGACTATATCGAGCCCGATCTGGTTCCCACCCGCGACGGCGCGCTTGTCGCGCGGCATGAGAACAACATCGCCGAGACGACCGATGTCGCCTCCCGCCCCGAATTCGCTTCGCGCCGGACGACGAAGACGATCGACGGCCAGAGCCAGACCGGCTGGTTCACCGAGGATTTCACTTTCGCCGAGCTGAAGACCCTCCGTGCGATCGAGCGGCTGGGCAAGATGCGGCCCGAAAGCCAGTCCTATGACGGCGAATTCCAGCTGCTCAGCTTCACGGAGGTGATCGATTTCGTTGCGGCCGAGGCGGCGGCGCGCGGGCGCACGATCGGGATCGTTCCCGAACTCAAGCACTCGACCTATTTCGCGAAGCTCGGCCTGCCGGTGGAGGATCGCTTCCTCGCCGCGCTGGCCGCGCATCGCTACACGAAGACCGCGCCGGTCGAGGTCCAGTCGTTCGAGGTCGCGAACCTGCGCTACCTGCGCGGCAAGATCGGCAAGCCCGCGAACATCACTTTGCTCCAGCTTGTTGCCGATGCGCCCGTGCCCCCGGCCGATGTCGCGGCAGCGGGGGGCAAGACGACCTTTGCCGATATGCTGACGCCCAGGGGGCTGGCCGAGATCGCGACCTATGCCGATGTGCTGGGACCGCCGGTCCGCGCGATCATCCCGCTGGGCGCCGACGGAAGGCTCGCCGCCCCGACCGCGCTGGTGAAGAATGCGCATGCGGCGGGGCTGCTCGTCCGCCCGTGGACCTTCCGCCCCGAAAACCATTTCCTCGCCGGCGATTTCAAGGACGGGCAGGGCGATGAGGCGCGCAATCCGAAAGGATCGGTAGCGGAAATGCTCCGCTATCTCGCCGCCGGCATCGACGGCTTCTTCACCGACGATCCCGCCCTCGGCCGCGCGGCCGTGGACGGGATCGACGTCAGCTGAACGCTGCTCAGACGGCGAAATCGGTCGCGACCGCCGCGTCGCGCCACTGGGCGAGTTCCCCGGCGACGAAGGCGTTCTTCGCCTCGATCGCCGCCACCGTGTCGCTGCCATAGGGCATGCGCAGCGGCGGGTTCTCGCTCGCGACCAGCGCCACGACAGCGGGTGCCAGCTTCGCCGGATCGCCGGGCTGGTTGTGGCTCACGGCCGCCGCATGCTCGCGCACCGTACCCGCCGTCGCATCATAATCGGCGATCCGCGTCGGGCTGGTCGTCAGCGAACGCGCGTCGAGGAAGTCGGTGCGGAAATAGCCCGGCTCGATCACCGTCACCTTGATGCCCAGCGGCGCGAGTTCGGCGTGGAGCGCCTCGCTCAGCCCCTCGACCGCGAACTTGGTCGAGCAATAGACGCCGAAGCCCGCGCCGCTCTGATATCCGCCCACCGACGAGATGTTGAGGATATGGCCCGAACGCTGCCGCCGCATGTGGGGCAGGATGGCGCGGGTTACGCCCAGCAGACCGAACACGTTGGTGCGATACAGCGCCTCGATCTCCGCCGCCGTCGCTTCCTCGACCGCGCCCAACAGGCCGAAACCGGCATTGTTGAGCAGCACGTCGATCCGCCCGAACCGCTTGATCGCGGCGGATGCGGTGGCGTGTGCCTGCGCCTCGTCGGTCACGTCGAGATCGACCGCGAGCAGACGAGGATGCTCGCCCAGCGCGTCGATCACCGACTGTGCGTTGCGTGCCGTCGCGACCACCGCGTCGCCCGCCGCCAGCGCTTCCTTTGCGATCAGCGCGCCGAAGCCGCGCGACGCACCCGTGATGAACCAGGTCTTCATGTCCATTCTCCCTAACTTGGTCGTCGGCATCGTCGCCGGCAGGGGGAGAATTAGGCCGCCGCGATCGTTGCGATAATCGGCTGGATTTTCGATGGACTGTTGAGCATGGTTCATCAATGTCGCGTATCACACCAGCCGATCTCGATATATTCCTGGCGATCGCTCGCGCGGGCAGCTTCCGGGGCGCGGCGATGCGGCTGGGCGTCACGCCCTCCGCACTCAGCCACCGGCTGCGTGCGCTGGAAGAACGGATCGACCTGCGCCTGTTCAACCGCACCACGCGCAGCGTCGCGCTGACCGAGGCGGGGCAGGCGCTGATCGATCGGGTGCGTCCGGCCTTCGACGATATCGAGGCCGCGATCGACGATCTCGCCGCCTTTCGCGGCACGCCGATGGGCACGCTGCGGATCAACGCGGCGGAGACATCCGCGCGGATCGTCCTCGCGCCCTTGCTGCCCGGCTTCCTCGCAAAGCATCCGGGCGTGGCGGTGGAAATCATCGCGCAGGGGGCGTTGGTCGATGTCGTCGCGGGCGGCTTCGATGCCGGCGTACGCCTTGGCGAGACGCTGGCCGCCGATATGATCGCCGTGCCGATAGGCCCGCGTCAGCGCTTCGCCGTGGTCGGATCGCCCGCCTTCTTCGAACGGCATGCGCGGCCGCAGACGCCGAACGATCTCCTCGCGCTTCCCTGCGTTCGCTTCCACTTCGACAATGGCGGCGCCTATCATTGGGAGCTGGAGCGCGGTGGGGTCGAGCTTCAGCTCGCGGTAAACGGTCCTTTCGCCACCAATTCGCAGGACATGATGATCGCCGCCGCGCTCGACGGCATCGGCCTCGCCTTCGTGTTCGAGGCGATGGTCGAGCCGCTCATCGCCTCGGGCCGGCTGGAGCGCGTGCTGGACGATTGGTGTCCGTGGTTTCCGGGCCTGTTCCTATATTATCCCGGCCGCCGCCACATGCCGACCGCACTGCGCGCCTTCATCGATCATGTCCGTGATCCGGGCTAGAAGGTCACCGCAACGCGCAACGCTTGCCCGCTCAGCATCAGATCGAACCCCTCGTTGATCCGGTCGATCGGCAGGCGGTGGGTGATGAAGGGATCGAGCAGGATGCGTCCTTCGGCATAGAGATCGAGCAGCCCCGGCAGCTGGGTCCGCCCGCGCATATTGCCCATGTATGATCCGGTCACGGTCCGCCCGATCTGGAGCGAGGTGAGCGGGACCGGCAGCTTCGCGCCCGGATCGAGCACGCCCAGCAGCACCGACATGCCCCAGCCGATATGCGACACCTCGATCGCCTGCTGCATCAGTGTCTCGTCGCCGACGCATTCGAAGCAATAATCCGCGCCGCCGCCGGTCAGGCCGCGCAAGTGATCGACCAGCCCGTCGCCATGTTCACGCGCGTCGACATAATCGGTCACGCCGAACTGCGCCGCCGCGGCACCCCGTGCCGGGTTGATGTCGACTCCGATGATCCGGCTCGCCCCCGCCACGCGCGCGCCCTGCGCCACGTTCACGCCGACGCCGCCCAGGCCGAAGATCACGACGCTCGACCCCTCGTGCACCCGCGCCGTGTGGAGCGCCGCGCCCACCCCGGTCGCGACCGCGCATCCGATCGCGCAGGCGATGTCGAGCGGCACGTCGTCGCGGATCTTCGCGACCTGCCGTTCGGGCATCACCATATGGTTCGCGAACGCCCCGTTGTTCGACATGACGGCGACCGGCTCGCCATCGAAGAAGAAGCGGTTCGGCTTCGCCCGCATGTCGGCCAGGAAGGCTTCGCAGATATTGGTGCGCCCCGATCGGCAATTGGCGCAGGTGCCGCATTCGGCGAGCGACAGCGGGATGACGTGATCGCCGGGCCGTACGCTGGTGACTCCCGCGCCGACTTCGCGCACCACGCCCGCGCCCTCATGGCCGAGAATGATCGGATAGCGGCCGTCGGGCGGCAGGCGCAGCCGCTGATGATGATCCGAATGGCAGATGCCGCACGCGCAGATTTCGATCAGCACTTCGCCGGGGCCGGGCGGAGCCAGCTGCACCGTCTCGATCGTCAGCGCCGCGCCGGGTGCGTGGCACACAGCCGCGCGGGTTTCGATATGGCCGGGCATCCTCGCTCCCTTTTTCTTCTGGGAGCCTTCATTCAAAAATACCCCGCTCATGTCGAGCGAAGTCGAGACATGTTGGCATGCGAGGCCGTGTCTCGACTTCGCTCGACACGAACGGGGCAAGGGAGGGTGGGGCGGCATAAGCCACCCCACCCCCAAACACTCACGCCCCCAGGCGCGCGTGCAGTTCCTTCTCCAGCTGCGTCAGGTTCGCGGCGGAGGTGTCGTAGGTGATGTTGTTGGCGTGAATCTTCGGGCCGGCCCAGCCGGGCAGCAGGCCCTTTTCGTGGCAGAAGAACTGCGCCTCGATATTCTTGCCATTATACTGGGCGGCATCGGGATCGGTCGCCAGCCAGCGCGTGACCTTGCCCAGAACCTCCATCGGCGCGCCGTCATTCTTGATGCCGAACTTGGCCATGTCCTGCCCGATGCGCTCGGTTGCGATCAGGCCCGGCTGAATGTTGAAGCACTTGATCCCCTGATCGGCCAGCTCGGTCTTCAGGAAGCCGGCGATACGCTGGAACGCGCCCTTGGACAGGCCATAGCCCATGCCCCAGCCGCCCGAACCGGCCGGCTTGTCCGGATCGCCATAGCCCGACGCCGAGGTGATGTTGACGATGATGCCGCCGCCCTGCTTGATCATGTGCGGCAGGACCAACTGGTTGATCGTCAGCGGCGCCCACACATTGGCGTCCATCTGCAGCTTCAGCAGCGAGATCGGCGTCTCGAGGAAGCGGTCCATATGGCCCGGCCCGATATAGCGGCCATTGTGGAGGACCAGATCGATCCGGCCCCAGCGTTCCAGCACCTGCGTCACCGCCGCGCCGATCGACGCGAGGTCGAGCAGGTCTGCCTGGATCGCCATGCACTTCACGCCCTTCGCCTCGATCGCGGCGGACGTGCTTTCCAGGCTGCCGGGCAGGGGGGTCATGTCGGACGCCTTGAGCGTCGAGCTATGCTCGCGCGCTTCGCCTTCCTTCACGGTGCGGGCGACGATCGCGATGTCGAAACCGGCATCGGCCAGTTCGAGCGCGCAGGCCTTGCCGATGCCCCGGCTCGCGCCGGTAATGAATGCTACCTTGTTCGCCATCACTTCATCTCCGGAAATTTGCCTTCGGACCACTGCATCACCGCGCGGCGGCGATAGATGATCCAGCCTTTGTCGGTGCGGCGCGCCTTGTCGCGATACTGGACGCCGACGGTCAGATTGCCGTCGGGATCGCCGGCGGGGCGGATGTGATATGCGACCGCATAGGTCCACATCGTCGCTTCATCGCCGTCGACGGTGACGTGCTGGTTCAGCATCGTGTGCTGGGTCGCCTGGAAACCCGCCGCGCCCGCATAGGTGGCGCGCAGATAATCGTGCAGCGGCGCGGATCCGACCTTGCCTTCGCCCACGCCATCCTCGGCGAAGCAGCTCAGCACCAGATCGGGATCGCGCATGTCGGTGCCCAGCGCATAGACCTTGGCGAGCTGGCTGATCGCATAGATGTCCGCCAGTTTCGCCGGATCGGGCGGCGCGATCGGCCCCGCCCATTGTTTGATATCGTCGCTCATTCGGCTGTGCCCTCTCCTCCTTGGGTTGGACGAAAGCTAGCAAGCGAATCGCTTATCGTAAACCTTTCCATATCTCTTTATTCGTCATTGCGAGGAGCCGGAGGCGACGAAGCAATCCACTCCGAACTGCGGAATGGATTGCTTCGCTACGCTCGCAATGACGAGTGGGGAGATGAGCGATTCTACGAGTGGAGAGACTATCGAGCCGACAAGGCCGCCAGCCCGTCGATCATCAGGCGAAGCTGCGCGCGAAAGGCATCGTCGGTCACGCCGCGCATATTCTGCTGCTCGGCGGCGGCGGACAGCAGGGGGAAGTCGGCGGGCACCGGCGTCGGCGTCGCCGGATCGATCCCCTGGCGCCGCATCTGCCGTTCCAGCACCACCGCGCCGCGCGTGTAGAGCGACAGCGCCACCAGTCCGCGCAGCGCTTCCTCGGCGGTGAAGCCCGCGGCGGTCATCTTGGTCAGGTTGAGTTCGACCTCGGGCCACAGATGGACCAGCGCATTTTCGCCCAGCCGGTTGCCGCGCATGTAGAGCAGGTCGCACAGCAGATCATTGCTGCGCAGCGCGTCGCGCATCCGGCAATAGAGCTGCTCGACCCGGTCCTGCCACGCGCCGGCCTCGGGCGGGGTGATCAGGTCGTGCAGCTGGCGCGCGGCCGCGATCGTGATCGCGTCGATCAGCGCGTCCTTATTGTCGAAATACCAATAGATGCTGGTCACGCCGATGCCGAGCGCGCGGCCCAGGCGCGGCATGGACAAGGCGTCCAGCCCCTCGGCTTCGGCCAGCGCCAGTGCGCCATCGATGATTTCCTCGGCGCTGATCGAACCCCGTTCGCGGCGCGCCGGCCGCTTCGCTTGTTGCTTCCCCATGTCCGGCATGTGCCCCAGCGCGGGCGCCGGGGCAATCCGGTAAGGCTTACCGCATTAGTTTAGACTTCAGCCCTTCGGGGCAGGCGCCTTGGTGTAAGGAACGAACTTGTTCAGGAACACGACCCCGGTCGGGAAGCGGCTGATGCGGCTCATCAGGCGGATCGTATCGACATTGCACAGCTGCGGCGTGCGGGTGTCGGTGATCAGGATATCGTCATCGTCCAGCGTGCCCGGATGGACCGGCCGGTTGACGTACAGCTTGTTGCCGCTGACGCGATAGACGATCGCGGTGCCGTCGATGATCTGGGTCTGCTGGATGTCGCGCATGTTGATGCAGTTCACCGGGGTGCCCGCGGTCCGCCCTTCGAGCAGTTTGGTGAGGCGCGCTTCGCCGCGCACTTGCGTCTTGGTCGGCTCCGGCGCGGCCGATGCCGCTGTCGCCGCAAGCGCGGCGGTGAGGATCAACGTGGAAATGATGCGCATGGCGATCGTCCTTCTCCGTGGTGCGACCCCGGAATTGCACGCTTTACCGTGCAGCACCTGAATTGGGGCTGACCGGCTCGTCGCGCAAGCCCCCTTCGCCATCCAGCACCAGCCGTCGCGTGATGCCGATCGCGTCGAGGAAGCGGGTATCGTGACTCACTACGATGAGAGCGCTGTCATAGATGCGCAGGCCCGCTTCGATCGCGGCGATGGAATCGAGATCGAGGTGATTGGTCGGCTCGTCGAGGATCAGCAGCGGCGGCGGATCGATCCCGATCGCGCAGGCCAGCGCCGCGCGCAGCGCCTGCCCGCCGCTCAGGCTGCCGGCCAACTGCAGCGCCGCATCGCCCCGAAACCCCAGCCGCGCGAGCGCCGCCCGCCCGGCATTGGCGTCGCTGCCCGGATGGAGCGCGACGAAATTGTCCGCGACGCTGATCGCCGGGTCGAGCAGGCTTGCCCCCTGATCGAGCAACGCCATCCGTATCGGGCGCCGCACCTCGCCCGATAGGGGCTTCAATCGACCGGTCAGCAGATCGATCAACGTCGTTTTGCCCGATCCGTTGGGCCCGGTGATCGCGATCCGCTCCGGCCCCGATATCGTGAAGCCGATGCCGCGCAGGATCGGGTGCGCCGGATCATACCCGCCGGTCACATCCTCCACCGCCAACACCACGCGCCCCGGCGCAAGGCCGGTCGACGGCAGCTCGACCCGCACCGCCTCCAGCACCTCGATCCGCTCGCGCGCCGCGCCCAGCCGTTCGCTCGCATCGCTCGCCTGGCGTTCGGCGAGGCGGGCATGGCCACCGCCTGTCCCCTCGGCGCGGTCCTTGCGCAGCCCGATCAGGATGCGGGGCATGTCGCCCTTCGCCCCCTTGCGCGCCCCCGCCGAGTCGCGCCGCTGCTGGCGTTCGCGTGTCGCCTGCGCCTGCCGCGCGACATCGGAGACGCGCTTCTCGGCGGTGGCGAGGTCATGTTCGGCCGCCGCCAGCTCGATCGCCTTGCGCTCGGCAAAATCATCGTAATTGCCGCCATAGCGCGTCGCGCCGAGGCCGGTCAGCTCGACGATCGCATCCATCGCGGCCAGCAATTCGCGGTCATGGCTCACCACGATCGCCCCCTTGCGCCAGCCGGCGAGCAGATCGATCACTGCCTCGCGCCCGTAGCGGTCGAGATGGTTTGTCGGCTCGTCGAGCAGCAGCATGTCGGGTTCCGCGAACACCGCCGCCGCCAGCGCCGCGCGCGTCCTCTGCCCGCCCGACAGGGTGGCGAGCCGCGTGCCCGCATCGGCCGCCAGCTTCACCGCCGCCAGCGCCTCCTCGATCCGCGCCTCGATCGTCCAGTCGGCCTCGGTCAGTTCGTCGACGGTGGCGTCACCGGCTTCGGCCTTCGCCAGCAGCGCCAGCGCTGCGCGCGCACCGAACAGGTCGGCGATCGTCTCATCCGGGCGCACGTCGACGATCTGCCGCAACACGCCGATCCGCCCGTCGATGCTGATGCGTCCGCCGGTCGGCTGCACATCGCCGGCGATCAGTCGCAGCAAAGTCGATTTGCCGACCCCATTGCGCCCGACGATTCCGGCGCGCTCGGCGCCGAAGGCGATGGTCAGTCGGTCGAGGACTCTGGTCCCGTCAGGCGCGGACCAGCTGATGTCGGAAAGGGCGATCGAAGCGGACATGGTGGATTCCCGGAACGGCAAGGCAGATGGGCGATGCGGTTGGGGAGAAATCCACGGCGAAAATCCTTCGATGGCGGAGGTCGGCAGATACGCGCTTCGTAAGCTAAACACAACTTCGTCACCCCGGGCTTGACCCGGGGTCCCGCTTTAACCCGAAGCAGGAAGAAGAAGCGGGACCCCGGGTCAAGCCCGGGGTGACGTGAGATTTAGAGGCTGTCGAAATCCACCGGCTGGTGCCGATCCAGCCAGTTCGTCGCCTCGGGCATCGGATATTTCAGCCCCGTCGCGCAGTTGAACAGCACCGCCGTCTCGCTCTCGCGCACCAGCCCGTCGGCCAGCGCCGCGCGATAGGCCGCGAGCGTCGCGCCGCCCTCCGGACACAGCAGCAGCCCGTCCTGCCGCGCGGTATCGTCGACCGCCTTCAGGATCGCGTCGTCATCCACCGCGATCGCCTTGCCGCCGCTCTCGCGCACCGCGCGCAGGATCAGGAAGTCGCCCACCGCCTTGGGCACGCGGATGCCCGCCGCCACCGTGTGCGAGTTCTCCCAGCGTTCGGCATGCTCCACGCCATCATCGAACGCCTTCACGATCGGCGCGCAGCCCGACGCCTGCACTGCATACATGCGCGGCCGCTTGCTGCCGATCCAGCCGAGCTTCTCCAGTTCGTCGAACGCCTTCCACATGCCGATCAGGCCGGTTCCGCCGCCGGTGGGGTAGAAGATCGCATCGGGCAGATCCCAGCCGAACTGCGCGGCCAGTTCCAGCCCCATCGTCTTCTTGCCCTCGATCCGATACGGCTCCTTCAGGGTCGAGAAATCGAACCAGCGCCCCTCGGCCGCGCCCTTGCCGACGATCGCGCCGCAATCGTCGATCAGCCCGTTGACCCGCCACACCCGCGCGCCCTGCACCGCGATCTCGCGCACGTTGATCTCGGGCGTATCCTCGGGACACAGCACGATCGTCTCGATCCCGCAGCGGCTGGCATAGGCGGCCAGCGCCGCGCCAGCATTGCCGTTGGTCGGCATCGCGATCTTGGTGACGCCCAGTTCCTTCGCCATCGACACGGCCATCACCAGCCCGCGCGCCTTGAACGATCCGGTCGGCAGCCGCCCCTCATCCTTCACCAGCACATTCGCGCCGCCGCTCGCGGGAATCGGCACCAACGGCGTCTCGATCTCGCCCAGCGAGACGATGTCGCGCGTGTGCCGCACCGGCAGCAGCTCGCGCCACCGCCACAAATCGGTGGGCCGTGCCGCAATCTCGTCCCGCGACACCGCCTTGCTGATCGCGTCGAGATCGTAGCGGACGAGCAACGGTCGCCCGACCTTCGACAGGCCGTGGAGCTTGTCCGCCTCATATCGCTCCCCCGTCATCGAACATTCGAGATGGGTGACGAAGCTGGGCCGATCGGCGGAAAGATTCTCGTTCATGCCGCCGCTTTAGCGCGCAGATAGATCTCATAATAGGTGGCCGCGAGCATCGACACGAGCAGGGCGACCACACCCGCGTCGATAACCAGCATCGCCCACAAGATTGCGCCGCTCCGCCCCATCGCGCCGAAGCCGAGTGCGTAGTGGACCACCATCAGCGGGATATAACCGGCGATCAGCAGCCCGAAGGTGCGAAATAGCCGCCCGCGCATAACGGTGATCGATCGGCGCAGCGTCATCGCCCGATCCTCGATCAGCAGCGCGACATACCAGGGGTAGAACAGCCCCGCGATGAACTTCCAGCCCATCAGGGGAACGAGCAATGCGGCGATCTTCACGCCGCGCGACGGATCGCCGATCGTTGCCAGAGCAACGACTCCGCTGCCCAGCGCCAGCAGGTCGCCTGCGATTTCGAACAGGATCACCAGCCCCAGCCCCTTCGCCAGCCGCCAGTTGGGCCGCAAGGCGCGGCTCAGATCGCCGTCAAATCCCCACCATCGCAGCGCGGTCAGGATCGTCATGAACAAGGTCAGGATCTTGATCGCCCCGAAACCCAGCCGCACCACCTGCGCCTGCGCGTCGATCGGCCCGGCGAACATGTCGAGCCGGACTTCGACGGCATGCTGGAGCAACTCGCCCGCGAAGGTGAGGGCGAGAAGCAGAGGCAAAGTCCGGACAAGGCCGAAGCCGCGGGCATAAGCGGATGTGACGGACATAGTTTCTCCGGTCGTGTCGAGACACGTTGGCTGGAAATGGCGGTGAGTGAGGGAATTAGGGCGTAAGCGGTCTCAGGCGCGGTCTGTGCGTCAGCCACAGGCCATGCAGCGAGGCGATGACCAGTTCGGCCATCAACAGCCGCAACACGATCGGCAGCGGTTCGATCCCCGGCGGCCGCACGATTGTGACCAGCAGCGTCGCTGCGCCGAGCAGCGCCAGCCGCAACGCCGATGAGCGATGCACCCGCCGCCACACGATCGGATCACCCGCAAAAATCGGCAGCGCCACCCCGTTGAACCAGGCGGGCCGCGATTTGGGCAGCAGGTTCGCCTTCACCAGCAGCAGGATCGCGATCACCGCCGCATAGCCCGCCTCGCGATCGACCGGATGGCCCATCGCATCGGCCAGCGCCATCATCTGCAGCGCGAGGACCAGCACGAGCAGTCCGATCCAGCTCGTCGCCAGCACCCCGCCCGCGCGCAGCACGTTGCGCCGCCAGCGCCGCACCCGCGTCGCGCGATCGAAGGCGAAGCTCCAGAAAGTCGCATAGCCGACAAAGGTCATCGCGGCCCGGCCCGCGCTCATATCCTGCCGGCCGATCGCCATCGGATGATCGGTGCCCAGCCACAGCACCGATCCCGCCGCCAGCGCGACGATCGTCCCGAGCAAAAGCGCCGCGATCAGTCTTGTCTGGCGGACGACCATGCGCCCTCCTTCGCGCCGGCAGGTGCGACCCGGCGCATCAGGCCAAGTAATGCTTCTTCGAGCAATGACAGGTTGAGGCTGTAGAGGATCTGCGTGCCGCGCCGTTCGGACAGGATCAGCCCTGCCTCCTTCAGCGCGGCGAAATGCTGCGACAGGGTCGGCTTGGACAAAGCGAAATGATCGGCAATCTCGCCCGCCGATCGATCCCCGTCGCGCAACAGCGCCAGGATGTCGCGGCGGACGGGATTGGACAAAGCGGCGAAGACATCCACGGGCGATTCTTTCGTTCGATACCTAATTAGGTATTTTACGAAATATAAACCGTCAAGGGCATCAGCCGCGCGCGAACCCCTTCGCGCCGTAAGCGGGCAGTTCGTGCTGCATCACGATGCCGGGTTTCGCCGCCACGACATGCGGGATCGCGTTCACCGCGGGCATTGCGGTCATGATCATGCCCAGGCCCATATAATTCTCCTCGTTCCAGTCCTTCGGTGGGACGAGCAGGACGTGGGTGTGGACCGTCGGCATGCCGATCACGTCGATGAAGTAACCGTGCTTGATGTCGAAGCCGTTCTCGACATTCGGCCCCTTGAGCCACTGGAAGCGCAGGACGATCAGGTCTTTCCCGCCGACCTTGCCGCGCCAGCGGCCGTCGACGGCGGTGATCTCGCCCTTGCGGATCGTGGCATAGCCGAGTTCGTTGTCGGCGCTGGCCACCGCATAATCGATGTCGAACGTGATCTCGTCGAGGGTCACGCCCAGCGCGTCGGCGGTCAGTTCGACCGCGTCGCTGAACACCTCGGTCGTCTTGGCGGCGGCTTCGACAAGGCCCGGCGTGCCTGGCAGCTTGCCAAAACCGACATTCACTTCGGTCTCCCAGCTATCATAGCCCGTCGAGTCGACTGATTCGAGCACGCGCACCTGATCGACGCGGTTGCACACCTGGCTGCTCACGATCGCCATCATGTTGGCGAAGCCGGGGTTCATGCCCGATCCGAACAGGGTCGCGCCGCCCTTCTCGCCGGCCGCGCGAATGCGCGCGCGCTGTTCCTCGCCCAGCCAGCGGCCGGTGATGAAGGCGGCGGTCGCCACGATGTTCACGCCCGCTTCAAGGATGCGGCACAGCTCGTCCACATCGATCCACATGGGGTTGTACACGCAGACGTCGGGCTTGAGTGCGAACAAAGCTTCGACATCGTTGGTCGCGAGCACGCCCGTCGGCGTATCGAGCCCGCACAATTCGGCCGCATCCTTCCCCACCTTCGAAGGCCCGTGCGAATAGACGCCGACCAGTTCGTAGAGCGGGTTCTCGATCACCGCGCGCAGCGACCGGCGGCCGACATTGCCGGTGGTCCACTGGATAACGCGATAGGCCATGTCTCTCTCCCGAACTTATCTTGTAAACGATCGATTACATGGCGCATGAAGCGCAAGCAACATCGCGAAAACGCGAGACGGTTCGTCATCACATTGTCGCCGATCGGGCGGATGAGGCGGGCACCGTCAGTTTAGGGGACTTCTTATGCGCATCACCGGCCGATTGGCTGTTCTGATCCTAGCCACCGCACCTTTGCCGGCAATTGCCGCCGCGCCCACCGACGCGACCGTCACCCGCGTCGCGCCCGATAAGGTGCGGATCAGCTGGAAGGATGCGAACGGCGTCGACGTGCTGATGTCCGATCATGCCGATGCGACCGCGAAGGCATCGACCGTCGTCGCCACCGACGATCGCGACGGCGCCCACGAACAGACCGTCCGCCCCGGCGAGCGCGCTTATTTCCTGCTGCGCGACCATAAGAGCGGCGATGCGATCCGCGTCGCCGAGCGCGTCCTCCCGCTCGCGCAGGGTTCCAACTTCCGCGACGTCGGCGGCTATGCGGCTGCGGGTGGAAAGCATGTCAAATGGGGCATGATCTTCCGTTCGGGCGCGACGCCGATGCTCAGCGACGCCGACGTGCAGCAGGTGTCGGGCCTCCACCTCGCGAACATGGTCGACCTGCGATCGTCGGAGGAGCGGCAGCTCGCGCCGTCGCGCATCTATGGCGTGCCTTATAACGCGATCGGCTATTCGATGGCGCAGATCACTAATGCGATGAAGGCGACGGGCACGCCCGCCAACGCGGTGCCCACCAATGGCGACGCGCTCTATCGCCGCATGCCCGATATGCTCGCGCCGCAGATGAAGCTGCTGTTCGATCGCCTGCTCGATCGCTCCGGCCCGCTCGCCTACAATTGCTCGGCGGGGCAGGACCGCACCGGCCTCGCCACCGCGCTCGTCCTCTCGGCGCTCGGCGTGTCGCGCGACGTGATCAAGGCGGATTATCTGCTGTCGACGCCGAACCGGCACCCCGAATGGGAAATGCCCTGGTTCGATCCGGCCGCTTACCCTGATAACGCCGCCGCGCAGATGTTCGCCCGGCCCAAGGATGCGCCGGTCCGCCCGGCCAACCCGCTCTACATGCCCGATGGCACGCCGTTCATCACTTACGCGCTCGACCAGATCGACAAGGATTATGGATCGGTCGAAGGCTATCTGGACAAGAAGCTGGGCGTCAGCGCCGCCGACATCGCGACGTTGCGCGCAACCTATCTGGAATAGGTCGCGTCAGGCGGGTGGGGCATCGGCCTCGACAAGTTCGACGACCTCGAACTCAAACCGATCCCACCCGCGCTGCTTCGCCGCCTCGGCGATCGCGGCTTTCTTGCCCGTCGCTTCCTTCAGCGACTTGGCATGCCCCCAGAACACCTCGGGCTTCCCTTCGCCGACATAGGCCACGATCCGCCAATAATGCGTAAAGGGCGACGCGGTCGGCCCGATCGTCTTGACGTAACCGTCGGCCATCCGGGCGATGAGGTAGCGTTTCTTCTTGGCCATGTTCGTTCCCGCAGCCCCCCGGTCGCCTCAGCCGATCACGCGCTTCGCGAACGCCGCCGCCGCCGCCAGACCGTCCTGCCCGACGCTATGCCCCACGCCTGGCGACACGTGCGTGTCGACCGCGACGCCGTTCGCGGTCAATGCGGTGGCGGCGAGATCCATCGACCGAAACGGGACAACGCCGTCGTCGGTGCCGTGGATCAGGAGGACGGGCGGACGGCTGCGGATATCGGCCTCCAGCCGGTCCGGGGCGACCAACATGCCGGAAATCCCGACGATGCCGGCGACCGGGTCCGGGCGGCGCAGGCCGACGTGCAGCGCCATCATCGTCCCCTGGCTGAAGCCGACGAGGAGCAGGCGGTCGCTGGCGAGTCCAGCCGCTTCCAGTTCCTGCGTGATGAAGGCGTCCAGTCCAGGTGCCGCCGCTGCGGCTCCTGCGGCGCGTTCGGCCATCGAGAAGGTCTCGATCGGCCACCACTGGTGCGCGGCGGCCATGCGCGGGATCATCGACGGGGCGTTGGGCGCAACGAAGGCGGCATCCGGAAGCACCGGCTGGATCATGGCGGCAAGCGAAATGAGGTCGTCGCCGTTCGACCCGTAGCCGTGGATCAGAATGACGAGCGCGTTCGGCGCGGAGCCGGACAGCGGGGCGAGGCGGGGTCCGTCGATCAAGTCGTTCATTCCTTTCGTTGGGCGGTGCTGGCGGCCCGCTTTCGTGGGGTGCGTGGATTGCGTGCCGCCACCGGTATCGCCTCGGCATTTCGGGCTGCTGCTACGTCCCGTGCCAGGTCGATGAACGCACGGAAGGCTGCCGATGGGTTTCGCCGGCTGGGATAGTATAGGCACAGCGGTGCGAGCGGCGGTGTCCAATCCTCCAATATCTGCACGAGCCGGCCGGACGCGACGTCGTCGCGGATATCCGCCTCCATGAAGAAGCCTATGCCGATGCCATCGAGGACGGCGATGCGGGAAAGGCTGGCCTCGTCGAGCGTAATGGGACCCTGCACTTCGATCTGGACGGCCTGCCCGTCCTTCTCGAAGTGCCATCGGTAGAGCGCGCCATTGGGCAGGCGGATGCGTAGGCATGGATGCGCCAGCAGGTCGTGCGGCATGCGCGGCGTCTCGCGATCCCTCAAAAAATCCGGGGATGCCACGACGGCGAACCGCCTTGCGGGTCCGAGCGGGATGGCGATGGTGTCGATCGGGACCAGCTCCGCCGTCCGGATGCCGAGGTCGAATCCCTCGGCCACGACGTCGACCAGCCGCCCCTCCGTGACGAGGTCGATGTGGACCTTCGGATGTCGTCGGAGGAATTCGAGCACCAGCGGGCCAAGTATCTCGCGGGCAGCAGTCGCGAAGGAATTGATACGCAACGTGCCGGAGGGCGTCTCCTGCTGCGACCTCGCCATATTCATTGCGTCGTGGATGCTTTCCACCGCAGGCCCGATCTGGCCGACGAAGGTCCGCCCCGCATCGGTCAGCGATACGCTGCGTGTCGTGCGGTTGAACAGGCGCACACCGATCTGCCGCTCGAGCTTGGCGACCGCGTTGCTGAGCGCGGTGGAGGACATGCCGAGGTCAACCGCCGCCGCGCGAAAGGATCCGCGATGGACGATGGCGAGGATCGCCTCCAGCTCTATCAATCCCGATCGCGCCATTGTCCCGTTTTCCGTGACACCTCATCCCATTCTATCCCGATTATCATGAAGGCCGTCCATCCATAGTTTGTGAAGGCGAGGGCGGTGCGAACGCTTCCGCCAGGACATGGAGGATATGATGGTGATCGATTTGCCGGCCCCGATCGCGGGCTATTTCGAAGCGGACGGCGCGCGCGATGCGTCCGCTGCCGCCGACTGCTTCACGACGGGCGCCGTCGTTCACGACGACGGACATGTTCATACGGGTCGCGATGCGATCCGCGGATGGATCGAAGACTATTTTGCGCGATACAATTCCTTCGCCGAGCCGTTCGCCATCGCAGAGGAGGGTGGCCGCACGGTGGTGTCGACGCATGTGGCCGGCGATTTTCCGGGCAGCCCGATCGATCTGCGTTACATGTTCACCCTGGCGGATGGCGGTATCTCCGATCTGGAGGTCAAGCCATGATCCCGTTTCTGTCGCTGGAGGGGCGACGTGCCCTCATCACCTCCGGCACCCGTGGTGCCGGCGCGGCCACGGTGTCCTTGTTCCGTGGACTCGGCGCCCAGGTTCTCACGACCGCGCGCTCGAAGCCCCACGATCTTCCCGACGAACTGTTCGTTGCCGCTGACCTGTCGACGGCGGAAGGTTGCGCGACGCTCGTCGATGCGGTGCGCGAGCGGCTGGGTGGAGTCGACATCATCGTGCACATGCTCGGCGGATCGTCCTCGCCGCCGGGTGGATTTGCCGCCCTTGGCGACGAGCAATGGACGAACGAGCTTAACCTCAACCTGATGCCGGGAGTGCGCCTCGATCGCGCGCTGGTGCCGGACATGGTCTCGCGGGGTTCGGGCGTGGTCATCCATGTCACCTCGATCCAGCACGTCATGCCGCTGCCGGAAGCGACGACCGCCTACGCGTCGGCCAAGGCGGCGCTCTCGACCTACAGCAAGAGCCTGTCGAAGGAGGTGTCGCCTGCGGGGGTTCGCGTCGTCCGGGTGTCGCCCGGCTGGATCGAGACCGAGGCGACCGTCGATTTCGTGAAGCGGATCGGTGGCGAGGCTGATCCCGAGGAAGGGAAGCGGATCATCATGGCGTCGCTCGGCGGCATTCCGCTTGGCCGGCCTTCCAGGCCCGACGAGGTGGCGGACCTGATCGCGTTCCTCGCCTCCGATCGCGCCTCCAGCATAACGGGGACCGAGTTTGTGATCGATGGCGGCACCGTGCCGACCGCCTGACGACGATTTTGGCGCGCCCGGCAGGACTCGAACCTGCAACTCCAAGCTTAGAAGGCTCGTGCTCTATCCAATTGAACTACGGGCGCGCGGTGCGGGGCGCATAGCGTGGATTGCGCGGGGATGGAACCGCGCTACTCTACCGAAATGAACGCCAGTCACCCCGACACGCTCGCCGCCGTCGATGCCGCCCAGTTGTCGGGGCGGCCGCTGCGCTATTTCGATTTCATGATGGCGGCGTTCGTCACCATCCTGTTGCTGTCGAACGTGCTGGGCGCGGGCAAGGTCGCGATCATCGATCTGCCGGGGATCGGGCCGTGGCCGTTCGGGGCGGGCATCCTGTTCTTCCCGATCGGCTATGTCCTCGGCGACGTGCTGACCGAAGTCTACGGCTATGCCCGCGCGCGCCGCTGCATCTGGGCGGGGACGGCGGCGATGCTGTTCATGGCGTTGATGAGCTATGTGGTGGTAGCACTTCCGCCCGCGCCCGACTGGACCGGGCAGGCGGCGTATGAGGCCGTGTTCGGGCAGGTGCCGCGCATCGTGATCGCGTCGATCTGCGCCTTTTGGGCGGGCGAGTTCGTCAACAGCTTCGTCATGGCGAAGATGAAGGTCTGGTCGAAGGGCGATCATCTGTGGATGCGCACGATCGGGTCGACGATCGCGGGGCAGGGCGTCGACAGCCTGATCTTCTATCCGCTCGCCTTCTGGGGCGCTGCGGGCTGGACGAATGCGTTGGTCCTCAAGGTGCTGGCGACCCAGTGGATCCTGAAGGTGTCGTGGGAGGTGATCCTCACCCCGCTCACCTATCTCGTCGTCGGCTTCCTCAAGAAGCGTGAGGGCGTCGACATCTACGATCAGTCGACCGATTTCACGCCCTTCGCGACGAAGATCTAGCAGCCCCCCATGATCTGCATCGTCGAGCCGACATATGCCGGGTTCGATCACGCGCCGTTCAACGCCGCGATCATCCGCGCGACCGCATTGGCCTTTCCGGACGAGCCGATCGCCTTCGCATCGACCCCCGAACATCGCGCGCATGTCGCGCAGCTGGGCGATCTGCCCGCGGGGCTGCGCACGATCGATATCGATGTGCCCGCGACAGGGGGGCAGAGCGTCGGCCGCATCGTCGCGCAATGGCGCGCGCTGCGCACCGCGATCCGGGCGAGCGGCGCGGACAAGGTGCTGCTGCTGTCGTCGGCGGGGGAGACCTTCTTCGCGATCCGCCTGATCCTGTGGGCCTTTGCGCGGGTGCGGCTGTCGGTCGTCCTGCACGGCAACCTCGTCTATGCGGTCGGCTGGCGATCGAAGGATCCGCGCCACCGCCTGATCGACTATCGCACCGGCCTGCGCGTCGCGCGCAGCGATCGGGTGCGGATGATCGTGCTGGAGCCGTCGATCAAAGAGGCCGCGATCCGGCTCGGCGTGCTCGGCGCCGATCGCTTCGGCGTCTGGCCGCATCCGATCAATGAGGAGGAGCGCGACGGTGGCGCCCCGATCGACCCGGCCGCAATGGATTCTGGCCGCCCGATCCGCATCGCCTTTCTGGGCGCGGCGACGCGGCGCAAGAATTTCCACCTGTTCGTCGATCTGGTCCGCCGCGTGCGCGCGAAAAGCGCGCGCTACCGCTTCAGCCTGATCGGTTTCCAGATGGAGGATTTCAGCGACGCGGCCGATGTCGTCGATCTGCCTGCCGCGCCGCTCGATCGCGCGGCCTATATCGCGGCGCTGCGCGAGGTGGATTATGTCCTCCTCCCGCTCGCCGCGCCCTATGAACTTTCGGCCAGCGGCACTTTGCTCGATTGCGTCACCACCGCCCGTCCGATTATGGCGCTGAACCTGCCTGCGGCGCGCGCGATCGCGGACGAGACGGGCGATATCGGGTTCATCTGCGACACGATGGAGGAGATGGAGACCTTGCTGCTGTCGGGCGATGCCGTTGCCGATCCCGCGCGCCATGCCGCCTTCCGCGCGCATCTGTCCGCCGCGGCCGATCGGCGCACGCCCGCCGCGCTCGCCCCCCTGATCCGGGCCGATCTGACGCGATGAGCCGTCCCCCGCTCGAAATGCCCGAGGCGCCCGAGCCGCTGCCCGAACCCGAGGAGGTGGCCGCCGCCTCGCTGACCGGCAAGACGATATTGGGCGCGGTGTGGATGGTCGGCTGGCGCATGACGACGCGGCTCGTCGGCCTGTTCAGCACGCTCGTCCTCGCGCGCCTGCTGGCGCCCGGCGATTTCGGCTTGGTCGCGATGGCGACGGTGCTGTCGGGCGCGATCGACGCGATTTCGACGATGGGGCTGGTCGAGGCGCTGGTGCGCCACCCGCGTTACGAGGCGCGGCTGCTCAACGCCGCCTTCTCGCTCCAGTTGCTGCGCGGGATAGCGACGGCGGCGGTCACGATGCTGCTCGCCTGGCCGGCGAGTCTCTGGTTCCACGAACCGCGCCTGTTCCTGCTGATGATGCCGCTCGCGCTCGGGTCGATCATCGCGGGGCTGGAAAATATCGGTATCGTCGAGTTCCGGCGCGAAATGCGCTTCGATATGGAATTTCGCCTGCTCGCCATTCCCCGGCTGCTGCAGGTCGTCATCACGATCATCCTCGCCTTTACGCTCAAATCCTATTGGACGCTGGTGATCGGCATCGTCGCGGGCAAGCTGCTGCGGCTCATCATGACCTATGTCGCGCACCCCTATCGCCCGCGCTTCTCGCTGGAGGGGTGGCGCGAGCTGATCGGCTTCTCGTTCTGGACGTGGCTCAGCGGGCTGGCGTCGATGGTGTGGGATCGGGTCGATCCGGTCATCATCGGCCCGGCCTTCGGCGCGGCGGCGCTCGGCACCTACCTGCTCGGCATGGAGATCGCGACCCTGCCGATCACCGAACTGGTCGCCCCCGCCGGCGCCGCCCTCTACGCCGGCGTGGCGCGGGCGCGCGGCCGGGATGGGGAGGTGGTGACGATGTCGCTGCCGATCGTCGCCTTGCTGATGCTGGGCATCGCGCCGCTCACGATCGGCCTGTCGGCGACGTCGGGCTATGTGGTCGATGTGCTGCTGGGTTCCAAATGGACCGCCGCGCAGCCGCTGATGTCGATCTTCGCCTTCACCTGCCTGTTCGCGCCGTTCAGCTATGTCTGCACCACGATCCTGCTGGCCAGCGGGCGAATGCGCCAGAATTTCCAGGTCGTGGCGATGAGCGCGGCGGTCAAGGTCGCGGTGCTGAGTGCGGCCACCGCGCTGACCAAGCGGCCCGAACTGATCGCCATCGCATCGGTTTGCACCAATTTCGTCGAAGCCAGCCTGTTCGTGATCCAGGTCCGCCGGCTGGGCGACATCGGCTGGTCGGCGGCGCGCGGCGGGCTGCTGCGCATCATCCTGACCGGGATCGTCGTCGCCGGCCTGCTCTACCTCAGCGGCCTTGCGTGGCGCGCGCCCGAGGCGATCGGGGTGTGGCCGGCTCTGCTCAAGGGCGCGTCGCTCGGCATCGCGACGCTCGTGGCCGCCGCGATCATCCAGCTGGCCATGTGGCACATCGTCGGCCGCCCGGTCGGGCCGGAGCAGCGCGTCCTCGATCTGGTCGGCACCCGGCTGAAGCGGCGCTTCGGCTAGTCGCGCAGCAGCGCGGTCGCCAGCCGCGATGCCTGCCGCCAGAACCCCGCCAGAGCGAGTCGGGTGACCATCTTCCACCCCTTGGGCAATCGCCCGCCCGCGCGGACATAGTCGATCAGCACGCGAAAGCCCGGCCCGGCCAGCGCGCTCGTCGGATATTCGATCCGTTCGATCACCGAAGCACGCACCCGCTGGCTGTCGCCCGGTCGGCCGGTAATCACCTCGACCGCGCCAAGGCCGTCCAGCCCCGGTAGCGGATCGACCGCGCCCAGCGTGTCGCGCTGCCCCGCCTTGCGCTGCTCATGGCTGATCCACGCCATCGCCGCCCATGCGGTTTGCACCGCCAGATTGCGGTCGCTCACCTGGCCGGCATGCTGGCGATAATAGGTGAGAGCATCGGGCAGGTTGGCCAGCTTCGTCACCTCCGACAGCCGCAACCACAGGTCCAGATCCTCGCAATATCGGAACTGCGGGCGGTATCCGCCGATCGCGCGGAGCAAGTCCGTGCGCATCAGCACGCTCGCATGGTTCATCAGCGGGGTATAGGGCGTGGTCAGCGCCACCCGGAACGCCGCATCGTCCAGCGGATAGGGCCGCGCCATCGGCCATTCGCGGCCTGCGTTGTCGAAATAGCAGGTCTGCGTGCCGACGACGCCATAGTCCGGATGCGCATCGAGAAAGGCGATCTGCCGTTCGATCCGGCCGGGTGTGCAGCGATCGTCGCCGTCCATTCGCCCGATCAGGTCGCCGCGCGCCTCCCCCAGCATCCGGTTCAGGCTGGCGATGAAGCCGCGATTCTCCTGATGGATTGCGCGGATGCGGGCATCGCGCGCGGCATAGCCGTCGATGATCGCGCCCGAACCGTCGGTCGATCCGTCATCAACGATCAGGAATTCGAAATCGGTGAAGCTCTGCGCCAGGATCGCGTCGATCGCGGCGGGCAGATAGGCGGCATTGTTATAGACCGCCATCAGGACGCTGACGCGCGGTATGTCGGTGCCTGGCCCCATGTTGGGGATTTAGCGGTTGGCGAGGTGCGAGTCAGTCAAAAATCCTCCCCGGTACGGGGAGGGGGACCGCGAAGCGGTGGAGGGGGCAGGAGGCTGGCGACATCGCCCTTGATCAGCCCCCTCCGTCATGCCTTCGGCATGCCACCTCCCCGTACCGGGGAGGAATGGGGAGTTACCCCACCGCCTTCGCCAGCGCGCCGGCCAGGGTCGCCGGGCCGAAGGGCTTGCGCAGCACCACGGCATCCTCGCCCATCACCGCGTCGATCGCGTCGGATTGGGCGAAGCCGGTCGCGAAGACGATCCGCATGTCGGGCCGCGCCTTCAGGACCGCGCGGGCGACGTCGGCGCCGTTCATGCCGGGCATCGCGAAGTCGATCACCATCGCCTCGGGATCTTCGGCCTCCATCAGCGCCAGCGCCTCCTTGCCGTCGCCCGCCTGCACGACCGCGCAGCCGAATTCCTCCAGCATCGCGCCCAGCACGTCGCGCACCTCCTCCTCGTCATCGACGATCAGGACGCGCAGCCCGCCCAGCTGCTCCACGTCGCGTGGATCGGCGGCTTCGGTCTGATCGACCGGAAGCTCGTGCCCGCGCGCCGCGCGCAGATAGATGGTGGCGGTGGTGCCCTGGCCCAGTTCGGATCGGATCGTCGCGGTGCCGCCGCTCTGGCGTGCCATGCCGAACACCATGCTCAGCCCCAGCCCCGATCCCTTGCCCACCGGCTTGGTGGTGAAGAAGGGTTCGAACACGCGCGCCGCGGTTTCGGCCGACATGCCCGATCCGGTGTCGCTGACGTCGATCGCCAGATAATCGCCTTCCTCGACATCGTCGCGGCCCGACAGATATTCGCGGCGGATGCCGATCGACAGCCGCCCGCCGTCGGGCATCGCATCGCGTGCATTGATCGCCAGGTTCAGGATCGCGAGTTCCAGCTGGACGCGATCGCCGATCGCCACCGCGTCCTCCATCGGCACGTCGACGTCGATCGTGATCGACGGCCCGATCGTGCGGCCCAGCAGTTCGCGCGCCTCGCGCATCAGCGGGACGAGATCGAAATTCTTGAGTTCGAGACGTTGCAACCGCGAGAAGGCGAGCAACTGCCCGGTCAGCCTCTTGCCGCGCTCGACCGCGCTGAGCGCATTGGTCGACATGCGCGTCAGCGTCGGATCGGCCTTCACCTTGCGCGCGATCAGCTCGATATTGCCGGCGACGACCTGCAGCAGATTGTTGAAATCATGCGCGATGCCGCCGGTCAGCTGGCCCACCGCCTCCATCTTGCGCGACTGGAGCAAAGCGGCCTCGGCCTTCTCGCGCTCCTCGATCTCGGCATGGAGCGCTTCGAGCGCGGCGTCGCGTTCGCGAATCCGCGCGCTCAGCTGGGTGTTCGCCTCGGCCAGGCGCGAGGGGGAGGGGAGGGCGATCGCGCGGGGCAGGAGCGGCCACAGGATGATCGCGGTCGAAACCGATGCCAGCGCCGTCACCGCCTTCACGATCGCTTCGGCGGCATAATCGCCGTGCCACAGATTCCAGATGTTCATCACATGGGTCGCGCCGCACGCGGTGATGAACAAAGCGAACAGCCAGAATATGCCCCCGAACGCGATGTCGCGCCGCCGGCGGACGAAGGCGATCAGCGCGAGCGGGATCGAGAAATAGGCGCCGGCGATCAGCGCGTCGGAAATGGTGTGCGTCCACACCAGCCACGGCTGCCACAACAGGCAATAGCCATGCGGAGCATAGCTGCCGGCCAGCATCTCCCGAACCATGTCGAACATAAAACCGGCCCCCTCCCCACCGGAAACGCAAACGGTAGCGGCAAAGATCGCGCCGCTCAACGATCGTGGGAATACAGGGAAAGATGTTACAATGCGTAAACAGTGTTGTCAGTTTGTCCCGGGCGCCGGAGAGTTGACGTGCCGGCCCCGCTACCCGATGGCAGGCATATGCGCCTGATCCTGCGAGCCCTGAAGGGCATCGATCCGTTCCTGCTGATGCTGATCGCGACCGTGGCGGCCGCATCGCTGCTGCCCGCGCGCGGCATCGGCGTGCCGATCTTTCACTGGATCGCCAATGCCGCGATCATGTTGCTGTTCTTTCTCCACGGCGCGAAATTGTCGCGCGCGGCGATCGTCGCGGGGGCGGGCAACTGGCGGCTGCACCTGCTGGTGATGGCGTCGTCCTTCGTGCTGTTCCCGATCCTGGGCCTGGGCCTCTCGCTGCTCGCGCGGCCGATCGCGGCGCCGGAGATTTTGGCGGGGCTGCTGTTCCTGTCGCTGCTGCCGTCGACGGTGCAATCGTCGATCGCCTTCACCGCAATGGCCGGGGGCAATGTGCCGGCGGCGGTGTGCAGCGCGTCCTTGTCCAACCTGACCGGCATCGTCATCACGCCGCTGCTCGTCGCGCTGCTGATGAATGTCGGCGGGGCGGGGCACAGCGTGTCGATCGATGCGGTCGGCGATATCGTCGTGCAGCTGCTGCTGCCCTTCGTTGCGGGGCATTTGCTGCGTCCGTGGATCGGCGCGTGGGTCGATAGCCACAAGAAGCTGCTCCAGCCGGTCGATCGATCGTCGATCCTGCTGGTCGTCTATACCGCCTTTTCGGCCGCGGTGGTGCAGGGGATCTGGCAGAAGGTGTCGCCGCTCGATCTCGTCACGATCCTGGGCCTCAGCGCCGTCCTGCTCGCGCTCGTCATGGGCGCGAATGTCTTCATGGCGCGCCGTGCCGGCTTGCCGCGCGAGGATGCGATCGTGTTGCTGTTCTGCGGATCGAAGAAAAGCCTGGTGTCGGGCGTGCCGATGGCGGGCGCCCTGTTCGCGCCCGCCGTGGTCGGCGTTCTGATCCTGCCGCTGATGATCTTCCACCAGCTGCAATTGTTCGTCTGCGCGGTGATCGCCGGGCGATACCGCGCACAGCTGGAACGCGGCGGTCAGTAACCGCCCGCGCCGACCACTTCGTTCGAATAGGCCCAGCCTTCGCCGGGGCCGCGCTCGAAGCCGAGATCGGCGGCGATATCCTCGACCTGCCAGTCGAGATAATCCTCCCAGTCGACCAGCAGCAGCGGCTTCTTGATCGACTGCCCGGCCGCAATCCCCTGCCGCCACGCATCATAGCTTTCGGCCATCAATTCGGTGGTGTGCAGGTGCAGGCGGTAGAGGCTCGTGGTCGTCACGAACATCGTCGCCTCGTTGATGTACTTGGCGAGGGGCGCGCTGAAATAAGCCAGCGTGCAGACGTTGTTCATCACCGCCAGCGCCTGTTCGCCGAGTGCGGAGGGCCCGAAGCCCGTCACCATATGTTCGATGTCGTGGTGCGACACGCGGCGCTTGGCCATATATTCCAGGTCGTTGCGCGGCTCCATGCCGGCCTTCATGAAGTTGATCTCCATGCCCGACTGCTCGATCCAGTCGCGGATCATCGCGCCCAGCGTGCCGGGGCCATATTGGCGCATCTCGTCGGGGATGTAGCGGCTCAGCCTACGGCGCTTCAGCCACGCGTCGAACTCGGGCTTGGTCTTCCGCTCCTCCTGCACCAGCGCATAATATTCCTGGTCGTCGCGCTGGCTCGACAAAGCCTTGACCATGTTGGGGATCAGATAGGTCGCGGGCAGATCCGGCCCCGGCTTCCTGAGCGCGAACTGCGCATAGGTTTCGCGGTAGAAGGGGTCGTTCAGATATTTGGACGACGATATCAGCACGCTCGACGTGACCGGCTCGGCGCGGCCGCGCATATAGGCGGCCTCCTTGTCGCTCATCTGGTGGCGGGCATTGTTCTCGGCGACGGTCGCGGCCTCATCGGCCTCGTCGCGGCGAACGGAAACGGCTTCTTCCATGTGTCCGTCCTCCCTTATTCGGCGGCCTGGGCGAGCGGCTGCTCGACCATCGGCGAGACGACTTGCCCCGGGAATTGCCCGGTATAGCGGCCGTTGACGTAGGTGGGCGTGCCGTTGACCATCGTGAGACGCATCGGCGCATCCGACCTTGTGTAGCGCCACGTGCGCCCGCCCTTGCCGTCGGGCACGTCGAAGGTGCGCTCGATCGGCCGTTGCTCGATCTCGGCCAGATTGAACACCGCGATGTCCGCCGCCTTGCCGACCTTGATCTCGCCGCGATCGATCAGGCCGAACCAGTTGGCCAGCTTGCCGGTCAGATTGTGGACGACGAGTTCGAGCGGCGCATAATCATTGTCGCGCGACAGGATCGTCATCAGCGCGACATTGTTGCCGATGCCGCACAGCATCTGCCCGTGCGCGCCCGCATCGGTCACGTTGGTGATCGCCTGCGGATCGGCCATCAATTCGGCGACCTCCTCCCACGTCCGCATCGGCGGCAGCTTGGTCATCACCACCGAACCGAAGCCGTTGACGATCAGCCATTCGGCCAGCGCGTCGCTGTGGTGGACGCCCAGATCCTCGGCATATTGGCCCAGGCTGATGCCGACCGGGCCGATCCCCGTCTCGCTTTCCTGCAAGGTCTGATCATGCGGGCGGCTCATCGGCGTGCCGGGATAGACATTGTCCCAGCTTTCGCGTGCCCGCGCGCGCCATTCGGGGCTTTCGAGCAGCGCCAGCTTCTCCTCGTCGGTCTTCGCCTCGATGATCTCGTGCCAGACGAGGATGCCCGCCTGCCCGAAGATCAGCGACGAATAGAAGGTGAGCGTGCTGGCGAGCGGCGACGTCGCGAAGGTCGGCACCCAGTTGCGCCCCTCCGCCTTGTAGCGTTCGTGCATGTCGTAAAGTTCAAGCAGGTGGGGCTTGCCCTTCTTGGGCGGCAGGTTGAGCCACTGCAGCTTGATCTCGCGGTCGCCGATGATCCGCTCCAGCCGCTTCATATCTTCATTGCCGGTATAGCGGATGAAGTTGCCCAGAATGACCTGCATCGTCTTGCCCGGATATCGCGCGAGCACGTCGACCAGCGCCGACCATTCCTCGTCGCTCGCGGTGATGCTGGGGATGGCGCGGCCCTTCTGGTCCCAATCGAGCATGTTGCTCGACAGGCCCAGCGCGCCCGCATCGAGCGCGTCTTCCAGAAGCGCGCACATCTTGGCGATCTCGTCCTTGGTCGACGGGCGATCCCACGCCTCCTTGCCGACCACGGCGAGGCGCAGCGCGATATGGCCGCAGAACGACCCGAAGTTCACCGGCAGCGAGAGGTGCTTCTCGATCGATGCGCGATATTCGCTCCACGTCCGCCAGTCCCACGGCAGCACGTTCAGGAACGGCTCGATCGGGATGTCTTCGAAGAAGGAGAAGATCTTGACCATCTCCAGCCGATCCTCGGCATTGTCCGAACAGGGGGCGGCCGCGAATCCGCAATTGCCGTTGATCGATGTGGTGACGCCGTAGGCTGCCATCGGCTCCAGCATCGGCATCCACCACATCGGCGCATCGAAATGGTTGTGCGTCTCGATGAAGCCGGGGGTCACATGGCAACCCGCCGCATCGATCACGCGCTCGCGCGGGCGCTGTTCCAGCCCCTTGCCGATCTGCGCGATCATGCCGTCGACCACGCGGACATCGGCTTCGTAAGCGGGTACGCCGGTGCCATCGACGATGGTGCCGCCACGGATCAGATAACCATATTTCATCGAGCTCTCCTCTCGGCCCTATCGGCGTCGCGCGCCTCTGGCGGGCCGCGTTGGGACGGAGGCTAAGCTGCGAATCGGGCCGCGCACAATCGGCCCATCCCCAAGGCCCTTCTGATGACCCCGATCGGGCGCGCTTCACGGCACCGGAAACGCACCGGCAATCGATCGCGGCACAATCAGGCATTCCCACCCCGCCCGCGTTTCGCTATCGGCGCGCGCATGACCCAGAACGCTGCTGCCATCACGCCCGAAATCGTCGCCGAACATGGCCTGTCGCCGGAGGAGTATGATCGCCTGCTCCACGCGCTCGGCCGCGAGCCGAACATGGTCGAGCTCGGCATCTTCTCGGTCATGTGGTCGGAGCATTGCAGCTACAAATCGAGCCGCATCCACCTGAAGAAGCTGCCGACCACCGGCCCGCAGGTGATCTGCGGCCCCGGCGAGAATGCCGGCGTCATCGACATCGGCGACGGCCAGGCCGCCATCTTCAAGATGGAGAGTCACAACCACCCGTCCTACATCGAACCCTATCAGGGCGCGGCGACCGGCGTGGGCGGCATCCTGCGCGACGTCTTCACGATGGGCGCGCGTCCGGTGGCGAACATGAACGCGCTGCGCTTCGGCCGGCCCGATCATCCCAAGATGCGGCACCTGATCGCGGGCGTGGTCCACGGCATCGGCGGCTATGGCAATTGCGTCGGCGTGCCGACCGTGGGTGGCGAGGTGAACTTCCACCCGGCCTATGACGGCAATATCCTGGTCAACGCGATGACCGTGGGCATCGCCGATCAGGACAAGATCTTCTATTCGGCCGCCTCGGGCGTCGGCAATCCGATCGTCTATGTGGGATCCAAGACCGGGCGTGACGGCATCCACGGCGCGACGATGGCTTCGGCCGACTTCGGCGAGGATTCGGACGCCAAGCGCCCGACCGTGCAGGTCGGCGATCCCTTCACCGAAAAGCTGCTGATCGAGGCGTGCCTCGAACTCATGGCCTCCGACGCGATCGTCGCGATTCAGGATATGGGCGCCGCCGGCCTCACCTCCTCCTCGGTCGAAATGGCCAGCAAGGGCGGCGTCGGCATCGAGCTGGACATGAACAAGGTTCCGCAGCGCGAAACCGGCATGACCCCATATGAGATGATGCTGAGCGAGAGCCAGGAGCGGATGCTCATGGTCCTCAAGCCCGGCCGCGAGGATTTCGCCGAAGCGATCTTCCGCAAATGGGAACTCGATTTCGCCGTCATCGGCCACGTCACCGAGACGGGCCGCATGGTCCTGAAGTTCAACGGCGAGACGGTGTGCGACATTCCGCTCGGTCCGCTGGCCGACGAAGCCCCGCTCTACGATCGCCCCTGGGTGCCGACGCCCAAGCGCGAGCCGCTGGGCGCGATCGCGCCGAAGGGCGAGATCGGCGAAAATCTGCTGACCCTGATGGGTTCGCCCGACATCGCCTCGCGCCGCTGGATCTGGGAGCAGTATGACCACATGGTCGGCGCAGACACCGTCCAGCGCCCCGGCGGCGACGCCGCCGTCGTGCGCGTCCACGATACGGACAAGGCGCTGGCGATCAGCACCGATTGCACCCCGCGCTATTGCTTCGCCGATCCGGTCGAGGGCGGGCGTCAGGCGGTCGCCGAGGCATGGCGCAACCTGACCGCGGTGGGCGCGACCCCGCTCGCCGTCACAAACTGCCTCAACTTCGCCAATCCGCAGCGCCCCGAAATCATGGGCCAGATCGTCGGGTGCCTGGAGGGCATGTCGGAAGCGTGCATCGCGCTCGACTTCCCGATCGTGTCGGGCAACGTCAGCCTATACAATGAGAGCAAGGCGACCGGCGGCGGCTCTGCCATCCTGCCGACCCCGGCGATCGGCGGCGTCGGCCTGCTGCAGGACTGGTCGAAGTCCGCGACGATCGCCTTCAAGGCGGAGGGCGAGCATATCGTCCTGATCGGCACCGAGGCGGGCGACCGTGACGGTCATCTCGGCCAGTCGCTTTGGCTGCGTTACATCTACGATCGCGAAGACGGCCCGCCGCCGCCGGTCGATCTGGCTGCCGAGCGCCGCAACGGCGATTTCGTGCGCGACCTGATCCTGTCGGGCACCGTCACCGCCTGCCACGACATCTCCGACGGCGGCATGATCGTCGCGGTCACCGAAATGGCGCTGGCCGGCGGCATCGGCGCGAAGCTGGGCGAAATGAGCCACACGCGCGCCTTCGGTGAAGATCAGGGCCGCTACATCGTCACCACCGCGAACAGCGACGCCGTGATGGCCGCCGCGCTCACCGCCGGCATCCCCGCGCACCGTCTGGGCACCACCGGCGGCACCGAGGTCGCGGGCGTGCCGCTGGCCGACCTGCGCAGCGCCCACGAGGAATTCTTCCCCGCGCTGATGGGCGCTGCTGTCTGATTCATCCTCCCCCGCCAGGGGGAGGTGTCAGCGCAGCTGACGGAGGGGGAGGACGGCGACCAACTCGTTTGAGTCGTGTCCTCCCCCTCCGTCGCCTTCGGCGCCACCTCCCCCTGGCGGGGGAGGATAGTTTGCATAACCCAACCTTGCCCCGCCATCGTTAGCGTGGTTTGGTGCCGTCCGGTTGGGCGCGGAGGGCCGGGTGACTTATCTATCGATCGTGGTGCCCTGCTATAATGAGGAGCTGTGCCTCGATACGCTCCACCGCCGCGTCACCGATGCTGCGAAGGCCGTTACCGACGATTACGAACTGATCCTGGTCAATGACGGATCGAAGGACCGCACCTGGCCGATCATTGCCGATCTGGCGGCGCAGGACGATCGCGTCGTGGGGGTCGATCTGTCGCGCAATCATGGGCATCAACTCGCGCTGACCGCGGGCCTCTCGCTCGCGCGGGGCGACTATATCCTGATCATCGACGCCGATCTGCAGGACCCGCCCGAGGCGCTGCGGCCGATGCTCGACATGATGCGCGATGAGCAGGCCGACGTCGTCTATGGCCAGCGCCTGACCCGCGCGGGCGAGACGTTCGGCAAGCAGATCACCGCCAAATTGTTCTACCGGATGCTCAAGCGGCTGTCGGACGTCGACCTTCCGCTCGACACCGGCGATTTCCGCCTGATGAGCAGGCGGGCGCTCGCCGCCCTGATGGCGATGCCCGAACAGAGCCGCTTCATCCGCGGCATGGTCGCGTGGATCGGGTTCAAGCAGGTCGCCTATCGCTATCATCGCGACGCGCGGCTGGCGGGCGAGACGCATTATCCGCTCAAGAAGATGATCAAGCTGACGATCGACGCCACCACCGGCTTCTCGATCCTGCCGCTGCGCATGGCGAGCTATCTGGGGCTGATCCTCGCGGCGGTCGGTATGCTGCTGCTCGGCTATACCCTGTTCCGCTGGGCGAACGGGCAGGTCGTACCCGGCTGGGCGTCGCTGATGGTGATCGTGGTGCTGCTCGGCTCCGGCCAGATGCTGATCGCGGGAATGCTCGGCGAATATCTCGGTCGGCTCTACATGCAGTCGAAGGGGCGACCCCTGTTCCTGATCCGCGAGGTGAAGACCCAGCATGAGATCGGGCAGGTCGGCGTGCCCGGCATGGGCTTCATCGATCGGCCGAGCGTCCACACGCCCGCGACCGACATATCGCTGGGCCGCCCGCCCGAAAGCGTCTGAGAGCGCCCATGATCGCGCGCCTCGGCCGATCGCAGGCGGTCCGTTACCTGACGGTCAGCGTGCTGAACAACGGCACCGATTATGCGATCTTCGGCCTGCTCTATGGGCTGATCGGCGTGCCGATTCAGATCGCGAATGCCGCCGGCTATTTGGTGGGGACGACGATCTCCTACCTGCTCAACAAGACGTGGACCTTCGGGCAGCGGCTCGACGACGGGCGGCATGTGCGGCAGATCGCGGCCTTCGTGATCGCCAACATCCTTGGCATCGGCGTGTCGACCGCTTTGATCTCGCTCTATTCGCTGCTGCTCAATCCGTGGATCGCCAAGGTGCTGACCACGCTGTCGCTGGCGGTCTATTTCTTCATCGTCTCGAAATTCGTGGTGTTTCGCGAGGCGCGGTGATCGCTGTCACGATCCCTTCATCGCTCTGACTCACCCGGTTCGCGCAACGCCTGTAGAGGGCGATCATCCGACGACGCTTTTGGGGAGCGCCTGCCGTGATGATGCCACCTGCGATCCTGATCGACTGCGCGACGTGCGCCTTGCCCGTCGCGACCCTGCAAGCCACTTATGGCGCGACGCCCGAGGAGCCTCTGGCGCTGCCGATTGCGGAGGGCGAACGGCCTTTCACGATCGCGATCGACAAGGTGAAGGGGCGCAAGCTGGGCGGGCGGCAGGCCGGCGAGAAGAAGCAGGCGAACCTGTCGCGATCCTCGGTGATGATCGGTTATGGCGTGGACGCGAGCGAGAGCGGACGGCTATGGCTGTCCGCCGGGATGATCGGCGAAAGTCGCCGCCGCGCGGTGCCGATGGCGGGCGGGCGCAAGCTGGTAAGCGGCACGGCGAGCATCGGCGCGGGCTGGGTGCAGGACGATCGCTGGCAGCTGAGTGCGCATTATCAGCTGAATTTCGATGACAGCAAATGGGCCGGGATGCAGCGCGGGATCGAGCTGGCGAGCGGCGGCCGCCCGAGTGGTCGCAACATGATCGCCGCGATCGCCTACAGCCCCGATTTCGGGCAGGCTCATGCGATGCGGATCGGGATCGAGGCGCGCCACGGCCGCATGACCGCCGACGACGCGCAGGCAATGGCCGCCACCCGCCGCGACCGCCAGACGATCGCGCTCACTTTGGCGACGGGGTTTTAAGCCGCGCTTGCCTTCGTCATGCGGCCCGAGGCGAGCTGTTCGAGTTCGATCGGTTCGTCGAACATCATGCCGAAGCGGTCTTCGCCCGACCAGCGGACCGTGCCGCCGACGCGGCCGCCGTCGCCGAACTCGAGCACCACCTGCGTTTCGGCGGGCAGGGGCGTCATGCATTCGATCATCGCGCCGGTGCGTGAGAGGTTGCGCACGCGGCCCTGCATGTTGCCCAGGTTCGATCGCACCATCGCCGACCGCAGCACCGCGACGCGCGGATCGCGGCTGACGAGCAGGCCGGGCATCGCGAACTTGCCGTGCTGCGCGACGCGGGCGCGCGCCTCGTCCGACGACATCGGCTTGCCGAAGATGTAGCCCTGAATGTGGCTGCAACCGAGCGAGCGGATCAGCGCCAGTTCCTCGGGCGTCTCCGCGCCTTCGGCCGTTGTCTCCATGCCGAGGCTTTCGGCCAGCGTCACGATCGCACGGACGATCGCCGCATTGCGGCTTCCGGGCACGGCGGCGCCGCGCACAAAACTCTGGTCGACCTTGATCTTGTCGAACGGCGCCTTCTTCAGATAGCCGAGCGACGAATAGCCGGTGCCGAAATCGTCGAGCGCGAAGCGGACGCCGATCGCCTTCAGCCGCGCGAACATCGCGTCGGTATCCTCGCCTTCGCCCAGGAACACGCCCTCGGTGATCTCCAGCTCCAGCCGGTGCGGCGGCAGCTGCGCGGCGGCGAGCGCGGACAGGACGATGCCGGGAAGGGCCGGCGACGCGAACTGGATCGGCGAGATGTTCACCGCGACGCGCACATTGTCGGGCCACTTGGCGGCTTCGAGGCAGGCGGTGCGGAGAACCCATTCGCCGATCTGCGGGATCAGGCCGATTTCCTCCGCCACCGGGATGAACGATGCGGGGGAGACGAGGCCGCGGGTCGGGTGGTTCCAGCGCGCAAGCGCCTCGAACCCCACGATCGCTTCGGTCACGGCGTCGACGACCGGCTGATAGACCAGGCTGAGCCCATTTTCGCTCATCACCTTGCGCAGGTCCATTTCCAGCAGGCGCTTGTCCTTGGCCGACGCGTGCATCTCCGGTTCGTAGAAGCGGTGGACGCCCTTGCCGTCGGCCTTGGCGGCGTAGAGCGCGAGATCGGCGTTGCGGATCAGCGCGTCGGCGGCCGCGCCGTCATCGGGCGCGATCGCGATGCCGACCGAGGCGCCGATCGACACGACCGATCCTTCGATACGGTAGGGCTTGGACAGTTCGGCGATGATCGCATCGGCCAGATTTGCGAGGTGGATGCGTTCGGCAATGCCGGGCAGCACGACCTGGAATTCGTCGCCGCCCAGACGGCCGACCTGGCCGTCGGTGTGGACGATGCGCGTCAGCCGTTCGGCGACCTGACCCAGCAGCACGTCGCCGACCGGGTGGCCGAGCGTGTCGTTGACCGACTTGAAGCGATCGAGATCGAGCAACAGCAGCGCCGCGCGCTTGGGCTTGCCGGCGACGTCGCGCAAAGATTCGTCGAGCGTGCGGCGCATCATGATGCGGTTGGGCAGGCCGGTGAGCGGATCGTAGCTGGCGAGGCGCTTCACCTCGGCCTCCGACTTGCGCATCTCGGTCAGGTCGGTGCCCGAACCGCGGAAGCCCAGGAAGTTGCCGCCTTCGTCGAAGGCCGGGCGACCGGAGAGCGACCACCAGCGCGCATCGCCGATGCCGGCGGCGCGCACCGCGATTTCGGTAAAGGCCAGGCGGGTCGACAGGTGGAAGCCCAGGGTGCGCTCGCCCTGCCCGGTGAAGGTCGATTCCTCGCGCTCGTGCTGAACGAGTTCGGTGAAGGGGGTGCCCAGCAGCTGTTCGACCGAGCGGCCGAGCGCCGCCGCGAGCTGCGGCGAGATATAGGTCAGATAGCCGCGCGCATCGGTTTCCCAGAACCAGCCGCGATGCGTTTCCTCGAACTCGCGCAGCAGCACACCGGCCTTCAGCGCGGCCGAGGATTTGTCGAGCCAGCGGTGCGAGGCGACATAGGATCGTTCGGAAATGCCGCCCAGCGCGACGATGATCAGCCCCGCCATCGGCAGGGTGATGACGAAAGCGGTGAGGCTGCCGAACATCCACACGGCCATGCCGGTGAGCGGCAGCCACAAAGCGAGCGCGGCGATTGGCACGGGCACGAACGTCATCGTCGCGAGGATCAGCAGGCCGCAATGCGCGATCGCGGCGATCGGCCAGAGCGGGGAGGCCATGTCGTCGTGGAAACCGAACATCCAGCACGCCCAGCCGAGCCCGTGGACCAGCGCGACCCCGGCGATCACGCCGTGCATGTCTTCGGCGCGGATCCGCCGTTGCAGCCCGCGCGCGATGATCAGGCAGACGAAACCGCCCGCCAGCAGCATCGCGACCAGCGGACCGGCGATCATCGCGATCCCGGCGGCATCGAAATTGTCCGCGCGCACCAGCGCCAGCGCGCCCGCGACAGTCAGTTCGGCAAGGAGCACCAGCGGCAGCGCATCGGCCGTCATCCGCACGCGATTCGACACGGACGAACGATCATGCGTGGTGCCGGCGGGCATCAGGCCGCGCAGGAAACGCAGGCCGCGAACGCCCCTGTCGCCCGTCTGGCCTTCCATTGAATTGGCTGGGCGGCCACGAACACGCCGCATGCAAGCATCCTTATCCCGACACCGAGTCGGGACCGGCTTAACCCACGGTGCTTAATTTCGTTTGAACTTCGCCTTCGACGACGCTCGCCTTGATCAGCCAGCGGCTGTCGCCTTCGAGGCCGAGCGCGGTCAGCGTGCCCGAACGATAGGCGCCGGTATCGATGCCGATGCGGTTCGCCTGCATATCGGGCGTGGTGCTGATCGTATGGCCGTGGACGACATAGGCGCCCAGATCGCCCTTGTGATCGAGGAAGTCGCGGCGGATCCAGTGCATGTCGACCTGGTCCTGCGCGTCGATCGGGATGCCGGGGCGAATGCCCGCATGGACGAACAGATAGTCGCCGAAGCGCACCGTATCGGCGAGGCCCTTCAGATAATCCTTGTGCCGCGCCGGGACATATTGGGCGAGTATGTCCGCACCCGGAAGCTCCTCACCCCCTAGCAGGGCGACCGGGACGCCATAGCTCGCCAGCGTCTCGTAGCCGCCGAACTTGAGCCAGAGATTGCCCGTCTGATCATCGGCGGGATCGAGCGCGCGCAGCATCGATTCCTCGTGATTGCCCATCAGGATGTGGAAGGTCGCGAAGCTGGGCAGTGCGCTGATGATGAATTCGACCGTTTCGGCCGAATAAGGGCCGCGATCGACCAGATCGCCCAGCAGCACGACATGGGCGTCGGCGGGCTGGCGCGCGCCATTGTCCGCCTTGATATGCGCGAGGAGGGGCAGCAGCAGATCGAGCCGCCCGTGAATGTCGCCGATCGCATAGACGCGCGTGCCTTCGGGAACGCGCGGCTGATCGTTGGCGACGCGCTGCGGCTCGGCCTTGCGCGCGGTGAGGCTGTTCATGCGGTTCAGCC
This sequence comes from Sphingomonas crocodyli, assembly GCF_004005865.1. Classification (NCBI taxonomy): domain Bacteria; kingdom Pseudomonadati; phylum Pseudomonadota; class Alphaproteobacteria; order Sphingomonadales; family Sphingomonadaceae; genus Sphingomonas; species Sphingomonas crocodyli. The sequence continues at coordinate 457,005 of NZ_SACN01000002.1, forward strand.
AGGCGCGATCGCCGATCCGGCCTACGCCACCGCCATCACCATGCCCGCCTGCGTCCAAAATCCGGCTTCCTTCGCGCGTCCGTCGTTCCGGTTCGCACTATATGGCGATGCCCGCGCGCAACGCAAATGGGGGCGGCCGACGCATCGTCGTTTCGGTTCGTCCCGTTGCGGCTTTTTTGTTCGTCCGGCGTTCAGCTTCCAAGGCCGAACCGAAACGGCAACGTTATAGCTGTGTCGAAGGACACAGGGCCGAAAGGCTTAACCACCTAACCGAGTGTGGAAAGTGGGTAACGGTGTAGCGGATAAAGAATTTCGCACCGCAACATCGCTATTGCACCTTTTGCATTCGGGTATATGGGGAGTGAAGCAGTGGCGAGCCAATATCGCGAAAAGAAAACACTGAAGGGGCCAGGTGTGAATAGTAATCAACTGCTTGAGCTGGCTCATATTTCAGACAGCGACATTCTCTCCCGCGGCCGCGAGGTTATCGAGATCGAGGCAAGCGCGCTGGAATCCCTGTCCGCCGCACTGGATTACCATTTCGTTGCCGCAACGAAACTCCTCGCCTCGACCACCGGCCGCGTCGTGATCACCGGCATGGGCAAATCGGGCCATGTCGGCCGCAAGATCACCGCGACGATGTGCGCCACCGGCACCGCCGCCGTCTTCGTCCACCCGGCCGAAGCCGCGCATGGCGACCTGGGCATGATCAAGCGCGGCGATACCGTGATGATGCTGTCCAATTCGGGGCTGACCACCGAATTGCGGGCCGTGATGCAGCATTGCCGCGCGATCGGCGTCCGCATCATCGGCGTGTCGGCGCGTGAAGATTCGCCCGTCATGCAGCATGCCGACGTGCCGCTGGCGATCCCGCAGGTCCGCGAAGCGTGCCCCGCCAATATCGCGCCGACATCGTCGACCGCCGTGATGCTCGCGCTGGGCGACGCGCTGGCGATGGCGCTGATGGACGTGCGCGGGATCAGCAAGGACAGCCTGAAGGAACTGCATCCGGGCGGATCGATCGGGCTGCGCCTGATGCCGGTCAGCCAGATGATGCACATCGGCAAGCGCATCCCGCTGGTCCACACCGACACGCCGATGCGCGACGTGATCATGACGATGACGTCGATGGGCTTCGGCGTCGCGGGCGTGCTGGACGCGGACGAAAAGCTGATCGGCGTGATCACCGATGGCGATCTTCGCCGGCATATCGGCGACCTGCTCGATCGCACCGCCGTCGACGTGATGACGCATCATCCCAAGACCGTCCCGGCGACGATCCTGGCCGAAGACGCGCTGATGATCATGAACGATGCCAAGATCACCACGGTGTTCGTGATGGCCGAGGGCGAAGAAAAGCCGGTCGGCATCGTCCACATGCACGACTTCGTTCGCTACGGCCTGAGCTGAGGCTTTCCCATGTCCGGTGCGGCGCCAACCGACACCATCATCATCATCCCTGCGCGCTACCAGTCGAGCCGCTATCCGGCGAAGCCGCTGGCGATGCTGCGGGGGGCGACCGGGGAAGCCAAGCCGCTGATCCGGCGCAGCTGGGAATGCGCGGCGGGGATCGTCGATCCGGCCGCCGTGTGGGTCGCGACCGACGACGATCGCATTGCTCAGGCCGTGGCCGGCTTTGGCGGGCAGGTGGTGATGACGTCGGCCGATTGCCGTAACGGCACCGAACGCTGCGCCGATGCGATCGACCGGCTGGGGATCGAACCCTCGGTGGTCGTCAACCTGCAGGGCGATGCGCCCCTGACCCCCGCTTATGTCGTGACCGGGCTGGTCGATGCGCTGAAGGCGCGCCCCGATGTCGCGATGACGACGCCGGCGGTCCGCTGCGCCCAGAGCACCTACGCCCATCTGGTCGAGGATCAGGCGCAGGGCCGCGTCGGCGGGACGACGGTGGTGTTCGGGGCGGACCAGCGCGCGCTCTATTTTTCGAAGCGGGTGATCCCGCATCTGCCGCCCGAGGCGGCGGCGCGCGATTTTCCGCCGGTCCACCTGCATCTGGGCGTCTATGCCTATCGCCCCGACGCCTTGCGCCGCTATAAGACGCTCGATGTATCGCAGCTCGAAGACCTCGAAGGGCTGGAGCAATTGCGCTTCCTGGACGGCGGTGTGCCCGTGGGCGTCGTCCCGTTCGATCCGATCGGCTGGGATGCGATCGAACTCAACAATCCTACCGATGTCGCGCCGATCGAAGCGGTGCTGGCGGCGCGCGGGATCGCCTGACCGATGACGTCGATGATGCGATCCCTGCTCGCGCCGTGGTGGGCCGCCGAACTGCTGACCGGCGCCAAATCGTTCCTCGACAACCCGATCATCGGATCGCAGCGGCTGAACGCGCGCGGGCTGCACGGCTGGCGGGTCGCGACCGCGCATGCAATGGCCGCGCGGCGGCGCGCGAAACTGGCCAAGGCGCTATCGCCCGAGGATCTGGCGAGTTTTACGGAGAACGGCTTCGTCGCGGTCCAGAACTTCCTGCCGCCCGAGACCTTCGCGCAGCTGCGCGACCAGATTCTCGCCTTCGAAGGCCCGGCGCGCGAGATGATCCAGGGGCATACGATCACGCGCCGCTACGCGATCGATCCGGAGGCGATCCGCGCGATCCCGGCGGTGACGGCCTTCGCCGATCATCCGCGCTTCCAGGCGCTGGCGCGGTACGGCGCGAGCTTCGACGTGAAGCCGCTGCTCTACATCCAGTCGATCCTGACGCATCGGTTCGATGCGCCGCCCGATCCGCAGATCAACCTGCATGCCGATACCTTCCACCCGACGATGAAGGCGTGGTTCTTCCTGCAGGACGTAGGCGAGGATGACGGCCCCTTCACCTATGTGCCCGGATCGCATCGGCTGACCCCGGCGCGGCTCGAATGGGAGAAGAAGCGCAGCCTTTCGGTGCGCGACGAGGGCGATCGGCTGTCGGCGCGCGGATCGTTCCGGATCGAGCGGCAGCATCTGGCCGAACTGGGCCTGCCGCAGCCGATGACGCTGGCGGTGCCCGCGAACACGTTGGTCGTCGCCGACACCTTCGGTTTCCACGCGCGCGGCGAAACGCGCGAGCCGTCGACCCGGATCGAGCTGTGGGCCTATAATCGCCGCAACCCGTTCACCCCCTATGCCGGCTTCGATCCCGGCAGCATCAAGGGGTTGGCCGAACGCCGCATCGGCGCGCGCTGGATGACGCATGACATCCTCAAGCGCCTGATCGGCCAGTCGTGGCGCAAGGTGGGCCGCAAACGGCCCGGCGACGAATAAGCCTTCCCACGCCCGATATACGCCCCTAGGCCGGGCGCAATCATCTGATGGAGCTGTCCTTGACCACCACCCGCTACGACGTTCTCGGTATCGGCAATGCGATCGTCGACGTGATCGCGCATGCCGACGAAGCCTTTCTCGAAGCCCACAACATGCCCAAGGCGGCGATGACGCTGATCGACGAGGATCGGGCCGAGGCGATCTATCAGGCGATGGGCGCGGGCGTGCAGGTGTCGGGCGGTTCGGCCGGCAACACGATTGCGGGCGTCGCATCGCTGGGCGGCACCGCGGCCTATATCGGCAAGGTGAAGCAGGACGTGCTGGGCGACGTCTATCGCCACGACATGCGCGGCATCGGCGTGGCGTTCGACACGCCGGCGGCGACCGATGGCCCGGCGACCGCACGCTGCCTGATCCTCGTCACATCCGACGCGCAGCGCACGATGAACACCTATCTGGGCGCGTGCGTGAACCTGGGTCCGGACGATATCGACGAGGCGCTGATCGCCGAAGCGTCGATCGTCTATCTGGAAGGCTATCTGTTCGACAAGGATCTGGCCAAGGCCGCGTTCCGCAAGGCGGCGGCAGCCGCGCACAAGGCGAGCCGCAAGGTTTCGCTGACGCTGTCCGACAGCTTCTGCGTCGATCGCCACCGCGACGATTTCCTCGCGCTGATCGACACCGACATCGACATCCTGTTCGCCAATGATGACGAGATCCGCTCGCTCTACCAGACCGACGATATCGAAGCGGCGGCGGCGAAGGTCGCCAAGTCGGTCGATATCGCCGCGATCACTTTGGGCGCCGAAGGCTGCCTGATCGTCGGCAATGGTGAGACGATCCGCGTGCCCGCCGCCAAGGCGAACCAGGTGATCGATACGACGGGTGCTGGCGATCTGTTCGCCGCCGGCTTCCTCTTCGGCGTCGCGCGCGGGCTGCCGCTCGCCGAATGCGGCCGTCTGGCGGGGATCGCGGCGGCCGAGGTCATCTCCCACTTCGGCCCGCGCCCGGAAACGCCGCTGCGCGAACTGATCTGATCGGTCGGACCGATCGAGAGCGAAAGGGCCGGGCGGAAACGTCCGGCCTTTTTGGTTTGGGAGGGCGTCGCAATCCTCCCCGGTACGGGGAGGGGGACCGCGAAGCGGTGGAGGGGGTTGGCCACAGGCGATGCGTCTGGCCTCCCGCCCCCTCCGTCAGCTGCGCTGACACCTCCCCGTCCCGGGGAGGATCTTTGGTGGGCGGATTCGTGGCGTAAAGTCAGGACAGGTGAAGGTCGGCGCGTCCTGCCAAAAGGGCACCCGGACGTTGGGTAACGTTGGTCAGTGGTGCGGGCATGGCTGGGGCCGACCGAACCGACATGCTTTGCCTGCTGTCACCAGGCCAGGGGATGCGGTCCTGCGATTGGCTGCTGCCGCTCCTCGATAGAGCGGCCCCGGCGATTGGGGGCGAAGCGCGGTCTGTCCGGTCGGGGCTACCCGGGATGCGGGACTCTGACTTCCCGCAGTGGATCGGCCCTGTCTTTCCTTCGAAACCGCAAGTCGCCTCCGCCTGCCGGCGGGTTCGTCCAGCACATGCCGGCGAGAAGCGATGCGCATCCGCTTCTGAAACCGGATGACTTCGCGCCGACCTGTCACGGCCCGGATGCGGAGCGAGCTCTGCTCCGGGCCGGTCCTGCATCCCCACGCTGATCGGGCGAGAGGATGGTGGAGCGACTAACCCAAATGGTTCGTTTTGTCAAGTCCAAAGATCCTCCCCGAGACGGGGAGGTGGCGCCGAAGGCGACGGAGGGGGCAAGAGGCAAGGCGCTGCGCCCGGTCTCCTGCCCCCTCCACCATGCTCCGCATGGTCCCCCTCCCCGTGCCGGGGAGGACTGGGTGTATCGCCATTGCAATATCGGTTTTGGTTCAGCGATATTTGCGGTTTCCTCGGCGCGCGGGGTGCCTAGAGTGAAGGCACGATTCGAAACGAAGCGGAGAGGGAACATCATGAAGGATCAGCTCGGGCTTGCGGGCAAGACGGTGCTCGTGCTCGGTGGCGGGCAGGGCAATGGCGAGGCGACGTGCATCCGCTTCGCCGATGCGGGCGCCAATGTCGCGATCGTCGACCTCGATATCGGGCTGGCCGAAAAGGTGGCGGCGGACGTGCGGTCGCGCGGGGTGAAGGCCGTCGCGCTGACCGGCGACGTGCGCCAGCCGGCCGAATGTGCGCGGCTGATGGAGGAGACGGCGCGGCATCTGTCGGTGCCCGATTGCCTGATCACGATCATCGGCCAGGCGACGATGAAGCCGATCCTCGATCTGACGCAGGAGGATATCGAGCGCGATCTGGACATCAACCTGCGCTTCTTCGTCTATGCGTCGCAGGCGTTCGCCCGTGCGTTGATCGCGGCGGGCAAGGGCGGGACGATCGCTGGCCTATCCTCGGTCGACGGCATCTTCGGATCGCCCGTCCACGCGGCCTACGGTTTCGCCAAGGCGGGGCTGATCAGCTACATCAAGTCGGCGGCGACCGAATGGGCCGATCATGGCATCCGCGTGAACTGCGTCGCGCCGGGCGCGATCGTGACGCCGCGCGTGCCGGATTCGGAGGCGCGCCAGCAGGTGATGCACAATTCGATGATCCCGCTGCGCCGATCGGGCCAGCCCAGTGAGATTGCCGGCGCGCTGCTGTTCCTGTCGTCGGACCTGTCGAGCTATGTCACCGGGCAGACCTTGCCGGTCGATGGCGGCTGGACCGCGGGCAATTACTTCAATGCCCAGCGCAGCACGCAGGGCATGGTCATGGATAACGGCAAGAAGTTCTAGGATTTCCGCCGATTTACTGATGATGACGCATCTGTCTCAAATATGAGACAGATGCGTTGTTGATCGCGCTTTCCGCTCGATTATAGATCGATTGCAGGGGGAGGGCAGGCGCACGCGGCCGCGTGGCGTCATTCCAGTTCCGATATCCACAGGTCGAGGCGGGGGTTTGATCGCCCCTCGCCTTGATGGGCGACGACCGCGCGGCGAAAGGCCGCGGGCCGCGTCCCATAGGCCTGTTCGAATTGCCGGGCGAATTGTCGTTCGCTCGCATAGCCCGCTTCGGCCGCGATCGTGCCAAGCGGGCGATCGTCCTCAGGGTTGGAGAGGGCGTTGCGTATGCGTTCTAACCGTCGGTTCCGAATATAGGCCATTAGCCCGCCGCTGGCCTGGAACAGACGGTAGAGGGTGGCGCGGGACAGCCCAGTCTGTTCCGCGAGTAGCGTTGCGTCCAAACGGGCATTGCCCAGCCCGGCGTCGATCAACCGCTTCGTGCGATCGAGCGCGCCGGCATCGCGATAGCCGATCGCTTCGTCCGGGCGCGCGGGCGGGCCGACCGCGACGGTGACGAGCGGGACGATCGCCTGCGCGAGCGCGTTCGCCGCCGTCTCCGGAATCAGCGGCGCGTGGCGGCACAGGGCCTGCAGATAATGCGAGAGCGGCAGCACCGATCCGCCGTCGACGATGCGGCCGTGCAGATTGCCGACCGCGCCCGCCGCCGCGATGGCCAGATCGCGCGCGAGGCTGATCGTGATCACATGCGCATCTTCTGCGCGGGTGCGCATCGGCCGCTGGAGATCGAGGAGGAGGAGCGCGCCTTCGGGCACGTCGCGAAAGCCGTCGCCTGTGTCGATGCGATAGATGCCCGACACGAGCAGGTGGAGCATCAGATGATCGAGGCCGTCGGCAATCTCGGCCTCGCCCCGCGCATGGACGATATCGTGCGCGCGCCGTTCGTGCAGGACGATGCGATCGAGCCGCCAGCGCGTGACGCGCATCGCGAAAGCGGGGCCGGCTTCCTCGATCCGCGAGGGCGGACCGTTGAAACGCGCGTAAAGATCGACACGGTCGAGCGGATCATGCTCGGCGCTGTCGAAGCGCATCGTGTCGATCGGGCGGGCTATCGGGTGACGCCCGGAACCGTCGCGGCGACGACCTCGCTGCCCGCACGGGAGATCGACCAGAGGGTGCGCTTCGCGCCGCCCTTTTCCCACGCAATCGCCTGTCCGTTGGTGACGAGACCGATCGTGGCGACGTGGATCAGGGTGGATCCGGCTTCGGGCAGGCGCACGGCATAAAGCTCCGGCCGGTCATGGCCGGTGACGTAGAGCAGGCCATCCTCCCCCCACGCGCCGCCCGACGTGCTGTAGGGGGCGAAGCGATCGAGGACCGCCGGGGGGAACAGCCAGGCGCCCTGTTCGGTGAAATCGGGCGTGTAGCGAACCAGCGTGGTCAATTTGTGATCGCGCGCCGGCTCACCACCCTTATTGTCGTAATTGGCGAAGGCGGCCCACCAGCTGCCGTCATGCCAATCGAGCCAGGTGAGCGATCCGCGCTGCGGCCCCAGGCTGCGCGTCTTCACATGCGCCATCTTGCGCGTGTCGAACCATTCGATCGAGCTGGCCTGCGGCACCTGCGGATAGTTGGAGGCGGCGCAGATCAGCATCGCACGATCGAGGATGCAGCTGTTCATGTGGACGAACAGCTTGGGATCGCCCTGCCACCGCGCGACGCGCTGCCCCGTCTTGCGGTCATATTTGCCGATTTCGGCGTTGGAGATGGCGTAGATGTAGCGCTTGTCCGCAACGACGCCCTGATGCGCCTCCTCCGCCTTCATGCGGAACGTCTCGGTAACCGCCGGGGGCGTGTCGGCCGCGATGGCGGGGGTGGCGGAGAGGAGGGCGAAGGCGAGGGCGATGATGCGCATCGGCCCCGACTATATGGCTCATGTTGCAGCCCGGCTACCGCCCTTTCGGAAAAGCGGGATCGGAGCCGCAATTTTGCGCCTTGCGACGTTAGGCTTTCCGCACGGAGGTTCGGCAAAAGAACCCAGGGAGTGAGGGATGCTGAAGGATATTCGCGAACTGAAGGGCGATCCGGCCGCTTATGCCGCCGAACTGCAGCGGCGGTGGACCGGCCTGCTCAGCTATCGCTACATCGGCCGCAGCCATTTTTCGATGAATGAGGGGCCGGAGGATAACACCGTCACCCTGCGCCGCGACATGCGCAATGCGGCGGGCGGGCTGATGGTCGCGCCGATCTCCATCACCGCGCCCGAAGGCGGGGTTATGACCGATCTGACCACCGTGCCGAACCCGGTGATCCACAGCTGCCAGATCCTCGATCCCGCGCCCGACGTGAAGCGGATCGAAATCATCCAGACCGAGGATCTGAAGACCGGATCGCGCATGTGCTACAGCCGGTCGAAGATCGTCGACGCCGACGATCACCGCCGCGTCATCGCCTTCGTCGAAGGGCAGGGGGCGATCATCGGCATCCCGCCCGAGGGGCTGGAGAAGATCCCCGAGGACAAGCTCGACATCGTCGACGGCCCCGATCTGCCGCCGCTCTGGCAGGCGTTCGGCGCGGAGCGGCGTGATGACGGGCGCTGGATGCTGCCCGCGCTGGCCTCCGAACTCGCATCGCCCGACGGCGCGCTCCACATCGGGCCGCAGCATGTGGTGCTGGAGACGGCGGCGATCGAACTGGCGGCGGAACTGGCGGGCACAAACCTGCTCCAGATGGAATCGTGGCACGTCATGTTCCTGGCGCGCGGCAAGGTGGGGCCGTTTCGCGTCGAGGGCGAGGCGGTGCGCGGCACGGCGGGCAAGATCGGCGTGCGGCTGACATTGGTGGACGAGGGCGCGGGCGATGCGCGGCTGACCTCGGCATCGGCGGTGATGCGCGTGGTAGGGGCCTATCGCGGCTGAACGGACTTGCGCCCTCCCGTGGGTTTCTGCGACCAACGGCGAATAGAGTTAACTCAAAAGGAGAGATTCGCGTGAGCGATTTTCGTGGCAGCCATCTCGTCGATCCGCAGCTTGTGCCGCTGCTCGGCATCCTTCCCAAGGAATTCACCGCCGACAATCTGGATGCGCTGCGCCAGCCCTTCCCGGCGATGCCGTTGCCCGAGGAACTGCTCGCCGCGACCACGCTGGAGGAACGGACCATCCCCGGCCTCGATGGCGAGCCCGACGTCCGCCTCGTCCTGATCCGCCCGAAGACCCTGCCCGCCAATGCGCCGGCGGTGCTCAACTTCCACGGCGGCGGCTACCTGATCGGTCGCGCGGAAATGAGCGAGGCGTCGCAGCGCCCGATCGCGCAGAAGCTCGACTGCCTGATCGTCAATGTCGACTATCGGCTCGCGCCCGAAAATCCCTATCCCGCGCAGATCAACGACGGTTATGCCGCGCTCAAATGGCTGTTCGAAAATGCCGCCGATCTGGGTGTCGATGCGACCCGGATCGGCGTGATGGGCGACAGCGCGGGCGGCGGCCTGGCCGCCGCAATGGCGCTGCTGGCGCGCGACAAGGGCGAGTATAAGCTGGCCTTCCAGTACCTCGTCTATCCGATGCTGGACGATCGCACCTGCACGAGCAGCGACCCGCATCCTTATGCGGGCGAGGTCGGCTGGAACAACAACTCCAACCGCTTCGGTTGGTCGGCGCTGCTGGGGCATGAGCCGGGCAAGGACGGCGTGTCGCCTTATGCCGCGCCGGCGCGCGCGGAGGATCTGAGCGGCCTGCCGCCAACCTTCATCATGACGGCGGCGCTCGACCTCTTCGTCGAGGAGAATTTCGAATATGCGCGCCGCCTGCTCCGTGCCGGCGTGCCGACCGATTTCCACTGCTATCCGGGCGCGATCCACGGCTTCTATTCGATCCCCGGATCGGTGGTGTCGGGACGTGCGGTGGCGGAGGGCCACGGGGCGCTCGCGCGCTTCTTCGGCGCCTGATCGGGGATTCTGATGAGCATCCATCCGCGCATATCCTTCAACCCGATATCGACGTGGAACTGGACGCTCGATCAGGACATCGCCTTCTGCAAATCGCGCGGCATCGACGTCATCAACGCGACCTTCCTGAAGTTTCAGGATGACGTCGATGCCGGCATTGCGGACATCCTCGCGGCGGGCCTCAAAAGCTGCTCGCTCGCGGGCGGGGGGACCGAAAGCTTCATCGAAAGCGAGGATGTGACGTTGGCGGGGCTGAGGCCCTATATCGATGCGGCGCATGCCCTGGGCGCGCCCTCGATCTACGTCGTCAGCGGGCCGACCCCGGCGCGCATGCCGACCGACGATGCCTGCGCCGCCTTCGCGAAGTGCATCGGCAAGGCGAACGTCTATGCGGCTGAGCGCGGCGTGCGTATCGCGATCGAGAATAACAGCATCACGACGCGCGATACCGGCTTCCTCCACACGCTCGCCTCGGCGGCGGACGTGGCGCGCGCGGCCGATGTCGGCATCTGCCTCGAACTGCAGAATTGCTGGTACGAGCCGGGCCTGCCCGCGCTGTTCCGCGACCATGTCGACCTGTTCACCTGCGTGCAGGTGAGCGACTTCGTGGTCGGCGAACCCACCAAGTTTAACCGCCGCGTGCCGGGCGACGGATCGATCCCGCTCGAATGGATCATCGGCCACCTGCTCGACGCGGGCTATGCCGGCTATTTCGACGTCGAGCTGCTGGGCCCGGCGATCGAGGCGGAGGGCTATGAGTCGGCTGTGGATCGCTCGATCGAATGGCTGACCGAGCGTTTTGTGAAGTGGGGCGTTTAGATTTCGTGGGCCGCGATTTCCAAGTCAGCAGGTGAGTCCACCTACTCTCCTCACTCCGTTCGTCCCGAGCGTAGTCGAGGGATGTCGGCTTGACGGAACGTGTCTCGACTTCGCTCGACACGAGCGGGGTGGGGAGAAAGGCGCTCTTTAGCGCAGCTTCGCGATGTTGAGGCCGTCGGCCTTGGCGCGATCCTTGGTCGATTCCTCGGACCGCTTGAGCGCCTTGGCGATCGCCTTCAACGCCATGCCCTTCTTGGCGAGGGTGTGGAGCTTCTGAATCTCGTCAGCGGTCCAGGGCTGGCGGTGGCGTTCGAAACGATCGGCGGACATGCGCCCTCGTCGCGCAGCAGGCGCCGGGGGTCAAGCTTGTCGATACACCGCGCCGATGTTATAACGCGCGTATGAACATGAGCCTCAAGATCATCAAGGTCGGCAATTCCTCGGCGGTGATCCTGCCGAAGGAGCTGATGGCGCATCTCGACGTGGCGCCAGGGCAGAGCCTGTCGGTGTCGCGCACGCCGCGCGGGATCGAACTGAGCGCGCCTGACGAGGATTTCGAGGCGCAGATGGCGGCCGCGCGCGAGGTGATGGCGCGGCGTAAGCGCGCACTACGCGAACTCGCGAAATAAAGCCATGTCCCAGGATTGGGTCTGGATCGCGGCCGATGTGGCGCGCGCGGCGCATGCCGAGCAGCTTGCCGAACATGGCGGCGGTGAGGGCGGGCGCGATGATGGGCTGCTCGAAAGCGCGATGGCGCGTGCGCCTAATCTCGCGGCCTATGGCGATCCCGATGCGGCGGCGCTGGCGGCCGCTTATGCTTATGGCATCGCGCGCAACCACCCGTTCGTGGATGGGAACAAGCGGACCGCGGCGGTGGTCAGCGAAACCTTTCTCGTGCTGAACGGCTATGCGTTGACGGCAACCGATGCGGAATTGGTGGTCGCCTTCTTGGTGCTCGCTGCGGGTGAGTTGAGCGAGGAAGCGCTGGCGGACTGGTTCCGCGGGCATGTTGTTGCGGTGTAAATCACCCAAGGCTGATGGAAGTTAGTTCTACGGACCTTCCTGCCGCTATATCACGCCATCATGCGAAAGCCCGATTTCGACATCGACGGATGGTGCCTGGATGATGGCGAAGAATATCATAGAGCTGCACCGACCACATTCTGGATACCTGCGAGGGAAGTTCGGGAAACCCTGCAGCCGGGCGATTTCGCCAAGCTGATCTTCAGGATCTGCGTCGATGATCCAGAGGAGCCGGTTGCTGTCGAGCGTATGTGGGTGCTCGTCCGCGAACGTATCTCGGGTGGCTATCTCGGCATTCTGGACAATGATCCCGATGCCTTGGCCGAGAATGATGAGTTTTGGAGCGGCATCGAACTTCCGTTCGAACCGCATCACGTTATCAACGTGGAAGAGCGGGACGAAAGCTCGATCGCGCTCGCTGCTCAACAACCCAAACGACGCTGGCCGCAAGCGGAGCATTAGCCTTACTCTTCCGCACGCTGGGCGAGGCGTCGGAAAGAAGAAGCGGGACCCCGGGTCAAGCCCGGGGTGACGTGGTGGGGTGGGCGGTGCGTGGGCTTAGTTCTCATCCCCCATCCGCAGCGCCGCGATGAAGGCTTCCTGCGGGATGCTGACCGATCCGTATTCGCGCATCTTCGCCTTGCCCTTCTTCTGCTTGTCGAGGAGCTTGCGTTTGCGGCTGGCGTCGCCGCCATAGCATTTGGCGGTGACGTCCTTGCGCATCGCGCTGATCGTTTCGCGCGCGATCACCTTGCCGCCGATCGCGGCCTGGATCGGGATCTTGAACAGGTGGCGGGGGATGAGTTCCTTGAGCCGTTCGACCATGCCGCGCCCGCGCACTTCGGCGGTCGAGCGGTGGACGATCATGCTGAGCGCGTCGACGGGTTCTTCGTTGACGAGAATGCCCATCTTGACGAGGTCGCCCTCGCGATAGCCGATCTGTTCGTAATCGAAGCTGGCATAGCCCTTCGACAGCGATTTCAGGCGATCGTAGAAATCGAACACGACTTCGTTGAGCGGCAGTTCGTAGGTCGCCTGCGCGCGGCCGCCGACATAGGTGAGGTTCTTCTGGATGCCGCGACGATCCTGACACAGCTTGAGCACCGAACCCAGATATTCGTCGGGCACGTAGATGATCGCCTGAATCCACGGTTCGGCGATCGTCGCGATCTTGTTCGGTTCGGGCATGTCGGCGGGGTTGTGCAGCTCGACATGGCCGCCGCCGTGGGTCAGTTCGATCTGATAGACGACCGACGGCGCGGTGGTGATCAGGTCGAGATCATATTCGCGGATCAGCCGTTCCTGAATGATCTCCAGATGGAGGAGGCCCAGGAAGCCGCAGCGGAAGCCGAAGCCGAGCGCGGCGCTGGTCTCCATCTCGAAGCTGAACGACGCGTCGTTCAGGCGCAGCTTGGAGATGCTTTCGCGCAGCTTTTCGAAATCGGCGGCGTCGACCGGGAAGAGGCCGCAGAAGACGACCGGCTGGACTTCCTTGAAGCCCGGCAGCGGGGCGGCGGCGGGCTTCTTCGCATCGGTCAGCGTATCGCCGACGCGCGCCTGCGCGACTTCCTTGATCTGTGCGGTGATGAAGCCGATCTCGCCGGGGCCGAGATCGGGCAGATTTTCGATCTTGGGGGTGAAGGCGCCGACGCGGTCGATCAGGTGGGTGGTGCCGGTGGCCATGAACTTGACCTGCTGGCCCTTCCTGATCGTGCCGTCGATCACGCGGACGAGGATGACGACGCCCAGATAGGGATCGTACCAGCTGTCGACGAGCATCGCCTTCAACGGCGCATCGGGATCGCCCTTGGGCGCCGGGATGCGTTCGACCACCGCGTCGAGGATTTCCTCGATACCGATGCCGGACTTGGCGCTGGAGAGGACGGCGTTCGACGCGTCGAGGCCGATGATCTCCTCGATCTCCGCCTTCACCTTTTCGGGTTCGGCGGAGGGAAGATCGATCTTGTTGATGACGGGGATGATCTCATGATCATGCTCGATCGACTGATAGACGTTGGCGAGCGTCTGCGCCTCGACCCCCTGCGCCGCATCGACGACCAGCAGCGCGCCTTCGCAGGCGGCGAGGCTGCGCGACACTTCATAGGCGAAGTCGACGTGGCCCGGCGTGTCCATCAGGTTGAGGATGTGCCCCTTCCATTCCAGGCGCACGGTCTGCGCCTTGATGGTGATGCCGCGTTCCTTCTCGATATCCATATTGTCGAGAACCTGGGCGGACATCTCGCGATCGGAAAGGCCGCCGGTCCGCTGAATCAGGCGGTCGGCGAGCGTCGACTTGCCATGATCGATATGGGCGATGATCGAAAAATTGCGGATGCGGTCGATGGGGGTCACGGGGTTCTCTTAATCAGGATCGGGCGCGCGATAGCAGGCATGAGGCGCGGGTGCAAAAAGCTGGAACAAAAGCGACCGGGCTGTGCGCTATCTCACAGTCTGTAACGATTGCGATGAATAGAGCGGGTAGTCGAGACGATGATCTTGCACGGTCATCGCGGTGCGTTACCATCCATCCGAAAATCTGCAGGGGGTTCCCGACATGCGTAAGTTGATGACCGTCGTTTCTCTGTGCGCGCTCGGCGCGCTCGCCCAGCCGGCGTTCGCCGCCGACAGTTCGGGCCGCAAGCAGCAGACCAAGGGCACGCAGGAAATCCCGATCTGCACCAAGAAGCTGGGCACGATCGCGATCGTCGAGCCCGACAATCAGTGGTGGCGCGAGCTGAACGTCGGCAGCCCCGAGGCGATCATCAAGATCTTCGTCCAGAAGTCGGGCTGCTTCGGCCTGGTCAATCGCGGCGCCAGCATGGCCAGCCGCAACATGGAACGCGCGATGGCCGATGCGGGCGAACTGCAGGCCGGATCGAACCTGGGCAAGGGCCAGGTGAAGGCGGCGGATTATTTCCTGCAGCCGGACATCGTCAGCTCGAACAAGAATAGCGGCGGCGGCGGGCTGGGCGGCGTGCTCGGCGGCTTCGGCGGCGCGCTGGGCGCGTTCGGCGCGATCGCGGGCGGCATCAACGTCAAGAAGTCCGAAGCCAACGTCACCCTGTCGGTCGTCAATGCGCGCACCACCGAGGAAGAGGCGCTGGTCGAAGGCTATGCCCGCAAATCGGACCTGAGCTTCGGCGGCGGCGGTGGCGGCCTGTTCGGCGGCGGCACCTTCGCGGGCGTCGGTGGCGGCGGTTATCAGAACACCGCGATCGGCCAGGTGATCGTGCTCGCCTATCTCGACGCCTATACCAAGCTGGTCAGCCAGTTGGGCGGCCTGCCGACCAACGCGGCGGCAGCGGCCCCGGTCGCGAAGTAAGCCCTTCTCCCTCGTCATTGCGAGCGTAGCGAAGCAATCCATTCCGCAGTTCGGAGTGGATTGCCGCGTCGCCGCAAGCGGCTCCTCGCAATGACGAAGTTTGGGGAGAGGGCGCGCCCTTATCGCGCCGTGGGCATGATCCCGGCGGCGGTGAGCGCGGTCAGCGCGATATCGAAACGGTCCGCGGGCGGGCCATCGACCTTCATCCAGCGCACGCCGCGCCGATCGAGTTCGGCGACGCACAGATCGTAGAAACGCTGGCGTGCGCCATCGTCGCCATAGACGCGCACCTCATCCTGCACGAACGGCAGATCGATGCCGGGCACCAGATAGAGATCGGCCAGTTCCCAGTCGCGATCGAACCACGGATCGCGCTGCCCCAGCATCATATCGCACCACACCGACGTCATCAGCGGATCGGTATCCGTAAACATGATGCCGTTGCGCGCCTGCGGGATCATGGTGCGCATGACGGCGCGATGCCCCTCCGCAATGGCGATCATGTCCGCCATCGTCAGATCGGTGCCGTGTTCCTCGCAATAGGTACGGCCATATTCGGGAACCCAGACAGTACCGAAGCGACGCGCCAGCGCGGCCGCCAGCGTGGATTTTCCGGTACTTTCGGGTCCGTGCAGAGCCACGATAACGGGCTTGCCAACCCTTTCCAGCTTCACTTCGCCATGCTCCGACGCCAGCCCATCAGCCCCCAAACCGACAGCCCCAGGAACAGCACATAAAGTGCCGTCGTGACGTGCAGGTCCTTAACCCAATACATGCCGATCGAGGCGATATCCACCACGATCCACAAAATCCAGTTTTCCCAATAGCGTCGCGACAGTAATATCTGTGCAACGATGCTGGTCATCGCGATCGGCCCGTCGATCCACGGCAGCGCGGCATCGGTATAATGCGCCATCGCGCCGCTCCAGATCAGGGTCGCGGCCAACGTTACTACAAACCAGCCGAAACGCAGCCTTCCTGACATTGTTCGCGCCTGGACTTCACCTGTCTCGCCCTGAGCGCGACGCCACATGATCCAGCCGTAGATGTTGATAATGAAGAAAAAGATCTGCAGCAGCGCGTCGCTATACAGCTTCTCTTCGAAGAAGATCACGCCGTAGAGCGAGACCATCGCCAGCGCGAACGGATAATTCCAGACGCTCCGCCTGGCGACGAGCGCGACGTTGGCCACACCCAGCAACGCGGCGATTGTTTCGGCTGTGTTCACTGTGTTGCGATAGCAAGGCGGTGGACGGCGGGCCAGTGACTTCCTAGCCTGCATCCACACTCTTTTCGGAGACCCGCATTGAACCGGATGCTCGCCGCCGCCGTCGCGCTCGCCACTTCGCTCCCGTCGCTGGCCGTCGCGGCTCCGCCGACGCCAACACCGGGACAGGCGGCGTTCCGCGATCTCTACAGGGAGCTGGTGGAGACCGACACGTCGGTCGCGACCGGAAGCTGCACCGCGCTCGCCGAAAAGATCGCCGCGCGCTTCAAGGCGGCGGGTTTCGCCGACAGCCAGCTGACGCCGTTCACGGTGAAGGAGTTTCCGCTCGACGGCGGGCTGGTCGTCACCGTGCCGGGCAGTGCGAAGGGCGCGAAGCCGATGCTGCTGCTCGGCCATATCGACGTCGTGAATGCGCGGCGCGAGGATTGGCAGCGCGATCCGTACAAGTTCATCGAGGAGGGCGGCTATTTCTACGGCCGCGGATCATCCGACATGAAGGTGCTCGACGCGATCTGGATCGACACGCTGATCCGCTTCAAGGCGGAGGGCTTCGTTCCCAAGCGCACCATCAAGCTCGCGCTCACCTGCGGCGAGGAATCGGGGGCGCGGATGAACGGCGCGCAATGGCTGGCCGAGAATAAGCCCGATCTGATCGCCGCCGAGTATGCGCTCAACGAAGGCGGTGGCGGCGATACCGACGGCAAGGGCAAACTGATCAGCCAGACGATGCAGATCGGCGAGAAATCGAACCGCAGCTTCGAACTGATGACGACCAATCCGGGCGGGCACAGCTCGATCCCCGTCGACGACAATGCGATCTACCAGCTGGCCGACGCGGTGGAGAAGGTGCGCACGTTCAGGTTCCCGGTGCGCTTCAATGATACGACGCGCGCTTATTTCCGGAAGGCGGGGGCGCAGCGCGGCGACGATCTGGGCCGCGCGATGATCCGGCTGGCCGACAATCCGGCGGATAAGGATGCCGAGACGCTGGTGTCGTCCGACCGCAGCTTCAATTCGATGCTGCGCACCACCTGCGTCGCGACGATGCTCGAGGCCGGCCATGCGGTGAACGCGCTGCCGCAGCGGGCGAAGGCAGTGATCAACTGCCGCATCATTCCGGGCGAGGATCAGGATACGACCCGCGCCGCGCTGGCGCAGGCGATCGGCGATCCCAAGGTCGCGGTCACTCTGGTCGGCCGGCTGCGCCCGATCGCGGTGGTGCCGCCGCTCGACCTGAAGATCATGGCGCCGGCGGAAAAGCTGGTCGCCCAGTATTTTCCGGGCGTACCGCTGATCCCCACCATGTCGACCGGCGCGACCGACGCGACCTATCTGGCACCCGTGGGCATCCCGACCTACGGCGTGCCCGGCCCTTGGGGCGACCCCGATGGGAACGGCACCCACGGCCTGAACGAGCGTCATTCGGTGCAGTCGGCTTACGTTGCGCGCGATTTCCTGCACGATCTGGTGAAGGCGTATGCGAGCCAGATGTAGGGGCGGCTGACGCCGCACTTGCAGACATTGGCTCAGCAGCTCAATCTGCGCTGGTGAGCAGAAGGAACATCCAGCGTGAAGCGGCGCCTCAGATTGTAGCCGACGTTCGGATGTATGAAACGTCCGATGGTGGCAGGGCTACTCCTGCCCTTCCCGGTTGGGGTTGTCCTCTGATCGTGTCGAAAAGCCAACCGATATCGGGTTGGGACGCACTTCCACTGCTACGCGATGATCCGCTTCGACCCGGCGAAAGCCGACGTTTGGGATTTGTATTTTTGTCGCGGGACGAAGCCATAGCGGCCATCACGCGAGCGGGCCGCTTCTATCTTTGGGAAGGTCGGGTCATCGGAGAGGCGACGGTAGTGCCGAATGGCAGTTAATCACCCCATCTTGGACAAGCCTACGTCATCACCCCGGACTTGATCCGGGGTCCAGCTGCCTTGTCTGGTGCTGGAAGGGAAAGAAGAAGCTGGACCCCGGATCAAGTCCGGGGTGACGGTGGGGAGGGGGGCTGCCGCACCAAACTCGTCATTGCGAGCGTAGCGAAGCAATCCATTCCGCAGTTCGGAGTGGATTGCCGCGTCGCCTGCGCCTCATCGCAATGCCGAGGGGAGGGGGCCTCCCGCCTGATAAGCCGGGCTTGGGGAAGCGCAGAAAAGTTTGATTGGAGGCGGGCGGCGTTTCGCGCAATCAAGCGGACATGTTGCACCGCAAAGCTTCCGGCCAGAATTATGCCTTCGTCGTCGTTGGCGTCACCTTTTTCGCGCTGCTGATCGCGGCGGGGCTGCGATCCGCGCCGAGCGTGCTGTTGCGGCCGCTCGAACTCGGTTTCGGATGGGATCGCGCGACGACGAGCTTTGCGGCGGCGACCGGCATCTTCCTCTACGGTCTCGTTGGCCCCTTTGCGGGCGCGATGATGCAGAGCATCGGCATCCGCCGCACGATGCTGGGCGGGCTGACGCTGATGGCGGTGTCCGTGCTGGCCAGCCTGTGGATGCGCCAGCCGTGGCATTATGTGCTGCTGTGGGGCGTCGTATCGGGCGTGGGCAGCGGCGCGATTGCGGGCGTGCTGGGGGCGACGATCGTCAACCGCTGGTTCGCGACGCGGCGCGGGCTGATGATGGGCCTGCTGACCGCCAGCACGGCGACGGGATCGCTGATCTTCCTGCCCTTCATGGCGTGGCTGACGCGGACGGGGGCTTGGGAACCCGTGGCGTTGTTCGTCGGCATCGGCGCGGCGGCGATGATCCCGATCGTGTGGCTGCTGATGCCTGAGACGCCCGCATCGATCGGGGCGACCCGTTATGGCGCGGCGCCCGGCGAGGTGCCGCCGGCCGGCCCCGCACGCGGGATCGGCTTTGCGATCGAGGCGCTGGTGGATGCGAGCCGATCGTCGATGTTCTGGATGCTGTTCGGCACTTTCTTCGTGTGTGGGCTCACGACCAACGGCCTCGTCGGTACGCACCTGATCGCCTATTGCGGCGACAATGGCATTCCGGCGGTGCAGGCGGCGGGGCTGCTGTCGCTGATGGGGCTGTTCGACCTGATCGGGACGACGGCATCGGGCTGGCTCACCGATCGCTATGATCCGCGCAAATTGCTGTTCGCTTATTATGCCTTTCGCGGGCTTTCGCTGATCGTGCTGCCCTTCCTCGATTTCAGCGCGACGGGGCTGATCGTGTTCGCGGTGATCTATGGGCTCGACTGGATCGCGACGGTGCCGCCGACGGTGGCGCTGGCCAACAAGCATTTCGGCGAGGCGCGCGGGCCGATCATCTTCGGCTGGGCGCTGACCGGGCATCAGATGGGTGCGGCGGTGGCGGCGTTCGGCGCGGGCCTGATCCGCAGCGAGACGGGCAGTTACCAGTCCGCCTTCATCCTGGCGGGCGCATTCGGGGTGCTGGCCGCCTTCGCCGCGATCGGCTTTGCGCGCCGTTCGGAACCGCTTGTTGCTTAGGGTGAAAATTTCCCGCTCGAATCCCTTGCGCAACCCGAAAGTCGCTCTTATAGCGCCACGACCTAGCGCGAACCGGTCGGCTCCCGAGGCCCACTGACAAGACCGGTTGCTCCGTCGGGGAGTAGCTCAGCCTGGTAGAGCACTGTCTTCGGGAGGCAGGGGCCGGAGGTTCGAATCCTCTCTCCCCGACCATTTTTTGACGCCGCTACGATATCGAACAGATCATCGCCGAAAGGCGAGGCCGATGGGCAGCGCAATCATCCCGTCAGGGCAGAACGCGCGCTAAGAATGTTCGTCGTTCAGGATGGTGGCCGCAATCCGGCCGATTATCTCGCCCGGAGCGGAAATGGCCTTCTGCACGGCGCTGTCTGATCGATCGCCTGTTCCAGCAGGCCCAATGTGCACGGCTTGCGCAGCACCACCCAGCCATCGTCGAACTGCGAAAGCTCGGTATCGCCGGTGAAGCAGATGATGCGGATGCCGGGGATGATGCGCTGCGCCGACCGGGCGATTTCGCGCCCGTCCACGCCGCCGCCCAGATGGACGTCGGTGATCAGCAGGTCGATCGGGGCGGGCGAGGTGCGGAGCAGATCGAGCGCGTGATCGGGGTGCAGCGACGGCAGCACGTCGTGCCCGAGTTCTTCGAGCAGCGCCGTGGTGATGTCCACGATCAACGAATTGTCGTCCAGGCAGACGATACGCATCACGCGCTCCGTATCGGGAGTTGCCTTTGCGCGAGGCGATCGCCCCTGCGGCCTTGCGGTGCAGGGGCGATCAGGTTCGGATCAGAAGGCAAGCGAGAGACCGCCGGCGACACGATCGGTCTTGAAGCTGCGACCATGATCGGTCCGCTCGTAGCTGACCTGCGCGGTGATGCGTTCGCCCAGCGCGGTGCGGATCGCGGCGCCATAGTTGAAGCCGTTGCGGTCCATGCCCACGCCCTGCACCTGCCACGAGGCGGCGCCCAGATGGACGGTGCGCTGCGCCAACGGCAGATCGCCGATATGGTGCAGCCAGTTGCCCGACAGCGACAGCAGCGCCGGCCCGATGCCGTACTGCGCCTGCGCGCCCAGCCGCGCCTCTGCGGTGCGCCAGGTGTCGCGATCGACCAGCAGCCCGTAAGCGGGCGTCGCGGCCCGTTCGCCGACGCGGCCCATCGACGTGTTGCTATAGTCGACGCCCGCCGTGCCCCAGAGCGAGAGGCCGTCGCGGCCGACGATCCGGTAGCGGCCGTCGATGCTCATCATCACGCTGGAATTAAGCTTGTTCGACGTCGCTGTGGCGGGGGCGCCGATCGTGTCGATCGTCCGCCGCGTCTTCACGCTGGCGAGCGAGACGCCCAGAACGCCGGTCAACTGCGCCGCATCGCTCGGGCGGAAGAAGCCGTACACATAGCCGGCGCCGACGTTCGATCGCGCCGATGCGCCGATGTCGGTGCTCACCTTGTTGCGCACATAGCTGCCCGCCAGCCCGATCCAGCCCTTGTCGCCCGCGGCGAGCGACACGCCCATTGCGAAGCCGTTGTTCGTGCTGCGATAGCCGCCGGCATTGGCGTCGCCCGGATGCTTGCTGGTGTAGCGGATATACTGGCCCCACATGCGGCCATGTTCCGGAGCCTGCGCGCCGAAGCCGCCGAACCCGTCGCCCGCGGCTTCGCGGACGACCTGGAAGCCGGCGCGCGACACGCCGATGCTCGCCTGTAGCGCCTGGGCGTGGATCTCGCCCGAAATCTGCTGGACGCTGCGGTTCAGGCCGTTCGCGTCGAGGCCGTAGAGGCCGGCGAAGACGGGCGCGAGCGGGCCGGTGAGGTTCGCCGCATCGGGGCGGACCGTATCGAGCGCGGCCGCGGCGTTGCGCGCATTGCGCACCCAGCCGCCACTGTTCGCCAGTGTTGCGAAGCTGGCCGGTGTGACGACGAGCTGCACGCTGTTGGGCGTGTAGCGGACGTCGAAGCGGGTGTTGGCGGACATGCCCGACGTCGGCTGAACGATCGACTGGAAATTGCCGCTGACGGTGTCGGCGGTGACGATGGTGAAGACATCGCCCAGGACCGGCGTGAAGCTGTTGTTGGCCGCGCCCGAAATCCCGCGCAGGACGGGGGCGATCGTGCCGTTGCCGACGAAGGCACCGGTCACGACGACACGGTCATAGCTGCCCGCGCCGCCGGCCACGGCATAGGTGCGTCCGTCGACCTCGCTGAGCAGGATCGAGCCGGTGTTGAGCGTCAGATTGCCGGCGACGGTGAGGGTGCCTGGCGAATTACCCGGCGCCAGGATGCCGGTGCTGTTCACCGTGGTGGTGCAGACGGTGCCGTTGCCGCTGAGGATCGCATTGCCGCCGACGGTGATGCCGCTGCAGGCCGAAAGGCCGCCGGCCAGCGTGGGGGAACCGACGACGAGGTTGGTCCCGCCGGTCAGCGAGACCGCGCCGGTGAAGCCACCGCTCGCGCCCGCCAGCGCCACCGTATTGCCGCCGGTGATCGTAAGCGCGCCGCTGCCGGCCAGGCCGCCGCCCAGCATGACGACGTTGTTGCGGGTATCGATGACGTTGTTCGATCCGGCGGCGGTGATCGCCGTGCCGGTGCCCAGTGCGGCCGTCGTGGTGAGCGTGCCGCCGTTCAGGGTGAGGCCGCCCGAGCCGAGCGCGTTGGTGCCAGCGACCGACAGGGTGGTGCTACCGGTCAGCGTGACCATGCCGCTGTTATTGCTGGCGCCGGTGACGTTGACGACGTTGCCGCCGAGGATGGTGAGGTCGCCGGTGCCGGTGAGGCCGCCGCCGAGGCCCAGCACGTTGTTGCCGGTGTCGATGACGTTGCTTGCGCCGGTCAGCGTGATCGCAGCGCCGGTGTCGAGCGCTGCTGTCGTCGTTAGCGTGCCGCCATTGAGGGTGAGGCCGCCCGATCCGAGCGAGTTGGTGCCTGCTACCGACAGGGTGGTTCCGCCGGTGAGCGTGACCATACCGCTGTTGTTGCTGGCGCCGGTGACGTTGACGATGTTGCCGCCGATGATGGTCACGTTGCCGGTGCCGGTGAGGCCGCCGCCCAGGCCGAGCGCGTTGTTGCCAGTGTCGATGATGTTGCTCGTGCCGGTGACGGTGATCGCAGCGCTGGTGTCGAGTGCCGCCGTCGTCGTTAGCGTGCCGCCATTGAGGGTGAGGCCGCCCGATCCGAGCGAGTTGGTGCTTGCGACCGACAGGGTGGTGCCGCCGATCAGCGTGACCATGCCGCTATTGGTGCTGGCGCCGGTGACGTTGACGATGTTGCCGCCGGTGATGGTCACATTGCCGGTGCCGGAGAGGCCGCCGCCAAGGCCCAGCGTGTTATTGCCGGTGTCGATGACGTTGCTCGTGCCGGTGACGGTGATCGCGGCGCTGGTGTCGAGCGCGGCCGTTGTGGTCAGTGTGCCGCCATTGAGGGTGAGGCCACCGGACCCAAGCGAATTGGTGCCCGCGACCGACAGGGTGGTGCCGCCGGTCAGGGTGACCATACCGCTATTGTTGCTCGTGCCGGTGACGTTGACGACATTACCGCCGGTGATGGTCAGGTCGCCGGTGCCGGTGAGGCCGCCGCCCAGGCCCAGCGCGTTGTTGCCGGTGTCGATGACGTTGCCCGCGCCTGCCAGAGTGATCGCCGCGTTGGTGTCGAGGGCGGCAGTCGTGGTCAGCGTGCCACTGTCAAGCGTGACGCCGCCGGTGCCGAGCGAGTTCGTGCCGGCGACGGAGAGCGTCGAGCCGCCGTTCAAGGTGGTGCTGCCGCTGAAGCTGTTGTCGCCGGTCAGCGACAGGGTGTTCCCGCCCGTAACGATCAGGCCGCCATTGCCGGTCGCGTCAGGCCGATCGGTGAGATCGCCGCTGATGGCAAAATTGCCCTGCGCGGTGTCGATCGTGCCGCCATTGTCGGAAATCGCGATATCCGCGGTGACTTCGCCATCCATTTCCAGCGTGCCGCCATCCAGATAGGCGCCGCTGGGCAGGCTCGATCCCGGCGTCGGGGTGGTGACGGCGGGGTCGACGGGATCGGGCAGGTCACCCGGATCCGCCGTGAAGTTGCCGGCGCCGCTCGCGTAGAAAGTGAGCGGAAGATTCAGCGGAGAATTGGGCGAATAGGTCGAAATGACCAGGGTGATGGGCTGATTGCTGGTCAGCAGCGCCTCGACCTGCGGGCAATAGGATTCCTGACCACCGCAGAGGGGCGTCCCGAGCGTCGGAAAAGTCTGATGATCTTCGGGATCCGTATCATCGTTACCGATGATGGCGTTTAAGCCTGGCCGGGTCGGATCAAAGATGCCCTGGTAAAGGATCATCACGGTGTCCACCGGCGCGGATGTCTGGTTGAAGGTGTAGCGGGCAGTTTCGGCCGGATTGAAGAAAATCGCCGCATAATTGAAAACGTTGCTGCCCACCGTGAGCGTGGACGGGTTGCTCAGCACAGAGGTGCTCAAGTTGGTTGTGCTCAAGCTCCAGGTGCCGACCGTCGAATTGGACGAGTCCAGCGTGAACGTCGGCAGAGATTGCGCCTGAACGACAACGGGGGTTGCTGCGATACCGACGCATGCCGCGCCTGAGAGGAGGGCAAGGCGTAGCAGCATGGACTTCGTCATTGGGCGCACTCCGAAATTATAAAATTGGCAAATATCGCCAAAGAAATTTCAAATATTCGGAGAGATTCTTCGCCAAAATATAAGGCGAACGGCAGCGTGGCGCGCGAGCGCACCTCGGCTGGAATTGGCACGTCAAATCCCCCGGCTGCGCCCAAGGAGCCCCCGAGAGTGCAAGCGAATCGCCGTCTAACGAATTGAATTGCATGCGTAAAGTTTTAAGGCATTTACGAAATCGATTTCGTAAGAGGAAAATTGGGTCGCCAGATCGATCGAATTCGATCGTTGCGCGCCGTGATGTAGAGCGGAATTTATCTGTTCAGATAATCTATTATAAAACCGACATTTCATTGGAAAGTTGGTTTATATATTTATTTCTAATGCGGAATAATGAGGTTATTCTTATATAATGGAAGTTACATTAAAATAATAACCATTCCATCGACAGTGTTTTTGTGTTTATCCGAATTTGATGTGGCGGCTGACGCAATATGGCGTGAGCCGGGAACGCGATGGGCGGAGCATCGCCAAGGTGCCGGATGGCTTTAGTTGGGCACTTAACAATGCGCGCCTGGGCTCGCGTCGCAGATCTTCCGAACATCGCCTGCATCGATCGCATTTGCGCGGGTGGTGCTAAGTTTATGGAAGAACAATCGAATTTCCGAAGGGTGCAGGTGCTTCCTGGGCGAAAGTGAATAAACGTGAATTGGCGGATATCCGCCTCTTCCGGGCATTTTTATGCGATAAAATCCTGATTTCACGAAGGATTTGGGTGCGCGCCTCTGCGTGCGCGCGCATCTCGCTTCACTTGCGGGGCGAGATTGCAGCGCAAACAGGCGCGGCGGAAGGCATTGAGCGACAAAACATTTCAATTGTATAGAATGATCAGAACGATTTTATCGGGCTGCATAGAAAAATCCGATCCCTCTAGACCGCTTCTCAGCCGGAACGATCCGGCGACGGACACCAGCAAAAAGGGATTAGATCATGACCATCACCGCCACGCCGACCCCCGGCAAGACCCTGCTCTCGCCGACCGACCACGCCCTGATCCTCATCGATTTCCAGTCGCAGATGGCGTTCGCCACCAAGTCGATTTCGCCCGAAATGCTCCGCAACAATGCCGCTTTGGTCGCCAATGCCGCCGCCGGCTTCAACGTCCCCACCATCCTGACCACGGTCGCCGAAAAGAGCTTTTCCGGCCCGATGTTCTCGGAAATCACCGATCCCTTCCCCGGCCAGAAGCTGCTCGACCGCACGTCGATGAACACCTGGGAAGACGCCGCCGTGATCGACGAGGTCAACCGCATCGGCAAGCAGCGCCTGGTCTTCGCGGGCCTGTGGACTTCGGTCTGCATCGTCGGCCCCGCGCTGTCGGCGATCGAGCAGGGCTTCGAAGTCTATGTGATCACCGACGCCAGCGGCGACATTTCGGACGAGGCGCATGAGCGCGCGGTGCAGCGCATGGTGCAGGCGGGCGTCCGCCCGATCACCTCGCTCCAATACCTCCTCGAAATGCAGCGCGATTGGGCGCGGACCGAAACCTATGACATGACCACCGGCATCGCGAAGAAGTGGGGCGGCGCCTATGGCATCGGCATCACCTACGCCAAGTCGATGTTCGGCGCTTCCGAAGGCGGTCACTGATCGCAAGGGCGGAGGCCGGTTCCCCTTCCGGCCTCCGCCAACCTTCGCCCTGCATTCCCGCGACGAAGGGATCCCACCCCCATGAAACCCTATCTGCTTTCGGCGGGTGCCGGCCTGATCGTCGGTATCGCCTATAGCCTGATGGGCGTGCGTTCCCCCGCGCCGCCCGTCATCGCGCTGATCGGCCTGCTCGGCATCCTGCTGGGCGAACAGATCATGCCGATGGCCAAGAGCCTGCTGGCACATCATTCTGCCACCGAACCAACCATCATCGATCCCAAGGAGCCGCGCCCGTGACGATGACCTCCCTGACCCGCCGCCAGGCGATGACCGGCGCTGCGACCGCCGCCTTCGCCACCCCCATCCTTGCCGCCACCCGGAGACCGCCCGTGGACATGATCGTCACCAACGCCCGGATCACCACCCTCGATCGCGCCAACCCCAATGCGCAGGCGGTCGCGATCCGCGACGGCAAGTTCCTGGCGGTGGGATCGGAACAGGAGGTTCGCGCCGCCGCCGGCCCGAACGCGCAGGTGATCGACGCCAAGGGCCGCCGCCTGATCCCCGGCCTGATCGACAGCCACATCCACGTTATCCGCGGCGGGCTGAACTATAATATGGAGCTGCGCTGGGAAGGCGTGCCGACTTTGGCCGACGCGATGGCGATGCTGAAGAAGCAGGCCGAAAACACTCCGCCGCCGCAATGGGTGCGCGTCGTCGGCGGCTTCACCGAACATCAGTTCGCGGAGAAGCGCCTGCCGACGATCGACGAGATCAACGCCGCCGCGCCCGAAACGCCGGTGTTCATCCTCCACCTCTACGATCGCGCCTTGCTCAACGCCGCGGCGTTGCGCGCGGTGGGCTATACGAAGGACACGCCGAACCCGCCGGGCGGGGAGATCGTGCGCGACGCGGCCGGCAATCCGACCGGGCTGCTGCTGGCCCAGCCCAATGCGACGATCCTCTACGCGACCCTCGCCAAGGGGCCGAAGCTGCCCGAGGATTATCAGCTCAATTCGACCAAGCATTTCATGCGCGAATTGAACTCGCTCGGCGTCACCAGCGTGATCGATGCGGGCGGCGGCTATCAGAATTATCCGGATGATTATCAGATCATCGAGAAGCTGCATCAGGACGGCGATCTGACCCTGCGCATCGCCTACAACCTCTTCACGCAGAAGCCGAAGGAGGAGCTGAAGGACTTCGCGACCTGGTCGACCAAGGTGAAGCCGGGCGACGGCGACGACACCTATCGCCACAATGGCGCGGGCGAGATGCTCGTCTATTCGGCGGCGGATTTCGAGGATTTCCGCGTCGCGCGGCCCGATATGCCGGCGAATATGGAAGGCGATCTGGAGCCCGTCGTCCGCCTGCTGGCCGAGCGGCGCTGGCCGTGGCGGCTGCACGCCACCTATGACGAGACGATCGGCCGCGCGCTCGACGTGTTCGAAAAGGTCAATCGCGACGTACCGTTGCAGGGCCTGAACTGGTTCTTCGACCATGCCGAGACGATCAGCGAGCGGAACATCGATCGGATTGCAGCCCTTGGCGGCGGTATCGCCGTCCAGCATCGCATGGCGTTCCAGGGCGAATATTTCGTCGAGCGTTACGGCGCGAAGGCGGCCGAACGGACCCCGCCGATCAAGCGAATGATGGCGGCGGGCATTCCGGTGGGCGCGGGCACCGACGCGACCCGCGTCGCGAGCTACAATCCGTGGGTGTCGCTCAGCTGGCTCGTCACGTCGAAGACGGTCGGTGGCCTGCGCCTCTATCCGGTCGCCAACCGGCTCGACCGCGAAACCGCGCTGCGGTTGTGGACCGAGGCGAACACCTGGTTTTCCAACGAACAGGGCAAGAAGGGGCAGATCAAGGCAGGCCAGCTCGCCGATCTCGCGATCCTGTCCGACGATTATTTCAGCGTGCCCGAGGATGAGATCGTCCACCTGCGGTCTGTGCTGACCATGCTGGGCGGCAAGGTGGTGCATGGGGAGGGGGATTTCGGCCCGCTCGCCCCCGCTCTGCCCCAGGCGATGCCGACCTGGTCCCCGGTCGCGACCTTCGGCGGCCATTGGCGGCGCGATGGCGCTGCGCAGAAGATGGCGGCGGCCTGCGGCTGCGCATCGTCGTGCAACGTCCACGGCCACGATCATGCCGCTGCATTGGGCGCCAATGTTCCCGCCGCCGACGTCCAGAGCTTCTGGGGCGTCATGGGCTGCGGCTGCTGGGCGGTCTGATCGATGCGCACCACACCCCGCCCCATCGCCGCGCTGCTCGATGCGCGCGGCTTCGGTATCCTCGCCCGCGGCGTCCTGACGCTGCCTTACTGGTCCAGCGGCTTCGCCAAACTGACCGACCTCGACGGCGCCTTTGCGGAAGCGGCCCATTTCGGGCTGGAGCCGGCCGGGCTGGTGGTCGCGGCCACCATCTTCGTCCAGGTCGGCGCATCGGTGCTGCTGATCCTCGGTCGGTTCGGCTGGCTGGCGGCGGGCGCGCTGGGCGTCTTCACCGCGATGGCGACGATGATCGGCCATCCCTTTTGGGAGATTGCCGATCCGGTCGCGCGCTTCCACGATCGCAACAGCTTCCTTGAGCATGTCGGGCTGATCGGCGGCTTCATGCTCGCGGCGATCCTGACCGAGCGGGAGGTGGCACGATGACCGCGCCCGCGTCCAAAACCGAAGGACTGGTGCCGCTGATGCTCGCGCTGTCGGCGACGACGGGGCTGATCGACGCGGTCAGCGTGATCGGCCTCGGCAAGGTCTTCACCGCCAACATGACCGGGAACATCGCGTTCCTGGGCTTTGCGGCGGCGGGGACGCCGGGTTTCTATTTCGCGCCGATGCTGACCGCACTGGGGTTGTTCCTGGTGGGCGCGGCGATCGGCGGGCGGAGCGCGCGGATGCATCAGGATCGGCCGCTCGCCCGCTGGCTGCTGGTATCGGCGACGATCGAGGCGATCCTGCTGATCGCGGCGGCGGGCTTCGCGATCGGCTATGACATTGCCAGCCTGTCGCCGCGCCCGAACCTCTACGCGATCATCGGCCTGACCGCGCTTGCAATGGGCTATCGCAACGCGACGGTGCGCAGCCTCAAGGTGCCCGATC
Organism: Sphingomonas crocodyli; assembly: GCF_004005865.1. Taxonomy (NCBI): domain Bacteria; kingdom Pseudomonadati; phylum Pseudomonadota; class Alphaproteobacteria; order Sphingomonadales; family Sphingomonadaceae; genus Sphingomonas; species Sphingomonas crocodyli. The sequence continues at coordinate 486,214 of NZ_SACN01000002.1, forward strand.
TGACGACGACGGTGTTGACGCTGACCCTGACCGGTCTGGCGGCGGACAGCGCGGCGGGCGCGGGCGGCAACGCCAATTGGGGGCGCCGTATCCTGGCGGTGGTAATGATCTTCGCAGGCGCTGCCGTCGGCGCTTTCCTGCTGCTGCACTGGGGGCTGGCGATCCCGCTGCTGGTCGCCGCCGCGATCATCTTCGTCAGCTCGGCTTTGTGCGCGGTGCGCGTCAAATGATCCGCCGGCTGCTCCCCCTACTGTCGCTGATCCCCGCCGCCGCGCAGGCGGGGGCGCCGGCTCAGCTCAACTGGCGCTATGACGAGGATTGGTCGCAGGCGCGCGATGCCGGCGCCAAGCACGTCGCGATCGATGCCGACGATACCAGCTGGATCAGCCTGGGTGTCGAGGCGCGGGCGCGGCAGGAAAGCTTCAGCGGCAATTACTGGGGTTCGGCCCCGGCGCCCGACGATGGCTATTTGTGGCTGCGCCTGATGCCGCATGCCGACGTCCATGTCGGCGCGGCGCGGGTGTTCGTGCAGGCGATTGCGGGCGAGGCGCGCGGCGTGAGGCCCGCGGCGGGGCCGGCGGACGAGACGGGTGTCGATCTGCTCCAGGGCTTCGGCGATATCGCGCTGCCGCTGGGCGATCATGCGACGCTGACGCTGCGTGCGGGCCGCGAACTGATGCCGCTCGGCTCCGAACGGCTGGTCGGCATACGCTACGGCCCCAATATCCCGCAGCCGTTCGACGGCGTCCGCGCGATCCTGTCGACGGGTGCGGTCCGGATCGACGCCTTTCACATGCGCCCAGTCGCGGTCGGCCCCGGCGATTTCGACGACCGCACGTCGGACACCAAAAGGCTCGACGGCATCTACACGACCTTCGCGATCGCGGACGGCGTGAAGGTCGACGCTTATTGGCTCGATTATCGCAACGAGACGGCGACGTTCGAACAGGGCCGCGGTGACGAGCGCCGGCAGACCTATGGCGCCCGCGCTTATGGCCAACGCGGCGCGCTGTCGTGGAATTGGGAGGCGATGCTCCAGCGCGGCCATTTCGGCGGGGCGACGATCCGCGCGTGGTCGATCGCGACCGAGACGGGCTACGCGTTCGATGCGCTGCCGCTGAAGCCGCAGCTGCGCCTGCGCGCGAACGTGGCGAGCGGCGACAGGAACCCTGCCGACAACCGCCTCGGATCGTTCAACGCCCTGTTTCCCAAGGGCAAATATTTCGGGGAGCTTTCGCCGATCGGCCCGATCAATATCATGAACCTGCACCCCAGCGTCGATCTCGATCTTGGCCGGGGTTTCGGTCTGGGCGTCGCGGGCATCGCCTATTGGCGGCAGAGCAAGGGCGACGGCATTTACGATGTCCCCGGCCAGCTTGTCCGCCGGGGCGATGCGTCCGACCGGCGCTTTATCGGCACGCAGGGCGAAGTGCTGCTCAGCTGGCAGGCAACGCCGACCCTGTCCTACGCGGTCTCCTATTCGATCTTCCACCCCGGCGGCTTCGTGCGCGACAGCGGGCCGGCGCGCGACATCCACATGCTCGGGGTGGAAGCGATGTTCAGAGTGTGACCAAGGCTTAGTTGAAGGGGCGCCGTCCCTTGCCCGCGAGATAGACGGCGAGCGATTCCGGCCGATCGGTGAGGAAGACGGTCGCCCCCGCATCGAGCAGACGGCCCCAGTTCGCATCGGGATCGAGCATCGCCAGTTCGTCCGAATAGCCGCCGGCGGTCGCGCCCCAGAACGGCTCGGCCCAGGCGCGCGCGCCGCTGGCCTTCACGGCCGCGGCGCCTTCCTCGAAGAAGGGCAGGTTGAGGAAGACGACGGTATAGGCCGCCGGGTCGTATTGGCGGTGGCTTTGGACGACCTGGGTAAGCGGCGGGCCGAAGCTGACGACGCGCTGGAGATAGGTGACGCGCTTGAGCAGGGGCACCTTGTCCATCAGATGATCGTCGCGACCCGCGGTCATCTTCACCGTCATCTGATCGAGCACGCCCATCCGTTCGAGCAGGGGCAGCGATTCCCGCCACACGCGCTCCAGATCCGAACCCTTGGCATCCAGATCGACCAGGATCTTGCCGCGCATCACCTCCATTGCCTCTTCGAAGGTGGGGATCGTCTCGTCGGTCAGGGGCGCGTCGGCACCGCCCTTGTTCATGCGCAGGCGCAGCTTCTTCAACTCGGCCAGCGTCATGTCCGATACGCGGCCGGTGCCGTTGGTGGTGCGATCGACGGTGGCGTCATGCATCAGGACGAGGATGCCGTCCTTGGTCGGCTGCACGTCGGTCTCGACCATGTCGATGCCGGTGTAGATGCAGCGCTTGAACGCCGCGATCGAATTTTCGGGCGCTTCGACATGGCAGCCGCGATGCGCGACGATCATCGCCGGGCCGTTGGGATCGCGCATCCGCTTCACCAGCATCTGGGCGCGGGTTTGGGGCGTGGTGGTTGCGGCCGGCTTGACCGCGCGGGTCGGTTCGGCGGCGGTCGCTGTGGTCATGGCGAACAGCGAGCAGAGCGAAAGGCCGATGGGTCGGAACATAGGAGTGCTCCCGAAAAGGGTGGGAGCGACCGTCGCCGGCCGCTCCCTGGGGGGATCAATAACGGAAGGAGATGCCGGCCCAGAAGCCACGGCCATGCGCGTTGATCTCACGCACCTCACCAAATTGGCTGTAGATCGAGTCGCGGCTTTCACCGAGCAGGTTGCGCCCTTCGGCGACGAACTGGACCTGATCGGTCACCTTGATGCGGACCTGCGCGTCGAGCTGGTTGAACGGCTTGTAGCTGATGTCCTGCACCGCCGAGGCCGTGCTGATCGACTGATAGGAGACGCCGGGGCGCGAATAGCTCAGGCGGCCTTCGAACCAGCGATCCTTGTAGAAGACCGAGGCGTTGAGCATCCGCTTGGGCTGTTCGAGCAGCTGATCGACCTTGCGCAGTGTGCCGTTGGCCATCACGATCGAGGCATCGGTGTGGATGTAAGTGTAGTTGAGTGACGCACCGAGGCCGGACAGCGCATCGGGCAGGAAGGGCAGGCTGTTCATCACCGCGTTGAACTCGAGACCCGTCAGCTTCGCGCTCGAAAGGTTCTGCGGTTCCGAGATGATCGTGGTCAGCGCGCCGGTGACGACCTGCGTGGTGCCGCGGAAGATTTCGTCCTTCACATTCTTGTGGAAGACGCCGGCCGAGATCAGGCCGTTATTCCCGTCGAAATAATATTCGGCCGACAGATCGAAATTGTCCGCGCGGCGGGGCTTCAGCGCCGGATTGGGGCGTGAGATCGTGACGATGCCGGCGGTTTCGGTGCGGGCTTCGCCGCCCGCCAGATCGGTCTGGTTCGGGCGGCCGATCGACTTGGCATAGGCCGCGCGCAGCTTCAGCCCTTCGGTCAGATCGTAGGAGAAGACCGCCGAGGGCAGGAAGTCGTCATAGTCGTTCTTTTCGGCCACCGGCAGGATCGCGCCGTTGACCACCGCGAAGCGGCCGACCTTCACGTCGGTCTTTTCATAACGGCCACCGGCGACGAGGTGGAAATTGTCGCCGCGCGCCTCGATCAGCGCATAAGCGGCGGTCACATTCTCGCGGAAGCGATAGTCGCCCGAGAGCGCCCCATTGCCGCGCGGCGCCTGATTGAAGGCGCCCGGCGTGCCGTTGAGGAAATCCCAGAAGGCCGTGCGGTTGAGCAGCGGCATCGCCGCCGTCGCATAAGGCGGGATGTAGTTTTCGGTGCGATCGAACTGGTCGAGCGTGAGCGGGGTGCCCGCACGGGTCCAGGACGGGGTTTCGCGATCGACGGTGCGCTCGACATTCTTGAACGCGCCGCCCAGGCCCAGCGACCAGATGCTGTCGCCGAACTGCTGGCGGAAATCGCCCTTCAGCGCCTTCACCCGCTCGCGCACGTTGAAGTCGGTGCTGCTGGCCGAGGTGAAGGTATAGTTGCCGGTGTTCGAGAAGGCGGCCGGATCGTTGAAGGTGAAGCGCGGCACGCCAGCGGCGTCATAGGTGTAGCCCAGCCCCGCGCGATTGCCGCTGACGAAGGTGGCGCCCGGCCCGATCTCGTCCCAGCGCGCCTGCGAATAGGAGGCCGCGAGGTCGAGCTTGCTGCGGTCGTTCTTCCACATCATCCGCGACTGGACGGTATCGACGGGCTTGGAGATGACGAACTGGCTGGTGCTGACGCTGGCATTGGCGACGGCGACGCGGCCGGTGGTGGCGCTGGTGATCGCGGGAACGCCCGTCGGCGTCAGCGTGACGCCGTAGCGCGTTTCATCATCGTCCTGCGTGTAGCGGCCGTAGTAGAGCGAGGCGTAGAAATCGTCGTGCGGCTTATATTCGAGCGTGCCGGCGCCGCCCCACCGCTTCGACGTGAGCGCATAGTTGAGGAACAGCGCGCCGTTGGGAACGCCGGTGGCGGCCTGCGTCAGCGGGTTGGTCGCCACCGCGCCCGACGCGGTATAGTAACCGATGCTGGGAACGATGATGCGTTCCTGATCGCGGGTGCGCTCCATATAGCTGCCGGTCAGCATGATGCCGAAGGAGTCATCCGGGCCGAAGCGGGTCGACAGGGTCGCGTCCGCGCGGAAGGACGGCTTGCCCTTACCGGGCACGGCGTTGCTGTCATAATAGCCGAGCAGGGTCTGCGCGGAGAAATAGGTGTCGTTGACGTCGAAGGCGCTGCGTGTGCGCAGATCGACGAGGCCGCCGATCGCATTGCCGTCCATCGCCGGGGTCAGCGACTTGACCACCTCCATGCGGCCGACCGCGCTGGCGGGCACCTGTTCGATCAGGACGCGGCGGCTGTTCTGATCGCTCGACGCCAGCTGCAGGCCGTTGAACGTGACCAGCGTATAATCGGGGTTGAGCCCGCGAACGGCGACGTAGCGGCCCTCATCCTCGTCGAACACGGCGGCGACGCCGGGCACGCGGCGCAGCGCATCGGCGATGTTGTAATCGGGGTTCTGGCCGGCGTCGTCGGCGGTGACGAATTCGGAAATGGTGACGGCGTCCCGCTTCGATTTGGTCGAGCGCAGATTCTGCAGCTGATAGCCGGTGACGAGGATTTCGGCGCCGTCGATCGCCGCATCGGCTTCGGGAACTGGCGTGGTCTGTGCGAAAGCGAGCGAGGACCATGTGAGGGCGAGGGCCGATCCGGCCAGCGCGGCGATTTTCAGATTTTTTGTCATTGGCGAGTCCCTTTTGCAGTCAAAAGCAGGCGCACGCCGCCGATCGGCGAGGCGCGTTGCCCGCCGTTGCGTCACGTGCTGTGGATGTGGACGGGCCGCGCGTCGCCAAATCAGGATCCTGGGGTCGGATCCCGATCGGAACGCTTGGTTATCCCGGAATGATCGTGGAAAGTGGCGGCTGGATCTTCGGTCAGGTTGCTAATTACGATACGAGTATGTACCGTAATTATGTGACAGAATTCGGACCGTGTTCCGGAAAAGATAGATTGGGGAGAATGGGGTGCCTTCAGAGGCTGCAGACAATGCGGTGCGTGCGCGGGGGCGGCCGCGCAGCGCCGACCGTGACCGGGAGATTCGCAATGCGGCCTGGCTGCTGATCGCTGAACTGGGTTGCGGCGGCCTCACCTTCGAAGCGATCGCGCAGCGCGTGGGGTGCAGCCGTTCGACCCTCTACCGCCGCTATGCGACCAAGGCCGAATTGATCTCGCACCTGCTCGACCAGACGGTGCGAGATTTCGCGCCGCAGTTCGATGTCGATGCATCACCCCGTGAAAAGGTGCTGGCTTATGCGGGCACGTGCGCACGGATGTATGCGGGAAGCCGGGGCGCCGCGCTGACGCAGATCATCGCCGCTTCGCACACCGATCCTGGGATCGCCGAAGCTGTCAGGTCGCACAGCCAGATGGTCGAATCGCATTATTACGAGCCGATGGCCTTGCTCGCACCGAATGCATCCGATCGCGCGATCAAGCTGGCGCTGCACGGCCTGATCGGCGCGATCCTGCACCACGTCGCGACGCGTCGCGATACTCTGTCGGATGCGGAGATTGTCCGGATGGCCGACGCCGCGATTGCGATGGCGCAGGCCTGAAGCGGGTCAGATCAGGCGGCGCGCGCCTGTTGTTCGCGGTCGAGCGCGTCGAGCAGGGGATAGAGGACGGTGATTTCGCTCTGAACCCGCTGGCGCAGCTGGAAGCGGATGCGCGCGGCGGCGGGGACATATTCGTCCCAGTGCCGCTCGATTTCGGGGGTGTTCCAGCGCGCGATATGGCCCGCCGCGTCGCTCATCCGCATCCGGGCATCGTCGCGCAGGGCGATGACGGCGGGATCGTCGCGATCCTTCAGCAGCGCCGGATAAACGTCGCTCTCCAGAAAGGTCAGCCGGTTGCGGCTCACCGCCATCAGCCGAAGCCGCGCGCTCGAAAGCTGCGCGAAATCGGGCCGGCCGTTTCGGACCAGGGCATCGATGTCGGCCGTGGCGGCCAGCGCATCGGCGTGGAAGGAGCGAAGTCGGTTGAGCACGTCGCCCTTAAGCCCGCGCGCGGGTTAAGGACGGTTCACCATCTGCGGCGCTTCAGACTAAAGTTCAGCGCCGGGCGCGTTTAGTGGCGGGCCTTGGCGATCAGGTGGACGCCGCCGGCCAGCACCATGCCTGCCGCCAGACCCAGCACACCCGATGCGGCGGCCGTGACGATCCACTGGATCGCGGCCTGACCTGCGCTCAGCGATGTTGCGATTCCGTGGATGACATGTTCGGGCTGGGGCAGGCCAAGCTGTTCGAGGCCGTGGACGAGGATGCCGCCGCCGACCCAGATCATCGCCGCCGTGCCCACCGCCGCGATGACGTTGAACACGACCGGCATTGCCTTGACCAGGCCGTTGCCGATGCTGCGCGCCGGTTCGCCGCCGCGCGCGAGGTGCAGGCCGATATCGTCCATCTTCACGAGGATGCCGACCACGCCGTAGACCGCGACGGTGATCGCGAGGCCGACGGCGGCCAGCGCGACCGCCTGCGTCACGATCGGCAGATCGCCGACTTCGGCCAACGCGATCGCCATGATCTCCGCCGACAGGATCAGATCGGTGCGGATGGCGCCCGAGACGCGTTCCTTCTCCAGCGCGGCAGGATCAGTGATGGTCGACGCGGTATCGGCTTCGTGCGAGCCGCCCGACAGCTTTTCCAACACCTTCTCCGCACCTTCGAAGCACAGATAGAGGCCGCCCAACATCAGGATCGGCGTGATCGCCCACGGCGCGAAGGCGCTGAGGAGCAGGGCGGCGGGCAGGAGGAGCAGCAGCTTGTTGCGCGCGGAGCCCAGCGCGATCTTCCAGATGATCGGCAGTTCGCGTTCGGGGGTGAGGCCGACGACATAGCTTGGCGTCACGGCAGTATCGTCGACCACGACGCCCGCCGCCTTCGCCCCGGCCTTGCCCGCCGCGCCCGCGACATCGTCAAGCGACGCCGCCGCCAGCTTTGCGATTGCCGCGACATCATCGAGCAGCGCGATCAATCCGGTCGCCATGTTCCTGTCTTTGCCCCTTACCGACAACTTCGTAGGGCGAATGGATCGAACGGCGGGAAGTTCCCACGCGGATCGAGCGACAGCCCCCGGACGCGTCTATGCCGGGGAAAGGGCAGGCGCGCTATGGGGTCACAAACTAAGTCTGGATTATCGGCGGGTTTCGTTCGATCAGCGCGATCGCTTCATTTCAAAGATCGGAAATCGACGATGATCCAGCCGGGTGCGACCTTCAAAGACAATCTGCAGCTGCTGCCGCCGATCGACGGCGTGGCGCGCATCGACCTGATCGACGAAGCGGGCGCCGTGGTCGCGAGCATCGAAAACCAGCCGGGCAAGCAGGGCTCGCTCGCCGTCTATCAATATCTTCAGCAGGCGTTCGGCGCGCTGGATGCGCAGGCGGCGGAACATGGCCTGGCGGTGTTCGCCGAACATACGCCCGATGCCCGCGCGCGGCCGGGCGCGCATCCCAATATCGATCGGCTGCTGGAGATCGTCGCGGGTGGCGCGCCGCTGCGTATCGCCATCACCGCCGCCGATTGAGCGGTAGCGCATGATGCATCGGATCATTCTGTGGCCGGGGCTGATGCTCCTCCTCGCCGGGCTGGCGCTGTGGGGCGGGCATCAGCCGTGGGAAGTGCCGTTGGCGGCGCTGCTCCATGCCCATCCCGATGCGCGCCTGCTGCCCGCGATCGTTGCGGTCACGCGGCTGGGCGGTGCGGCGGCGATGATCCCGTTCGCGCTGGCGGTGGTCGGTTTTCTCCTTGCGCGCGGCGCGCGGCCGGCGGCTCTGTGGCTGTTCGCGGTGATCGCGTCGGGGCGGATTGTCGTCGAACTGCTCAAGGAGGTGATCGGGCGCGTGCGGCCCGACGTGACGGGCCATCTGGTCGAAGTGTCCTCCGCCAGCTTTCCGAGTTCGCATGCGGCCGGATCGATGCTGACCGTGGCGGCGATGCTGGTGCTGTTCCGGCCGTCGGCGGCGCTTGCGGTCGTTTGCCTGATGTGGCCGATCGCGGTCGGCGTCTCGCGCCTGCTGCTGGGCGTTCACTGGCCGGGCGACGTGCTGGCGGGCTGGGGCTTTGCCTTGGTGTGGACGGCGCTGGCGGCGATGCGGTTTCCGCCGCCGACGCTCAGCAATCGTCGGTTTCGGGTAGGGTGAGCGCCTGCGCCTTCGTGTCGATCCAGATGTGGCAGGCATAATCGGCGTCGTTCTTCGCGCAGCTCATCTTGCCGTCGCCCTTGTGCAGCCCGGTCGCCCCGCACGCCTGCTCGACGCCCTTGCCGGGTAGCGCATCGTAGAGGCTCTGCGCCGCCGGGCCGGTGACGAGCAGGTCCATGACGCCCGCCTCATAGGGGAAGATTTTCGCCGTCGAGGGCGTGAGCTTCGGCGTCTCGTCCGCGCTGGCCGGGGTCGCGCAGATCAGGGCGAGGAGAGCGAGCGTGCGGGTCATGGAGCCTCGGGGATCAGATCGAAGTCGAAACGGGCATTCTTCGAAATGGCGGTGAGCGCGGCCAGCAGCGCCTTCTGCGTCGCGAAGGTGCAGGTGGCGGCGGATTGCGGATCGCGCACGATCGAACCGCCCGAGGCTTCGGCCGCCTTTGCCCAGGGGCCGGAACAGGGGAGCAAAGCCAGCCGATAACGGCCCTTGTCCGTATCGAGCAGCATGTAGAGCGCGCCGCGCGCCACGCCGTCTTCGCGCTGAAGCTGCAGGATGTGGCGGTGCGGCGCCTTGCCGAGCGGGAGCATGATCGCGCTCAGCGCCTGATCGCCGCCCTCGATCGCAGTGGCGCCGTCGGGGCGGCGACGGATCGTCAACACATCGCCTTCGCCCGGCATCTCGGCGGCCATCAGGCGATAGCGCCCGTCGGGTATCGCCGGCCGGTTGTCCGATGATGTGTACCAGGGGCCGCTGGTCCAGCAGCCGGTGAGAAGCAGCAATGCGCCGAGGAGGAACAGCCGGGACATGGGATCAGCCTAAGCGGCGCTGTGGGCACTTGTCACCCCGGATCAGGTGGTGGGCTCATCCCCGGCGAGGATGGCTTCGATTTCCTCGACCGATTTCTTGAACACGGTCGCGAGGCCGTCGACCTTCGCGCCGCGCCGCGCTAGTTCGCGGATCCGGCGCGTATCGACGACGGTGGCGAAGTGGCGGGTGTCGCGCTCGACGCGTATCTCGCCGGTGCGGCGGAGCGATCCAGATGGGCGGCGCTTGGGCGCTGGTTCGCGTTCGCCTTCCTCTGCGGATCGGCGCGAGGGGAGGGCGTCGAGCCGCGTGGCGCGGCGGGCCTCGCGCTCACGGGATGCCTCTTCACGTTCCACCGCCCTGCGATCGCTTCTCGCCTGCGCCATTTCCGCGCGTTCGGCGGAGCGGCGCTCGCGGGCTTCTTCACGCGCACGGGCGCGGTCTTCACGGTTCGGGGGGAGGATCGGGTCGGTCACGTGGCATCCGGGTGCGAGGGCGGGGCGGCCCTCATAGCGGGGCCGCCGGATCGCGCCAGTTAGAACCAGATACGGACCCCGGCGACGAGGCTGGTCGTGCGAGGATCGTCGCCATCGGCGCGGGCATAACGCGCCGTCTGCCCCATCTTCGCCTCATAGGAGATGCCGACATAGGGCGCGAACTGGCGGGCGATCTCATAGCGCAGGCGCAGGCCCATTTCGGCGCTGCTGAGGCCCGCGCCGATCCGGTTTTCGCGCACGTCCTGCGCCGCCAGATTGAGTTCGACGCGCGGCTGGAGGACGAGGCGCTGGGTGAGACGCTGGTCGTAATAAGCCTCCAGCCGGCCCATCACGTCGCCCTTGTCCGACAGGAAGGCGGCGGCCTCGACCTCGAACCAATAGGGCGCCAGCCCCTCGACCCCGACGGTCGCATAGGTGCGCGAGGGGCCGGGTTTGATATCGTGGCGGACGCCCGCCTGCAGGTTGAAATAGGGGCCGACCGCGCGGCTGTAGAGCGCTTGGATTTCGGCCGCCTCGACGCCGTCGCGCCGCGCGCCTTCGCCCTCGGTCTTGATCGTCAGCCGGTTGATATCTCCGCCGAACCAGCCTTCGGCATCCCAGCGATAACCGTCGCGGCCCTTGCGCGCCTGGACTTCGGCGATGTTGACCATGATCAGCGCCATCGCCTGCCCGCCGCTTTCGCGCATCATTGCGTTGCGGGCGGCGGCCATGTCGGCGGCGGGGAACTGGCGATCGGCATAATGATCCATCGGCGCGGCCGGGGCGGGGGCATTACCGGCGGGCAGATCGGTGCCGGCGGGTGCGCCCGACGACATGGCCGACATGTCGTGGCCCGCATGATCGGCGGACATGTCCATGTCGCCCATATCCATGTCGCTCATGTCGTGGCCTTCATGGCCTGTCGCGGGCTGAGCAGGCTGGGCTGGCGCCGGCATGTGATGCTTCGAATGATCCTGCGCCGCGGCAGGTGTAGCGATCGCTATAAAAAGGAGGGCGGGGAGGCGCTTCATGCCGCGTCTCCCTTCGGACGCACGCTCACGACGCGCATCATGCCCGCGGCCATGTGGTAGAGCAGGTGGCAGTGGAAGGCCCAGTCGCCCACCGCATCGGCGGTGAAATCCCACGTCACGATCCCGCCCGGCTGGACGATCACGGTATGCTTGCGCGGGGCATGATCGCCGTGGCCGACGACCAGTTCGAAGAAGTGGCCATGAATGTGGATGGGATGCGCCATCATGCTGTCGTTGATCAGCTTCACGCGCACCCGCTCCCCCTCGACGAAGGGGATGGGTTCGTGGACGTCGGACATCTTGCCGCCGTCGAACGACCACATGAAACGTTCCATATTGCCGGTCAGGTGGATGTCGATGCTGCGCGAAGGCGCGCGGACGTCGGGGTTGCGATCGAGCGCCATCAGGTCGCGATAGACCAGCACCTTGTGCCCGACATCGGCGAGGCCCTGACCCGGATCGCCGGTGCGATCGACCGGCATCGGCGATATGGTCTGCACGCCCGGCCCGCGCTTCACCTGCGGGGCGTTGGCGAAGTCGCGCATCGCCATGTCGTGGTCCATACCGCCCATGTCGTGGCCGCCGTGGCCTTCATGGCCCATCGCGCCATGATCCATGCCGGCGTGGGGTGAAGGGGCTTCGGTGGTCGTTGCCAACTTGCGCGAGGCATTTTGTTCGGCGCTGGGATCGACGGCGCGGGGCGCGGCCTCGCCGCCCATGTCCATCCCCATGTCCCGCATCGTGGCGAGCGGGCGGGGGCGGAGCGCGGGGACGGGGGCGACCATGCCGGCGCGTGGGGCGAGCGTGGCGCGCGCCATGCCAGAGCGATCGACCGCCTCGCCGACGAAGGTGAAGGCGCGATCCTCGGCCGGGGTGACGATGACGTCATAGGTCTCGGCGACGCCGATCTGAAACTCGTCGACCTCGACCGGCATCACATTCTGCCCATCGGCCTGCACCACCGTGAGCCGCAGGCCGGGGATACGGACGTTGAAGTTGGTCATCGACGATGCGTTGATCACGCGCAGGCGCACGCGCTGACCCGGCGTGAACAAAGCGGTCCAGTTGTCGGCGGGGCCGTGGCCGTTGATCAGATAGGTGTAGGCCGCACCCGTCGCGTCCGAAATGTCCGCCGGGTCCATCCGCATCGCGCCCCAGCTCAGGCGGTCCTTCGCCGTCTGGTCGCGCTTGCCCAGCAGGCCGGACAGGGTCTGGCGCTGGAAGTTGAAGTGGCCGGGATTGACCTTCATCCGGTGGAAGATCGCCTCGGGCGACAACTGGCTGTGATCGGACAGCAGGATCACATGCTCGCGATCGGCGACGACCGGATCGGCGCCGGCGGGGTCGATGATGATCGGGCCGTAGAGACCGATCTGTTCCTGAAAGCCCGAATGGCTGTGATACCAGTAGGTGCCGTTCTGGCGCACCGGGAATTGGTAGAGGTAGCTCGATCGCGGCTTGATACCGGGGAAGGAGACGCCGGGCACGCCATCCTGTTCGGGCGGCAGCAGTAGGCCGTGCCAGTGGAGCGAGCTGTCCTCGTCGAGTTCGTTGATCACGTTGAGGCGAACGTTCTGCCCCTCGCGCAGGCGGATCAGCGGGGCGGGGACGGTGCCATTGATCCCGATTGCCGGCGATCGGCGGCCGTCGACCGTCATCACCTGCCGCGCGATGCGCAGGGTGATGTCCTCGCCCGAGACCGTGGGCAGCCCTTCGGACACCGGCTGCGCCCAGGCGGGCATCCACGCGGCGAGCCCACCGAGCGCGAGCGAACCGCGCAGCAGGGTGCGGCGATCGATCGTCGAGGGGGTCACTTCGCGAGCATCCAGATTGCCATAGCCACCATCATCACATTTTCGGTCAGCGAGACGGAGCCCAGCGGCACCTTGCTCGATCCGCCGACGCACGCGCATTTGATCTCGCGTTTGTCGATATAGACCGCCTTGAACACCGAAACCGCGCCGATCCCGCCGATCAGCAGCGCGAGCGGGGCGGACAACCACGTCAGCACGCCCGCCGTCATCAGCACGCCCGCCGCGCCCTCGGCAAAGGGATAGACATAGGAATAGGGCACCCAGCGGCGCGCGAGCAGATCGTAATTGAGGAACATCGTCGCGAACCGCTCGACATCCTGCAGCTTGAGCAGCGCCAGCACGCACATGCTGATCGAGATGAACCATTCGCCCGCGCGCATCGTCAGCGGGGTCGCATAGACCGCCTGGCTGAGCGCAAGCGCCATCAGTGCGGTCATCGCGAACAAAGCGATGACGGGGACGTAGCTGGTGGCATCGGGATCGGCGACGCGCAGGCCAAAGAAGCGGCGCAGATCGTCATAGCCGCCGATCCGGTGTCCATCGATGAAGGTCTGCGGCGTGGTCTTCACCCCATGTTCGGCCTTGAATGCGTCGGTTTCGGCGCGCGTGGTGAGCCAGCGATCGTCGACCGTGTAGCCCCGGCTTTCGAGCAGGTGTTTGGCCTTCAGGCCATAGGGGCAGATGTGGGTCGGCATCACCATGCGGTGAAGCGTCGCCTGCCTGGGCGATTGGGCGGTCATATGCGGGTCTCGTCGGCCTTGCGATGGATCGGACCCGGCGCATATAGGTGCCGTACCATAGTACGGAGTCAAGGCGTGAACGGGCTGACGATCGGAAAGCTGGCGGCGAAGGGCGGCGTGGGTGTCGAGACGATCCGTTATTATCAGCGGCGCGGCCTGCTGACCGAGCCTGCGCGCGGCGATGGCGTGCGGCGTTATGGCGATGAGGATGTGCGGCGGCTGCGTTTCGTGCGGTCGGCGCAGTCGGCGGGCTTCACGCTGGAGGAAATCGGCGAGCTGCTGGGGCTGGACGCGATCGACGATCGCGCACGCGCGCGCGAACTGGCGCAGGCGCGGATTGCGGCGATCGATCTGAAGATCGAGGAGTTGCAGGCCGCGCGCGCCTCGCTGTCGCGGTTGGCGAAGGATTGCGCGAAGGGCGGGGCGGGGCCGTGCCCGATCATCGCCGCCTTCGATCATTGAGGGGCAGGCGCTTCGTCAGCTGGCCTCCGACATCGGCCGGATCTCGATGATCCGATCGCCCGGTTCGAGCGCGGCGGAACCCGGCTCCCAGAAGCCGATCGCGCTGCGCCCGCGATAGATGCGGACGCCAAGCCCCGTCTCGATCGCCGACAGCGGCTTGCCGATTTCGGCCGGCGCGACCGCGCGTTCGCGCAGCGAAACCCGCCCGCTATGGTTGGCCAGATCGGCCAGATAGTCGGCCAGATGCTCGCTCTGCGTCGAGCCGGCGAGCAGCAGCCCGGCGAAGCTCGCTGGATTGATCACGGTGGTCGCCCCCGCCTCGCGCGCCAGCCCTTCATTGTCCTGCGACCGGATGATCACGCTGACGGGCACGCCCGGCGCTACGCCACGCGCGGTGAGCGCGATCAGGATGGTGGTGTCGTCGCGTCCGGCGGCGATGATGATTGATCGGGCACGGACGATCTGCACGGCTTCGAGCGTGGCGTTGCGGGTCGCATCGCCCAGCAGGACGTTGACCCCGCAATGCTCCGCCGCGTCGATCGCGTCGGCATTGGCATCGATGACCACGATCGTGGCGGGATCGGTGCCCCGGCGCACGAGTTCGGCGACCGCTTCGGTGCCCGAGGTGCCATAGCCCACGACGACGATATGATCGTGGAGCCTGTTCTGTATCAGCTTCATGCGCCACCGCTCCCAAACGCCCTTGAGCAGGAAATCATAGGCCGTCCCCAGGAAGATCAGCCACACGAACAGGCGGATCGGGGTGACGACAAAGGTATCGAACAGGCGCGCCTGTTCGGTGACGGGTACGATATCGCCATAGCCGACGGTCGTGACCGTGATCATCGTGAAATAGAGGACGTCGACGAAGCTGACCGATCCATCGACATTGTCGCGCAGCCCGTCGCGATCGAACCAGTGGCCTGCGAGCGCGATCCCGACCAGCGCCAGCGCCAGCCCGATGCGCCACAGGATCGACAGCCAGACGGGCACGGTGCTGCGGCGACGCAAGGGTGCCGATGTCTTGAGCCGCCCTCTGGTCAACCGATGTCCCTTCGTCCCTCGCGCGCTGATAGACGCCTCGCGACGCCGATCGATCCACGCGGGGATTAGCGCTCCAGACTATATTCGTCGATCAGCGGGGGGACGGGGTGGAAGTGGCCGAATTCGTCGCTGAAGCCATGATCGGCGCCGAGTTCGGCGGACCAGCGGTGCTGGCCGGACAGCGCCGCGCGATCGGGGCTGGCGGCGAGGTGGGCGATGGCGCGGCCGGTATAGCGCGGGGTTTCGGGCGGCTGGCCGGGCAAGGCATGGCCGTTGGGCCAGATCGAGGCGATCGTCACGCCCAACTCGCGCAGATCGAGCGCGGCATCGCGGGTCAGCCGCTCGATTGCGGCTTTGCCGACGCCATAAGCGACATTGTAGCGATAGGCGGTGCCCGCGCGGCCGGAGATGTTGACGATCAGCCCGGCGCGACCGGCCTTGGCGGAATCGGCGAGCAGCGGCGTCGCGTGGCGGATCGCGGCATAAGCGGCGCGGGTGGGGATGGTGACGACCTGTTCGAACAGATCGGCCGACGTTTCCCAGATGCGCTGGCCGATCGAAGGGAAGAATTCGCCCGCAAGAAACACGCTGTTGATCAGGATGTCGATCCGGCCGTGGCGCGTGCGGATATCGTCGATCAGGCGGCCGACCGCGTCATAATCGGCGCAGTCGCAGGCGATCGCCTCACCATCGCCGCCAAGGTCGCGGATCATGTCGATTGTCTCCTGCGACGATCCGCCGCGCGCGCCCTCGCTCGCGCCGGTGGTACGTGAGACAGCGATCACGTAAGCGCCCGCCGCGCCTAGCTCGATCGCGATGCCCCGGCCGATGCTGCGGCTCGCGCCCAGGACGAGCGCGACCTGACCGGCCAGAAGAGTGGGGTTGGTGTCGGTCATGGTCCTGCTCCTCATCTGTTTTGCGGGGAGCTTCGCATCCGTCTCTGCGCGCATCAAAGCGCGAATTGCTATTTTCCGGAGGGCGACAGGATCGCCTTGATATCGGCGGTGTAGAGCCGGCCGACATTGAGTTCGACGCCGGAGGTCAGCCGTACGCGGAAGCGGCCATAGCCGGCGGGCAGCAGGCTTTCGATCCGCCGCCGCTGGACGATCGTCGACCGGTGGACGCGCAGGAAGCGTTCGGGATCGAGCCGCGCCATCATCCCCGCCATCGTCTCGCGCAGCAGGAAGCCGCCATCGCCGCTGTTGAGCCGCACATAATCGCGTTCGGCCCCGACCCATTCGATGTCGTCGATGGCGAGGCGAACGAACTCGCCGCGCCGCTGGACCCAGATCTCGCGCTCGTAGCGATCCTGCACCTCCAGCGCGCGGCTGGGCGCGCGCAACGCTTCGATCAGCGCGCGCAACTCGGCCTCGCGGTCCTCGGCATCGGCGGCGTTGATCCGTTCGCGGCAGCGCGCAAAGGCGGCGCGCAGGCGATCGAAGTCGACGGGCTTGAGGACATAATCGACCGCGCTCACCTCGAACGCGCGGGTGGCGAAGGCATCGTAAGCGGTGACGAACACGACCTGCGGCGCGCGATCGCCCGAAAGCGCGCCGACCACGTCGAAGCCGGTCATTCCGTTCATGCGGATGTCGAGCAGGACGACGTCCGGATCGAGCCGGGCGATGGCATCGAGCGCCTCCGGCCCGTCGCTCGCGGTGCCGATCAGGCGCGCTTCGTCCATATGATTGACTGCGATTTCGAGGCGACGGAGCGCCAGCGGCTCGTCATCGACCGCAAGGACGCGCAGCGGGGCGGACATCAGGCGGCCACCAGCGGCATGGTGAGTTCGACCCCGAAGCCGCGAGGCGTCGCCATCGCGCGCACCCTTGCCCGATCGCCGAAACGCGCGCTCAGCCGCTGGCGGACATTGTCGAGGCCGACGCCGGTGCCGGCGGGCGCCTGCGTATCCATGCCGGCGCCGTCGTCGCGCACTTCGATGATCAGATCGTCCATATTTTCCCGTGCGCCGATGTGGAGGTGAAGCTGTCGGCGTCCGTCCGACATGCCGTGGCGGATCGCATTTTCGACGAGCGGCTGGAGGAGGAGGCCGGGCAGGCGGGCTTCGTCGAGCGCGGCGGGCAGATCGATGTCGACGTGCAGCCGGCTGCCGAACCGCGCCTGTTCGATCTGGAGGTAGAGCCGCTGCAGCGCCATTTCGTCCGCCAGCCGCACGTCGCGCAGCGGATCGCCGTCCAATGTGGTGCGGAAGAAGGTGGCGAGCGCGAGGAGCATCCGTTCGGCGTCGCCGCTGCGCCCGTCGAGGATCAGGGCGGAGATCGAGTTGAGCGTATTGAACAGGAAGTGCGGATTGACCTGGAAACGCAGCGCGCGGATCTGCGCGACATGCGCCTGGCTTTCGAGGAGGGCGAACTGCCGCTCCCGCTCGCGCGTCTCGCGATTATAGACGACGGCCAGCGCCGCCCCCGCCCACAGCCCGATCGGCGCGAGCCAGACGATCGATCCGCGCATGAAGCGCAGCCAGTTCATCGGTTCGGGATGGAGCAGCAGGTTGACCGACAGGTTGGTGAGCAAAGTGAAGGCGCAGGCGCCCGCCGCCATCGCCGCGATCGCGGACGGCAATTGCCAGCGCAGCCGCCAGCGCCGCCCCGCGCGGATCGCCATGTAGATGGCGAAGGAAATCAACGCGCCGAACGCGCAACACAGCAGCTCGACCGGTTGCAGGAAGAAGATCGCAAAATCGATCGCGAAGCCCAGCGGCGTATAGTCTTCGAGCGCCTTCAATCCGAGATATTCGGGATAGGACAGCAGATAATAGACGCAATAGACGAACTGGAACGCGACCCAGTAGATCGCGATCAGCGCGAACAGCAGGGCGTTGTCGGGCGAAAAGCTTCGCCCGATACGATCGATTCCAACATTGGGAACAACATCTTGGCCCATGCCGGCCATGTCTCATTGGCGGCGGTTCAAGTCGATTGCCGTTCGTCGACGCGTCTTGCTGTTCGTCGATCAGCGTCGCCGTTGAAAGCGTGCGGCGGCCTTTCGTCGCGGCGCGACTTACCCGCTGCTTCGGCGCGAGCTTAGCAACGCCCCAGTTTGATCGGCGCGGATCGCGAACAATGCGTGCGCCGGACAATCGACAACAGAACGGATGCGCGCGGGCCGGGAGGGCCGCGTCAGCCATCATTGGGGCTTGAAGATGAAATTATCTCGCAATGTGATCCTCCGCGCGCTGCTGGGCGGCGGTTCGGTCCTGTCCGCCTGCGTGGCGCTGGCGCCGATCAGCCCGGCGCACGCGCAGGATATCAGTTCGGCGGCGATCACCGGCCAGGTGGTCGATCCGTCGGGCGCGCCCGTGGGCGGCGCCACGATCACCGTCAGCGCCGATGCGCGCGCGCTCAACCGCACCGTCACCAGCGGGCCGGACGGCTCCTTCTCGGTCGTGCAGCTTCCGGTCGGCAGCTATACGATCAAGGCCGAGAAATCGGGCGTCGGCGCGGTCGAGATGACCGGCGCGATCCTGTCGCTGGGCGGATCGAGTTTCGTCGTGAAGCTGGCCGAGACCGATGGCGCACCGATCATCGTCACCGCTGCCAAGGCGCGCGAGCTGGATTTCTCGCAATCGGCGACCGGCCTCGTCATCGACGTGAAGGAGACGTTCGATCGCGTGCCGATCGCACGCGATGTGGCCGCGCTTCAGCTGCTCGCGCCGCAGACGACGGCGGGCGACAGCGCGTTCAACAGCCTGACCGGCGGCACCAATGTCGCGCTGTCGGGCGGTTCGGTGGCCGAGAACATCTATTATGTGAACGGCATGAACATCACCAACTTCCGCACCTTCCTGGGCGGCGGGCTGGTACCGTTCCAGTTCTACGATCAGGTGCAGGTGAAGACCGGTGGCTATCAGGCCGAATTCGGCCGCGCGACCGGCGGCGCGGTGATCGCGCTGACGCGATCGGGCAGCAACGAATATGCCGGCGGCTTCAACGCCTATTGGTCGCCCAGCGGGCTGCGTTCGCGGGCGCGCGACACATACATTTCGAACAACGATCGCGACAAACGGCAGGATTATGAGGGTAACCTCTGGGCCTCGGGTCCGATCATCAAGGATCGGCTCTACTTCTTCGGCTTCTTCAACCCGCGCTATCGCAGCGAGTTTGACGCGACCCAGCCGATCAACGGTTCGGTGACGGAGACCTTCGCCAAGTCGAAGAAGCCGTTCTACGGCGGCAACATCGATTTTGACGTGACCGAGGATCACCGCCTCGAATTCACCTATTTCAACAACAGCAATGCCGAGGAAGGCACGATCACGACGCGCGTGCTTTCGGGCGCGGCGCCCGATTTGGTGACGCCGTACAAGGTGTCGGTCGGCGGCGACAATTATATCGGCAAATATACCGGCCACATCACCGACTGGCTGACCATTTCGGCGCTCTACGGCCGCACCGATGCCGATCAGACATCTTCGAGCACGCAGCCCTACATCGTCGATCAGCGTTCGGGCACCGCGGTGCAGATTGCGGGCCACCCCGATGCGACGCTCGACAGCGGTGCGGATCGCCGCGAGCTCTATCGCGCCGATGTCGACGTGCTCGCGCATCTGATGGGCGAACATCATATCCGCTTCGGCTTCGATCGGGAGGATCTGTCGTCGCGCGTGTCGACCACCTATTCGGGCGGCGTCTCCTATCGCTATCTGCGGGCGGGGGCGACGGGGGCGCTCAACGGGCTGATCCCGGCGAACACCGATTATGTCCGCGTCCAGTATCTGGACCGCGCCGGCGCGTTCAAGGCGCAGAACACCGCCTTCTACCTGCAGGACAATTGGGACGTGAACGACCGGGTGAACCTGAGCCTGGGCATCCGCAACGAGACGTTCGAAAACCGGACCGCTTCGGGTCAGGTGTTCACCAAGCTCAAGAACCAGTGGGCACCGCGCCTGGGCGCGACCTATGATCTGTTCGGAGACAAGCGCACCAAGCTGTCGGGCTTCTTCGGGCGCTACCACCTGCCGGTCGCCGCGAACACGAACATCCGCATGGCGGGCAACGAATATTTCACGCGCGCGTTCAACATCCTGAACGGGGTCGATCCGGTCACGCGCCTGCCGACTCTGGGTCGCGAGGTGAGCTTCCAGGTGCTGTCCGACAGCGCGGGCGCCGATCCGCGCACGTTGACCTCGCAGAACCTGAAGCCGCAATATCTCGACGAGTTCATGATCGGCCTCGACCAGCGGATCGGCGAGCGGTGGCGCGTCGGCCTGAACCTCACGCATCGCAACCTCAAGAGCGTGCTCGAGGATACCGATCTCGGCTACACGATCGCCAATTTCTGCGCGACGCAGAATATGCCGGGGTGCAACCCGAATGCGGTGCCGGCCTCCTACGGATCGGGCGGCTATGTGTTGCTCAATCCGGGCAAGGATGCGGTGATCAACGTCGACCTGACCGGCACCGGCCAGCTGACCCAGATCACCATCCCCGCCGCAATCGTCGATCTGCCCAAGGCCAAGCGCAAATATTGGGCGGTGGAGGCCAATTTCGATCGCACCTGGGATGGCACGTGGCAGCTTTCGGGCAGCTATGTCTGGTCGAGCCTGAAGGGCAATTACGAAGGCGGCGTCAAATCCGACAACGGGCAGGACGATACCGGCCTGACGCAGGACTTTGACGAGCCCGGTTGGATGGACGGCGCCTATGGCTATCTGCCCAACCATCGCCGCCATACGTTCAAGGTCTATGGTGCCTATGCGTTGACCGATCAGGTCCAGCTGGGCGGCTTCGCGCGGCTGCAGAGCCCGCGCAAGTTCGGCTGCATCGGCGTTTATGACGAGGCGCTGGGCGGGGCGGGCCGCGCGGCGACCGATACGTCGGCATCGTGGTATTGCAACGGCCGCCTCATCGGCCGCGGCAAGGCGCTGGAAAGCGACTGGCTGAAGCAGATCGATCTGTCGATCTCCTACACGCTCAAGATCGCCGGCCTCAAATCGCTGCAGCTGCGCGCCGACGTGTTCAACGTCTTCAACTGGAAGTCGAAGCTCGATCTTCGCGAATATGGCGAGGACGACGGCGGCAACCCCGATCCCAACTATGGCAAGGTGACCAGCTATCAGGCGCCGCGCCAGGTCCGCTTCGGCGTGTCGATGGATTTCTGACGCACGCCGCGCCACGGCCGGTCCTTCCCTCTACGCACCCCAAGAAGGCCGGCCGTGGCATCCCGTTCAGCCAGGATGACGACCCTGAGCAGCATCTGCTTCCTCCGTTCGGAAAGCTTCGCGCTCGTCCGCATGAGTGCCGCCGGCGACCCCGGCTCGCATGCGAGCGAGATCGAAACGGCCTGCCCCTTCCCGATCCGGCTCGCCGCGATCGAGGCGGGCGGGCCGCAGCGCGAGGCGGAACTGGCGCTGATGTTCGCGCGCGATCGCATCCGCCCCGGCTGGTTCAGCCTGTCGCCGGCACTCGACCGCTATATCGCGCGGCTGGGTGACGTGTCCCGTTCCCGTCAGTGAGTTGTGTCCATGCCGGTCGATGTTCTCGAAGCGCCATCGCGCGCAGCGTCCGTTCCCGCTGAACCCGTCATCATGCCGGCGTCCCGGCCCGATCGCCGCCCGTCCTTCCGCATGCGCCTGCTAATGATCGTCGCGCTCAACAGCCTGTTGTGGGGCGCGATCCTCTGGGCGCTCCTCGGCATTCCGGCTTAGCCAAAATCCGCAAGTCCGGACAACGATCGGCAACCTTCCCGCCTATACCCCAACCGGTATAAGCTTTCTGCAAATCAGACTGACAGATCTGATCATCAGAACGAGACGGAGAGGCCCGACGATGCAACGCATTTATTATGGCTGGTACCTCGTTGCCGCCTGTATCCTGATCTACATGGCGGTGATCGGCACCGGCTCCGCCGCCTATGGCCTCTATGTGAAGCCGGTGGCGGCCGAGTTCGATCTGTCGCGCGCGACGATGAACACCGGCATGATCCTGTTCAACGTCGGCATGGCGGTGACGGCGCTGGTGGTCGGGCGGCTGATCGATCGGTTCCCGTTGCGGCCGATCATGATCGTCAGCGGCACATTGCTGGGCGGGTGTATGGCGCTGCTCGGCCTGTCGAACAATCTTATGCTCGACGCCTTCGTGATCGTCCTGCCGCTGGCGGCGGGGACGGTGGGCGCGGGCACGCTGACCGTCACGGTGCTGCTCGCGCGCTGGTTCACCAAGCAGCGTGGGCGCGTGCTGGCGCTGGCGGCGATGGGCATGTCGCTGTCGAACCTGACCGTCATTCCGCTGATCGGCCACATGATCGCGCAATATGGCTGGCGTGAAGCTTTGATCTTCTCGGGCATCGGCATCGCCGTCGTGGTGAGCGCGCTGGCGATGATCGTTCGCGATCGGCCCGGCCCGGACGAAGTCGAGCCCGGCCGACCGTCGGCAGCGGTCGGCGGCGCGCCCGCGCTGGGCGTGCGGCTCACGGTGCGCGACATCCTGACCAACCCGAACTTCTGGCTGATCGGCACCGGCGCAGGCATCGGCCTTGCGATTATGCAGACGCTGGGCATCTCGCTCGTCCCGCTCGCGACCGACGGTGGCCTCAGCATGGTGCAGGCGACCAGCCTGTTGTCGGTGATGGGCGTGACGGCGGTGGTGAGCAAGCTGACGCTAGCGGTCGTTGCCGACTATTTCGATCGTTCGACCCTGCTCGCAGGCTGCTTCACTTTGCTCGCGGTCGCCAATGCGACGCTGCTGATCGATCACAGCTATGTCGCTTTGCTGGCGATCTGCGTGCTGATCGGCGCGGCGAGCGGATCGGGGGCGCCGCTTTATTATGCGCTGGTCGCCGATCGTTTCGGCATGATCTCGCTGGGCACGGTGCGCGGGCTGATGACGCCGCTCACCGCCGCGCTCGCCGCGATCTTCCTGCGCTTCGGCGGGGAAGTCTATGATCGCACGGGCAGCTATCGCCTGATGTTCGTAAGCTTCGCGATCGCCGCCGTGTTCGCCGCGATCCTGCTGCTGGCACCGCGCATCTTCCCGACCAAGCCCGAACTGGCGCTGACGCCTGCGACCTGAGGAGGGTGGCATGGCCGATGCGATCAACCGCCAGTGGGTGCTGGCGCGCCGGCCGCAGGGCGCGGTGCGGGCGGACGACTTCACCTATATCGAGGTGGCGCGGCCGACGCCCGATCTCGGCGCGGGTGAAATCCTGGTCCGCACAGTGATGTTCAGCTTCGATCCGGCGATGCGCGGCTGGGTCGACGATGTGCCGAGCTATTTGCCGCCGGTCGCGATCGGCGCGCCGATGCGGGCGTCGGCGGTGGCGGAAATCGTCGAGTCCGCCGATCCCGCCTTTCCGGTCGGGCGGCATGTGATCGGACTGTTGAGCTGGCAGGATTATGCCGTGGTCAATCGCGCGGGCGAGCGGCCGATCACGATGCTACCGGAAGGCACGCCGCCTGCGGTCGCGCTGGGCGTGCTGGGCGGCAGCGGGCTGACGGCGCATGTCGGGCTGTGCCGGGTCGGTGGCCTCAAGCCCGAGGACAATGTGCTGGTGACGGGCGCGGCCGGCGCGGTCGGCAGCGTCGCGGCGCAGATCGCGCGGATTAAGGGCGCGCATGTCGTGGGCGTCGCAGGTGGTGCGGAGAAGGCGGCGTGGCTGCGCGAGACTTGTGGGATCGCCGAGGTCATCGACTATCGCGCCGAAAATCTTGACCAGCGGCTGGGCGAGCTGTTTCCCAAGGGGATCGACCTGTTCTTCGACAATGTTGGCGGCGATCAGCTGGAGGTGGGGATCGCGCATATGGCCGATCACGGGCGGATCGCCCTGTGCGGCGCGATCGCGACCTATAACGATGCCGAGCCGCGTCCCGGCCCGCGCAACATGATGAAGGTCATCATCGCAAGGCTGCGGATGGAGGGCTTCATCGTCATGGATCATGGTGCGGCGGTGCCCGGCATCATGGCCGAACTGGCGGGCTGGGTGGCGGGCGGACAGATCGCCTTCCGCCACGACATCCAGACTGGCTTCGCCAATATCCCGGCGACGCTTCTCCGCCTGTTCAGCGGCGAAAATCGCGGCAAGCAACTGCTGCAGATCGACTGACCAATCAACCGCGCAGCATATCCTCCAGCCCCAGGATGATGTTGCGCACGCCCAGATCGTAAATGTCGTCGGCGATGTCGGCGTCGGGCTCGGCGATCGCCATCATCAGCGCGCGATCCGCATCGGTCATGTCGTAGAGCGGGATCGCGAAGTCGCGCACCGATACGCCTTCCTCGCGCAACGAAATCCGCGCGATCAGCAGGGCCAGGCTGGTGCGGATGATCCAGTTGTTGGTGATCGATATCTGCCGCCCGCTCAGGCCCATGTCGGACAATTCGCGGATCAGCGGGATCAGCACGCGCATCCATGACGGGTTCACCTCGCCATCGAACTTGATGAGGTGCAGGCCCACCGGATAACGATCGAACAGGTGCCGCAGTTCGTGCAGATAGGCGGCCATCCATTCGCGCCACGGCAGGCCAGATGCGGGCGCTTCGAAGCTGCTGAAGATCGTGCTCGCCACTTCGTTGAGCAGCGCGTCGCGGCTGGGGAAATAGGTGTAGAGCGTCATCACCGACACGTTCAGCCGCAGCGCCAGCTTGTGCAGCGTGAAGCTGGCCAACCCCTGATCGGTCAGCATATCGAGCGCGGCGGCGATGATCCGATCGTGATCGAGGATCTTGGGGCGCCCGCGCTGGGGCGTCCGGCGGCGCTTTTCGGGTTCGGGGCCGGGATCGACGGCGGAAGGAGAAGTACGGGTCATGCCGGGGAACCCTAGGGTGCCCGGCATGACCTAACAAGTTCTAGCCGACGAGGCTTTGATCCGCGTCGTCCCAGGCATCGCCCGGCCCGCGGGTGAAGCCGAGATCGGCGGCGATGTCGTCCAGCTGCCAGTCGAGATAGTCTTCCCAGTTCACGATATGCAGCGGCTTCTTCAGCCCGCGTCCCGCCGCGATGCCGAGTTCGGTCGCCTCCAGCAGGCGCGGCATGCCCGCCGAATAATGCAGCCCGCTGCGCATCAGGTTCGCCGAGGCGAGGAAGTAAGGCGAGCGCGAGATATAGGCGGCAAGCTCGGGCCGGAAGAAACAGGCATTGCCGGTCACGTTCATCATGATCAGCGCATGTTCGCCCGCCACGTTCGGGCCGAAGCCCGTCACCATATGCTGGATGTCGTGGCACTCGCTCGACCGCTTCATCAGATATTGCAGGTCGTTCGCGGGCACCGTGCCCTTGTTCATGAACTCGATGTCATAGCCCGATTTGAGCATGAAATCGCGGATCGTCGCGCCCAGCGTGCCATCGGCATAATGGCCCATTTCGTGCGGGTTGAAGCGGGCCATCTGGCGCCTGTCGAGCCATTCGGCGAACACCGGATTTTCGGCCTTCTCGATCGCGACCTGCTTCGCCCAGTCGGCATAGTCGGTCACGTCGTCGAGGCCGCGCGACATATCGGGAATGTCGTATGTGGTCGGCACGTCATTGCCCAGCCGGCGCAGCGACATCTGCGTATAGGCGAAGGAGAACAAAGGGCTGTTGAGGAAGCGCGAGGTGGACATCGGGACGCTGCCCGAAACCGGCTCGATCCCCTGCCGCATATACGCGATCTCGGCCGGGGTCATCCCTCCGCGCGGGCGGAGGGGGGCGGCGTCGTTCGCGGCCTCTTCGATGGGTTTCGCAGTGGCCATGTCGCTTACTCCGCGGCCTGCGCGAGCGGAGGCTCGTCCGCCACGGCGGTGACGACCTGGCCGGGGAACTTGCCGGTAAATTCGCCGCGCACGAAGGTCGCCTCGCCATTGACGAGGGTGAGGCGCATCGGCGCCGCCTCGCGGCTGTAGCGATAGGTGACGCCGCCCTCGCCATCGGGCACGTCGAAGCGCTTATATTCCGGCCGGCGTTCGATCTCGTCGAGGTTGAAGACGGTCACGTCCGCCTTCTTGCCGACATGCAGCGTGCCGCGTTCGGGCAGCAGGTTGAAGAAGTCGGCGATCCGCCCGCTGAGCAGGTGCACCGCCTGTTCGATCGTCAGATCCTGGCTGTCGCGGACATGGCGGGTGAGCAGCAGGACGTTGTCGCCCGCGCCGCAGAACATCTTGCCGTGCGCGCCCGCGTCGGAGAGGTTCCCGATCGCGAGATTGTCGTTGAACATATAGGGCAAGGCGTCCTTGTGCTTGGGCGCTTCCTCCATCCGCAGGTTGGAGTGGACGCCATTTTCGATCACCCAGTCGGCCAGCGCGTCCGAGGGGTGATCGTAACCGCGGTCTTTCATGAACTGGCTGAGCAGGATGCCGGTCGGCCCCGCATTGGTCTCGCTGTCGAACAGTTCGAACGCATCGGCATGCTTGGCGCGCGAAACGTCGCGCACGCTGTTCCAGCTTTCGCGGGCGCGGGCGCGCCACGTCGGATCGGCGAGCATGTCGAGTTTCTTCTGCTCGTCGCGCTCGTCGATGATCTCGTTCCAGACGTAATTGTTGATCTGCGCCCAGACGAGCGAGTTCATGAAGCCGATCAGCACGGTCGATGCGACGTGGTGATAGCCGGCCCAGATATCGAGCCCTTCGGCCTTGCGCGCCTCGTGCATCTCGATCGCGGGGGCGACGATCTTGTCCTGATAGGCGAGGGTGGGCACCGCGCCGGTGAACTGGGTGCGGATGTTGCGGCCGCGCAGCAGCCCCACGAAGCGATCCATCGTCGCGGGCGCATCGACGCGCATCACCCAATCGACGATCACCTGGAACACGCGGCCGGGATACCGCTCAAGCACGTCGAACAATGCGTTCATTTCGGCATCGTCGGCCAGCTTGGTGACGATGCGGCGATCCTTGCCGTCATTGTCGAGATAGTTGGTCGAAAGCCCGATCGCGCCGGCGGCCAGCGCCTCGTCGAGCAGCTCGGCCATCTTCGCGATCTCGGCCGGGGTCGCCGCGCGCTCCCACGCGTCGAGGCCCATCACGGTCAGGCGCAGCGGGATATGGCCGCAGTAAGAGGCGAAGTTGAGCGGGAGCTTCAGGTTGCGCTCGATCGAGCTGCGATATTCGCCCCAGGTCGTCCAATCCCAAGGCAGGCGATCCATGAAGGGCTTTTCGGGAATATCCTCGAAGAAGGAGAAGATTTTCACCGCCTCCAGCCGGACCTTCGGATCGCTGCTGACCGGCGCGGCGCCGAACCCGCAATTGCCGTTGATCGAGGTGGTGACGCCGTAACCCGGCATCGGCTCCATCGACGGCAGCCACCACATCGGCGCGTCGAAATGGTTGTGAGTCTCCATGAAACCCGGCGTGACGTAGCAGCCAGTGGCATCGATCACCTGCTCGCGGCCCTGCCGTTCGAGATTTTGGCCGATTTCCGAGATTCGGTCGTCGGTGACGCGAACGTCGGCGCGATAAGCGGGGGCGCCGGTGCCGTCGACGACCGTACCACCCTTGATCAGAAATCCGAGCTTCATGCTGACTCTCCTCTGCCCTGCGAGTCCATCTAAGTGCCTCGTCTGGATCGATAATTTTCTTATAGCGTATATATAATCGATCTGAATGACTAACTATCGGTGAAATCAGGACAATCCGGAATCCCGGAAAAGCCCGCGATGCGCGTTGCCGTTTCATGGCGACGTAACCAGCAATCCGCTCGCCAAGGGGCCTGAAGCCGGCACGAGATCCGGATCGGGCAAGTGACTATGGGAGAGGGTAATGAGGGCATTTGTCGCCCCGCTTATGGCGGGCATTTCGATTCTGGCCGCGACGCCGGCACTGGCGCAGTCGACCGCATCCGCACCGGCCGCCGATGAGCAGCCCGAAGGTCTGCAGGACATCGTCGTCACCGCGCAGCGCCGCGAGGAAAATCTGCAGAAGGTGCCGGTCGCCGTCACCGCCGTGACCAACGCGCAGCTGAACGACCTGCGCATCACCAGCATCCGCAATCTTTCGGTCATCGCGCCGGGCCTGCAGATCAACACGCAGGGGCGCCAGACCGTCCCCACCGTCAACATTCGCGGCATCAGTTCGGGCAGCACGATCGTCGCGGTCGATCCGAAGGTCGGCATCTATGTCGACGGCGTCTATATCGGCCGCGTGGTCGGCTCGGTCTTCGAAGTCGCCGAGCTGGACCGGGTCGAGGTGCTGCGCGGGCCGCAGGGCACCCTGTTCGGCCGCAACGCGACGGGCGGCGCGCTCAGCCTCGTCACCGCATCGCCGACGGGCGAGTTCGGGGTGCGCGGCAGCGTGTCCTACGGCAATTATGATGCGAAGCGCGCGAAGATCTCGCTCGATCTGCCGCAGTTCGGGCCGTTCTCGGTCAAGCTGTCCTATTTGCACGACGATATCCGGGGCGACGTCCGCAACCTGATCGGCGGGCAGAGCTTCGACATTTCGGCCGCGGTGCCCAAGTTCGGCAAGGTTACGGCGGCCAAGCGGCTGGGCGGCCGCAATGTCGACGGCGCATTGCTCAGCGTGCGCGGCGATTTCGGCGCCGTGACCGCCGACTATCGCTTCGACTATACCGACAGCCGCTCGGTCGGCCGCGTGCAGCAGAGCTATGGCGTGCTGCCGGCGGACTCGCTGGGCCGCGTGATCGCGCCGATCATCGCGCTCCAGCCGCTCTACGGCGGCATCACCAACATCTCGACCAAGCCGCTCGACGCCGTCGCCAATGCCAGCAGCGTCGATCATATCAAGACGCAGGGCCACAGCCTGACCCTGAAGGTCGAGGCGACCGACTGGCTCTCGCTCAAGAGCATCACCTCCTACCGTCAGCTCGATCAGTCGCCGTCCAGCTTCGATCTTGCGGCCTCGGGCGGCCTGCTGTTCAGCCGCGCGCAGTTGCTCGGCCTGCTCACCGGCAATCCGGCGGCGATCACCAATCCGGCGAACCGGCCGGGGCCGAACGACCACTTCTTCTCGCTGTTCAACGTCTATGAGAACCACCAGAAGCAGTGGAGCCAGGAGACACAGGCATCGATCAACACCGATGCGTTCAACCTGATCGCGGGCGTCTTCTATTTCCACGAACAGAATCCGACGACCAACTTCCTCGCGTCGCTCGCCTCGTTCACCAACAACGTCTTCACGCCGATCTCGCCGGTGCCGCCGATCACGCGGCTCAGCACCGACAACGATGCCTGGGCGGCTTATGCGCAGGGCACCTGGCATGTGACCGACAGCTTCGATCTGACCGGCGGCCTGCGCTATTCGCTCGACGACCGGCGCACCAACATCTTCCAGCTTTCGGGCGCGCAGGCGGGCGCGCTGGGCGTCGGCAAGTTCCGCGCGACGTTCGACCGGATCAATTGGGCGGGTATCGCGACATGGCGGCCGACCGAGCAGATCACGGCCTATGCCAAGGTCAGCACGGCCTATGTGTCGGGCGGCATCTATGCGGGCGCCAGCTTCGATCCCGAGGATCTGACGGCTTACGAACTGGGCCTCAAGACCAAGCTGTTCGACAACCGGCTGCGTGCCAATTTCTCGCTCTATCAGAACGACTATAAGGATCTGCAGACGCAGATCTTCCAGAACGGCGTGTCGATCATCGCCAATGCCGGCAAGGCGCGGATCAAGGGCGCGGAGGCGGAGATCGAGTTCGTCCCGGTGCGCGGGCTGACGATCAGCGGCAACATGGCCTATACCGACTTCAAATATAAGCAGTATTTCCTGGGCGGGGTCGATGTCGCGTCGATCGCGCGGCCGCCCTTCGTCTCCAAATGGACCGGCCGCGCGTCGATCGGTTACAGCGGCGGCGATTTCGGCAACGGTGCGCATCCGATCGTGCGCCTCGATGCCAATTATCGCAGCAAGGTGCAGCTCGGCCCGCTCGCGGTGCTCGACACCAATGGACAGCGTGCGGCGGTCGATCAGTTCAACGCCGCCAAGGGCTATTGGCTGCTCGATGGCCGCATCGGCATCGCCGATCTGCCCGTGAGCGGCGGCACGATCGGCATTTCGGCCTTCGGCGCCAACCTGCTCGACAAGGATTATACGGGCTATGGCGCGAACATCGCCCAGCTGGTCCGTGGTGTCGAACGCGGGCGGACCTATGGCGTGGAGGTCGGCTTCAAGTTCTGATGATAGGGGCCGATCCTCCCTCTAGCGGGGGAGGATCGGCCTCCATATAGTCCGCGCAAAGCCTTCAAATGAAAGGGCAAGCGCTCCTATGAAATCCCGGCTCCTTCTCGCCCTCTTGCTGGGCACCGCCGCCCTCGCGCCCGCCGTCGCCGCTGATGGCCCCGAACGCGCCTTCACCGGCGGGGATCTGTTCAGCCTGGAAGGCGCGACGCATCCCGAGATCAGCCCCGACGGCACCCAGATCGCCTATGTCCGCCAGTCTGCCGACATCATGACCGATCAGATGCGGCCGAGCCTCTGGCTGGTCGACGTCAAGACCGGGCGGCAGCGCCCGCTGGTCGCCGGTGGGGGTTCGGCCGCATCGCCGCGCTGGTCGCCCGACGGCAAGCGGCTGGCCTATGTCGCGAGCAATGGCGATGGCCCGCCGCAGCTTCATGTCCTGTGGATCGACAGCGGCGCGACCGCGAAGGTGACGGGCCTGCCGCAGAGCCCCGGTGCGCTCGCCTGGTCGCCCGACGGCCGATCGATCGCCTATCTGATGCGCGTGCCGGGCGAGGGGCTGAAGCTGGGCAAGGCGCCCGACAAGCCCGAGGGCGCGAAGTGGGCCGAGCCGCTCGAGATCATCGATCGCGTCACCTATCGCAGCGACGATGGCGGCTATGTGAAGCCCGGCTATCGCCACATCTTCGTCGTGCCCGCCGATGGCGGCAGCCCGCGCCAGCTGACCTTCGGCGACGTCAATGATGGCGGCCCGTTGTCGTGGACGCCCGACAGCCGCACGATCCTGTTCAGCGCGAACCGCAGCCCCGATTGGGAGCGCGAGGCAGCGAACAGCGACATCTTCACCCTCGATGTCGCCACCGGCGCGCTCAAGCAGATCACCGATCGCAAGGGGCCGGACGAGGAGCCGCTGGTCTCGCCCGACGGCCGCTATATCGCCTATCTCGGCTTCGACGATCACAATCGCAGCTATGAAAATGCGCAGCTCTATGTCGCCGATATCGACGGCAGCGGTGCGCGGTCGCTGACCGCCAAGCTCGATCGCAGCATCAATGAGATGCAGTGGGCGGGCAACGGGACGTTGGTCGTCTCCTATGACGATCACGGCCTGCGCAAGATCGCGCGCATCGGCCTCGACGGCACGGTGCGGCCGGTGGTCGACGATGTCGTGCCGGGCGAGGATTTCGATCGGCCCTATACGGGCGGCAGCTTCTCGGTCTCGGATGGCGGGACGATCGCCTATACGGGCGGCGGCGCGCTGCGTCCGGCCGACGTGAAGGTGGTGGCCGGCGGCGGATCGCGCCAGCTGACCCAGCTCAATCAGGGCTGGATGGCGGCCAAGGCGATGGCGCCCGTCACGAAGCTGCCGGTGACGGCGCCCGATGGCCGCGCGATCGACGCGTGGCTGGTGACGCCGGCGACGCGCCAGCCGGGGCAGCGCGTGCCGCTGATCCTCGAAATCCACGGCGGGCCGAACGCGGCCTATGCGCCGACCTTTTCGACCGACGATCAGCTGTACGCCGCGCATGGCTATGCCGTGCTTTACGTCAATCCGCGCGGCAGCACGTCCTATGGCGAGCAGTTCGCGAACCTGATCGACCGCGCCTATCCAGGCACCGACTATGACGACCTGATGGCCGCGGTCGACGCCGCGATCGCGCAAGGGACGGCCGATCCGAACAATCTGTTCGTCACCGGCGGATCGGGCGGCGGCGTGCTGACGTCGTGGATCGTCGGCAAGACCAACCGCTTCAAGGCGGCGGCGACGCAGAAGCCGGTGATCAACTGGACCAGCGAGGCGCTGACGATGGACGGCACCACCTTCACCTCGCGTTACTGGTTCGACAAGAAGCCGTGGGAAGATCCCATGTCCTATTGGAACCGCTCGCCGCTCAGCCTTGTCGGCAACGTCTCGACGCCGACCCTCGTCGTCGTCGGCAGCCAGGATTACCGGACCCCGGTGAGCGAGTCCGAGCAATATTATGCCGCGCTCCAGATCCGCGGCGTGCCGACGGCGCTGGTCAAGGTGCCGGGGGCGAACCACCACCTGCTCGCCGGGCGTCCGTCGCAATCGGCGGCGAAGGCGGCGGCGATCCTCGCCTGGTTCGATAAGTATCGGGCAAAGCCGAACTAAAGTTGAGCTTGTCCTGCCTTGGCGCGGCGTGGCCTTGCGCTGCGCCAAGCTGGCCATTGTCGGGATGGCGTTCAGCCCCTAAATGACGGGCTTCCGAGGAGAATCGAAATGGGTGGTTTGAGCATCTGGCACTGGCTGGTCGTGGGCGTGATCGTCATGCTCCTGTTCGGCAAGGGCCGTTTCTCCGATATGATGGGCGATGTCGCCAAGGGCATCAAAAGCTTCAAGAAGGGCATGTCCGAAGAGGATGAGCCCCAGCAGCAGGCCCAGCGTCCGGCCCCGCGCCTGCAGCAGCAGCCGCCGTTGGAGCCCAATCAGGATCAGAAGCTGCAGCCGATGCAGGACGATCGCCCGCATAGCTGATCTGACGGGGTAACCGGGGCAAAGCCGCGATGTTCGACATCGCACCGACCGAATTGCTGCTCGTGGCCGTCGTCGCGCTCGTCGTGATCGGCCCGAAGGATCTGCCGCGCGCGATGCGCTTCGTCGGCCAGTGGGTCGCCAAGGCGCGTGGCGTCGCGCGCCATTTCCGATCCGGCATCGACGAAATGATCCGTCAGGCCGAACTGGAGGAAATGGAAAAGAAGTGGGCGGCGGAAAATGAGCGGATCATGCGCGAGCATCCCGCCCAGCCGTCCACGGACTATGTCGCGCCCGATCCCGTCGACAATGACGGGCAGATGCTGCCGATCGGCCATGTAAGTGACGTGCGGCCCGACGGCTCCGTCGAACAGATCGAACCCGCCGAAGCGTCGCATCCCGATCCGAAGACGACCCCGCTGCCATGAACGATATCGACGAGAGCAAGGCGCCCTTGCTCGATCATCTGCTGGAATTGCGCCGTCGCCTGCTGATCGCGGTCGGCGCGCTGGCGGTCTGTTTCGGCGTCTGCCTCTATTTCGCGCGGCCGATCTTCGCCTTCCTGGTCCAGCCGCTGCTGCGCGCGGGGCAGGGCAAGCTGATCTACACCCAGATTTTCGAGGCCTTCTTCGTCGAGATCAAGGTCGCCTTCTTCGCGGCGATGATGCTGGCTTTCCCCGTGATCGCCAACCAGCTGTGGCAGTTCGTGGCGCCGGGCCTCTACAAGAATGAGAAGCGCGCGCTGCTGCCCTTCCTGTTCGCGACGCCGATCTTGTTCCTGACGGGGGCGGCGCTGGCTTATTATGTCGCGATCCCGGTCGCGCTCCATTTCCTCCTGGGGTTCCAGGGCAATCTGGGCGGCGTGCAGCAGGAGGCATTGCCGGCCGTCGGCAACTACCTCTCCTTCGTCATGCAGTTCCTGTTCGGCTTCGGCCTGTCCTTCCTGCTGCCGGTGGTGCTGATGTTGCTGGAGCGGGCGGGGATCGTGACGCGCGCGCAGCTTGTCGGCGCGCGGCGCTATGCGATCGTCGGGGCCTTTGCGATCGCGGCGGTGCTGACCCCGCCCGATATCGGATCGCAGCTGCTGCTCGCGATCCCGCTGGTCATTCTCTACGAACTCGCGCTCATCGGCATCTGGTTCACCGAACGGGGTCGTAAAAAGGAAACGCCCGAGACGGTGTGAACCGCCCCGGGCGCCTTTTCGAGCATGCGGGTGCTTTGCCCGCTTGCCTCTCCTAGTTGATTATTTGGCGCCGTCGGCGGCGTTCGAAACCGCCTTGCCGGCCGACGAAACGTCCTTGCCGGCGCCTTCGACGGTGTTGCACGCAGCGGCGAGCAGGGTTGCCGAGAGCAGGGCGGCTGCGGCGATACGCTTGATCATGACGGTCCTCCTGAAACTTTCTCCTCCGCTCACCGGCGGAGGTCAGGCAGAATAATGCCTATGTCACCAGCTTGTTCCCAAGCTGTAATGAATTGATTTGGAAAGATTATCTGCCCCGGAATGTATTGGGCCCGGCGCGTCGGGGGGGGGAGACGCTGCCGGGCCCGGTTATTGTGGATAGCGGGAGCGGGGGGGGCAAAGCATCGCTATCCGAAGTGTTGAACGGCCTACCCGACTATAGGTTCCGTTCGCCGCCAAAAGATTTTGCAATTTCCTAGGAAAAAACGCCGCTCGTCGTCAGGCGGGCATGATCGGGATGGTGATCGCGAAGCGGCCGGCGCGCGTATCCTGTTCCAAGGGGGAGCGCAGCTGGCGGGCGAGGCCGGTGATGACGCGTTCGAACCGTTCGAAGGCGGGCGAGCTTTCGACCGCATCTTCGGGCAGCGCCAGCGTCTCGATCCGCAGCAGCGCGCGTTCGGGCGTGTCGGTCGCCTCCAGCGAGATCAGGATCGATCCCTTGGGGTTGCAGAACATCATCAGCTCGACGACTTCGGTGATCAGGAAGGCGACCGGCGCGGCGACATCCTGCCCCACATTGGCGCTGATCATGTTGAGCGCGATCGGCATGCCCGATGCGGCGGGCGGCGCGGAGGCGCGCAGGTTCGACGCCAGTTCACCCGCCAGCGCGCGCATCGCCACGCCGCGATTCTCCTCAAGCTCGGCGAAATGGTTGCGGTGGACGACCGCGAGCGCGTCGACGCGGCGTTGGATCGCCGCATAGGCGTCGTGCGCGGCCGGATCGCTCGCCCCGCGCGCGTGCAGGTTGATCAGGCTGGAGATGACCTGAAGGTTGTTCTTCACCCGGTGATGGACCTCGCGGGTCAGCTTCACCTGGGTCTTCAGACCCTCCTGCAATTCCTCCTCATGCGCGATGATCTGGCTGGAGACCTTCGCGAAGCTTTCGGCCAGTTCGCGGATTTCGTGCGCGGGGGTGTTGAGGCGCGGCAGGACGAGCGGGCCGTGGCCCAGTTCGTAGGAATCGATCGCCGATTGCAGCTTGAGCATCGGATAGATCAGCACCTGATTGACGATCAGCCAGCCGGTGAAGGCGGCCGCGAGCCACATCAGGATTGGAATCGCGACCAGCAGCGTGTTGCGCGCGCCAACGGCGTCGGGCTCGAACCATGCCTGCAGCAGCACGCCTGTATCGCCGATCGGCACAGTCCGCGCGATCGATCCGGCGCCATTGTCGCGCAGCATCAGCGAACGCCCGGCCTGAAACAAAGCGAGGCGGGTCAGCTTCATGCCGGGTTCGTCGGCGATCTGGACCGGGATTTCGGAAACGGGCAGCTCGGTTTCGGCGATCAGCGAATGATCGGGCCGCGCGACCGTGACGCGCAGCAGCTTGCGCGCGTCGTCGATCCGCACCGCCTGATCCACTCCGGCGGGCAGGCTGCCTTCGGTCACGCGCGGGCCGGGCGTCTGGCACCGGCGCACGCCATTGCCGTCGAACATCGCGATCGCCGGGCCGGGATTGTCGGGACGAACCTTGCTGATCAGCGCGCGGCAGATATCGGCCGCGTCGCGGGCGTTGGCGAGGGGGAGGCGCATCGCGCCGATCCGGCCATCGATCGCGCTGTCGACTTGGGCTGCATAGACCGCCGTCGTCATCTGCGCGGCCGTCAGCCGCTGCTGCTTGTTGGCGCGCGCGGTATCCAGCGATGTGAGAAGTGCGATCAGGCCCAGCGGCAACAAGGCCGCCGAAAGGATCAGCAGCATTTTGGTGCCGGTCGACAGCCTGGCCGCCAGGATGCGAACCGACCGCGCCATCAGGACGTACCGAAACAGTCCCCGCGCGAGCGCGGTATCGATGCAGGCGTCGCAGCCGGCACCGTCAGTCCAGCTTGCTCAGCAGATCCAGGAATTCGTCGGGGATCTTTTCATTGACGGTCTCGGTGTAAACCGAGCGCAGCGCATTGCCGACGCCGCCATCACGGGCGCCGTCGCGCTTCTTGCGCGCGGGCTTGGGCGTGCTCGCTTTCGGTTCGCCCCCAATCTGGTCGTCGGTAGGCTCCAAGCGGCCAGCACCCCTGATCATCGTTTCTTCGTCCACGCCAAACCCCGCGGGCTTTACGGCCAATGGCCAGCCCTGTCATGATCGTTGCGGACGCTTAATGGTTGATGCCATAAAATGCACACCGCGGTCAGGAAACAAAAAACTGTCCCGTTGGTTCCACGTTCCGAATGTCAATTTGCGCGCATTCGAATTTTGGGGGTCCGGGCGGCTTCCGCTGGGTGGGAGGGGTACCTATCTCCTTGATCCACCGCGCGGAGGCCAGATTGGCCCGCAGTCAGGGAGAATAAGAAGACCATGTCGCTTGGCCAGAAACTCGCGCCGCACCTGCCCTTCCTTCGGCGCTATGCGCGCGCGCTGACCGGCAGCCAGAGCCACGGCGACAATTATGTGCGCGCGACGCTGGAGGCCATCGTCGCGGCGCCGGGCGATTTCCCCGCCGACGTCGACGCGCGCGTCGGCCTGTATCGCACCTTCCAGGCGATCTGGCAGTCGACCAGCTTCGACGATGACGGCGCGGCCCAGCCGCCCTTCGGCGCGGAGCGCGAGGCGGTGGCCCAGGCGCGCCTGCAAACGATTACCCCGCTGTCGCGCCAGGCGCTGCTGCTGACCGCGATGGAAGGCTTCACCGTCACCGAGACCGCCTATCTGATCGATTCGAGCGACGACGAGGTCGAGGCGCTCGTCGCCGATGCGGTTGCCGAGATCGAGCGGCAGACGCGCACCGACGTGCTGATCATCGAGGATGAGCCGATCATCGCGATGGACCTCGAAACGATCGTCCGCGATCTGGGCCACAGCGTCACCGGTGTCGCCGTGACCCGCGACGAGGCCGTCGCGCAGGCGCATGCCCATCGTCCGGGTCTCGTCCTTGCCGACATCCAGTTGGCCGACGACAGTTCGGGCATCGATGCGGTGAAGGACATCCTGGCCGAGTTCAGCGTACCGGTGATCTTCATCACCGCCTTCCCCGAACGCCTGCTGACCGGCGAGCGGCCCGAGCCGACCTTCCTGATCACCAAGCCGTTCCAGCGTTCCACGGTGCGCGCGGCGATCAGCCAGGCCCTGTTCTTCGACGCGGCGACCGTCGCGGCCTGAGCAGAACAATTGGTCCAGTAGCGAAACGATTGGAACCCGTTACGGCAGTGCCCGTTTAACCTTCGAAAGTGCGAAGCCGCGAAGTGGGCGACACGGCCCCTTCGCGGAATTGCCATATCGCATGAGGTACATCGGGTGTATCTGGCCAACTTTAATGGCGCTTCGGGCGCCGCCGGGGTGAAAGCGCGTATGATCGATAGCGAAGGCGAAAAGCCGGAAAATCCGGAGCCTGTCGCGCTGTCCGATGGTGAGTTCAAGGATGAGCTTGCCCGTGTGATTCCCCACCTGCGCGCCTTTGGTCGCTCGCTTTCGGGCAATCGCGATCTGGCAGACGATCTGGTGCAGGAAACGCTGATGAAGGCATGGGCAGCGCGCAAGCGCTTCCAGGCCGGAACCAACATGCGCGCCTGGACCTTCATCATCCTGCGCAACCTGTTCCTGTCGCAGATGCGCCGCGCGCGCTTCCGCGGCGAATGGGATGAATTGACGGCGTCGAAGCTGCTCGCAGCACCTGCATCGCAGGATCGCCACGTCGAACTGGCCGACATGCAGCGTGCTTTGCTCCATCTGCCGCAGCCGCAGCGCGAGGCGCTGATCCTCGTCGGCGCGGGTGGCTTCGCTTATGAAGAAGCCGCCGAGATCTGCGGCTGTGCGGTCGGCACGATCAAGAGCCGCGTCGCGCGCGGCCGCGCCGCGCTGGAGGAACTGCTCGCCAACGGGCAGCTTCCGTCGCGCCGCGAGCACAAGACCGATACGTCGACCACGACGCTGCAGCAGATCATGTCGGACGTCGACAGCCTCAGCCGTGATCGTGCGCCGTCGCTGGATGATACGGACGGATAACTTCCGCAAACCGGTTCAGACCAATGGCCTGTTGGCTTACAGGGTTGTCAGCGCCCATAAGTTGGGCATGTCGTTTTTGTGCTTTTTTGGTGTCCACCGCCGCTGGACCGATTTCGTCGCCTTCTCTGAAAGGCGCGAGATGCGGCGGTGCGCGCACTGCGGCACCGTGCAGCTGCGTGACAGGCGCTAAGCGCCCGCTTTATCGATCGAGACGGCTGAGCAGTTTGCGCCAATCCTCGGGGATCGGCGCGGTCTGCCCATAAGCAGCGCGCAGGGCATTGCCCACGCCTTCGTGGGTCGCCGGCGCCGCAATATTTTGCGGCGGGCGGAGAGTCCCTTCACGGGGCCTGTAAGCATCGCTACTCGTCATATCCTGTATAACGCACGGATTCCTCGCGGGTTGCGCATTCCGTCGCAGCGCGTATCGGAAGCGATCATGGGAACCGGCCTGCCTTCCGCCGCCCTCGATGCGTTGCTTGCGCGGATCGACCGGCATTCTCCTTTCCTGCGCGTGATCGCCCGGCAGCGGACCGAGATCGTCGAAGCGATCGCGCAGGATGGCGTCGATGCGATGATCCGCGCGCAATGCGTGGCGGTCGATCCGGCCGATGCGGCGCGTGAGCTGCGTCGGCAGCGGCAGGCGGTGGCGCTGGGCGTCGCGATTGCCGATCTGGGCGGCGCGCCGCTGGAACAGGTGGTCCGCTGGCTGTCCGACTTTGCCGATCATGCGCTCGACAATGCGATCCGCGTCGCAATTGTGGAACGCACGCCCGATGCCGATCCGGTCGGCTTCGCCGCGCTGGCACTGGGCAAGCATGGCAGCCGCGAACTCAATTATTCGTCGGATATCGATCCGATCCTGATCTTCGATCCCGAGAGCCTGCCGCGCCGGGCGCGTGAGGAGCCGATCGAGGCGGCGGTGCGGATCGCCAAGCGTGTCGTCGATCTGCTCCAGACGCGCGACGGGGATGGCTATGTCTTCCGCGTCGACCTGCGCCTGCGCCCCGCGCCGGAGGCGACTCCGGTGGCACTCCCCTACGAAGCCGCGCTCAGCCATTATGAGTCGGCCGCTTTGTCGTGGGAGCGAGCCGCCTTCATCCGTGCGCGCGCGGCTGCTGGCGATATTACGCTCGGACAAAGCTTCCTCGATGCGATCCGCCCGTTCGTGTGGCGTCGCTCGCTCGATTTCGGGGCCATCGCCGAAATCCGTGCGATGTCGCACCGCATCCGCGATCATCATGCGCAGGGGCAGAAATTCGGCCTCGGCTATGATCTCAAGCGTGGCCGCGGCGGCATTCGTGAGGTCGAATTCTACGCGCAGATCCACCAGCTGATCCACGGCGGCCGCGATCCCGCGCTGCGGGCGCCCGCGACGCTCGACGCGCTGGCGGCGCTGGGCGCCGCCGGGGTGATCGGGGAAGGGGAGGCGCGTGAACTGGCCGACGCCTATCGCCTGTTCCGCACCATTGAACATCGGCTGCAGATGGTCGACGATCAACAGACGCACCGCCTGCCCAAACAGGCCGATGCGCTCGACAATGTCGCAGCTCTCGATGGCATGGCCGATGGCGACGCGCTGATCGCGCGGCTGCGCCCGCATGTCGACAGGATCGGCACGCTCTACGACGCACTCGACGGCGAACCCGTCCGCAGCATGCCCGCCGCCGGCGATCAGCTAGAGGAGGCGCTGGCCGCAAGCGGCTTCGCCGATCCCGCCGCCGCACGCCGCCGCATCGATCAGTTGCGCGAAGGCAAGGCCCGCGCGCTGCGCACCCCCGTCGCGCAGGCGGCGCTGGAGGCGATGCTGCCCAAGCTGATCGAGGCGATGGGCCGCGCGCCCGATCCCGATCAGGCGTTTGCGCGCTTCGACGATCTGGTTGGCGGCCTGCCGAGCGCGCTCAACCTGTTCCGCCTGCTCGAAGCGCGGCCCGCGCTCGCCGCGCTCGTGATCGCGGTCCTCGGCCATGCGCCCACGTTGGCGCAGGCGCTGGCGCGGCGGCCCGCCTTGCTTGACGGCCTGATCGACGCGACCGCCTTCGCGCCCGCGCCTTCCACCGAAATTCTCGCCGCCGAGTTTTGCGGGATGGAGCGCGGCGATGGCTATGAGGATCTGCTCGATCATGTCCGCCAGCTTGTCGGCGAACGTCGCTTCGCGTTGGGCGTCCAGCTGATCGAGGGGGCGGCCGATCCGATCGATATCGGCGGCGGTTATGCCCGCGTGGCCGAAGCCGCGCTGCAGGTGATCGCATCGGCGGCGGTCGCCGAGTTTGAACGCGTGCATGGCAAGGTGCCCGGCGGCGAGTTGGTCGTGCTGGCGCTCGGCCGGCTGGGGGGCGGGGCGCTCACCCACGCATCGGACCTCGATCTCGTCTATCTGTTCACGGGCGACATCATGCCCGAATCCGATGGGCCGAAGCCGCTGGGCGCCACCACCTATTTTAACCGGCTGGCGAGCCGGGTGTCGGCCGCGCTCTCGGTGCCCACCGCATCCGGTCCGCTCTACGAAGTCGATACGCGCCTGCGGCCTTCGGGCACGCAGGGTCTGCTCGCCGTCTCGGTCGACAGCTTCGCGCGTTATCAGCGTGAGGGGGCGTGGACGTGGGAGCATATGGCGCTCACCCGCGCGCGGCCGATCTTCGGATCGGATGCGGCGCGTGCCGAAGTCGCCGCCATCGTCGACGAAACGCTGCGGCGGAAGCGCGATGCCGAGGAGACTCGGTCCGACGCCGTGCGGATGCGCGCCGATATGGCGCGGCACAAGCCGCCCGCCGGCCCCTATGACGTCAAGCTGATCCCCGGCGGCCTCGTCGATGCCGAGTTCACGGTCCATCTGCTCCAGCTGACGCACCATGTCGGGCTCGATCCACGCCTGCGCGCCGCCGCCCGCGCGCTCGCCGATGCGGGGCTGCTCGATTCCGGGTTCGCCGACGCGCACGCCTTGCTTACCCGAATGTTGGTGACGCTTCGTCTGGTCGCACCGGACTCGGGGGAGCCGCCGGAGGCGTCCCGCGCGCTGGTCGCCAAGGCTTGCGGCCACGCCGATTGGGATGCGCTTACAGTGGCTTATGAAATGGCACGCGCCCTGATCGCGGGGGAATGGGCGCGGGTGTCGGCGCAATAGGTTAAAGGCGCCGAAACCAATACCCGAAACCGTCCTTATGCGGTTCGTGGGGTAATACCCCTCTCATGTTGTTTTTGCGTACCCCCCAGCAGCCGTCGCGGAGGCCGATGTGAAGGCCGACACCGCGTTCCGCAATTTCGCGACCTCGGGGCGCGACACGGCCGATCCGGCGGCTCTGCTCGATCGGATCGGGCACAGCTATGCCGCGCTCCGGGCGCAGGCGGCGGGGAATGCCTTCGATCGGCTGTTCGCGCAGCTCAACCGGACGACGATGGCCGCGGCCGATCTGCTCGCCGGCATCGGCGCCAGCGACACGCTCACCCTCGGCTCGCAGCGCGATTATGATGCGCAGCAGGCGCTGCTGCTGACCGAACTGGCGCAGGTCGAGGCGCTGGTCGGCCCGTCGCCCGAACAGCTGATGACTGCCGAATATGCCGAGGCGACCGTCCGCGCTGCCGAGGCGCTGTCGATCCTGGCGACCCTGCGCGCCGATACCGCGGCGCTGCACGGCGCGTTGGTCGATACGCTGCGCCGTGCGCTGTTCCCCGGCGTCACCGATCCGGTCGAACTCGCGCTCAGCGAAGTCGGCTTCGCCGATCCGATCAGCGCCGCGGCGCGCTTCCGCGAATGGGATGAGGGCCGCTGCGCCGTCCTCGCCACCTCGGCCGAGCGGCGCGCGATGAAGGCGGTGGTGCCCGGCCTGCTCCAGGCGATCGCCCACTTCCCCGATCCCGATGCGGTCCTCGCCGTGTTCGACGAGATCGTCGTGCGCCAGCCGGCTGGGGTTGCGCTGTTCAGCAGCTTCGAAGCGCGCCCGTCGCTGCTTCTGTCGATGCTGGGCGTGATCGGCCGCGCGCCGTCGCTCGCCCGCCATCTGGTCGTGCAGCCGCAGCTTGTCGGCCGCATGATCGACAGCAGCGTCTTCGCGCCGGTCCCCAAGGGTGCCGAAGTCGAGGCCGAACTGCGCCACATGCTTGCGGGCACCGATGCCCATGCCGGCGCGCTGCGCATGGCGGAGGCGGTGAACGCGCACCGTTTCGCGCTGGGCCTCCAGACGCTGGAGGCGACCGCCGACCTCGTCGATATCGCGCAAGGTTCGACCGACCTTGCCGAAGCGACGCTCAACGTCGTGACCGCGCATGTGCTGGCGGAAATGGCGGCGATCCACGGCAAGGTGCCGGGCTCGGAATTTCTCATCCTGGGCCTCGGCCGCTTCGGCGGTTCGGAGCTGACGCACCGCTCCGACCTCGATCTCGTCTATCTGTTCACCGGCGATCATCGGACCAACAGCGACGGCCGCCGCCCGCTCGACGCCAATGAATATTTCAGCCGGGTCGCGCGCCGGGTCTCGACGATGATGGCGACGATGACGACGCTCGGCCCGCTCTATCAGGTCGATACGCGCCTGCGCCCGTGGGGTGCGAAGGGCCTGCTCGCATGCTCGGTCGACTGCTTCGACGCCTATCATCGCGATGAGGCGTGGACGTGGGAGCATATGGCGCTCACCCGCGCACGGCCGGTCTTCGGTTCGGATGCGGGGCGCGAGACGCTGAAGCGCCTCGTCACCTGCCGCCTGCGCAGCCCCCGCAACCGCGCGACCCTGATCGCCGATGCGCTCAAGATGCGCGGCGATATCGCGCGCAACAAGGCGCCGCGCGGGGCCTTCGACGTCAAGCTGGTGCAGGGCGGGCTGGTCGATCTGGAGTTCGCGGTCCACACGCTGCAGCTCAACCATCATGTCGGCCTGCATCCGCGCCTGCGCGCGGCGATCCGTTCGCTGGTGGTCGCGGGTCTGGCCGATCGCTCGCTGATCGGTGCGCATGATCTGCTCAGCCGCCTGCTGATCGCGCTGCGCACCGTTTCCCCCCACGCGCACGAACCCGCGCCCGAGCGGCGCGACGCGATCGCCCAGGCATGCGGCCTGGCCGATTGGGACGCGCTGGTTACGGCTTATGCGCAGGCGCGGTCGATCGTCTCGGCGGCGTGGCAATCGGCGATCGCTTCGGTCCCGACCGCGCAGGCGGCCTGATGTCTTAGCCCCCTCCCGCGTGCGGGAGAGGGTTGGGAGAGGGTCTTCTTCTTTTCCTTCCCGCTACGAGGGGGAGAAGAAGACCCTCACTTGAAACCTCCGCTGTTCGGCGCGAAAGGCGGTTCCGACCAATAGGGAAGGAACCGCGATGCCCGTTCAAGGCGATAAGGCCCCCGATGTCGTGCTGACGATGCCCGACGGCGCGACGAAGCGCGTGTCGGACTGGGCCGGCAAGCCGCTCGTCGTCTATTTCTATCCGAAGGACGATACGCCGGGCTGCACCACCGAGGCGCAGGCCTTCACCGCGCTGGCGGACGATTTCGCCAAGGCGGGCGCCGCGATCCTCGGCATCTCGCGCGACACGCCGAAGCGGCACCAGAACTTCATCAAGAAGTACGACCTCAAGGTCGAACTCGCGACCGATGCCGACGGCCCGGATGCGGATGCCAAGGTGTGTGAGGCGTTCGGCGTGTGGGTGGAAAAGAGCCTGTACGGCCGGTCCTATATGGGCATCGAGCGCGCGACCTTCCTGATCGACAAGGACGGCATGATCGCCCGCGTCTGGCGCAAGGTGAAGGTCAAGGGCCACGCCGAAGAGGTACTGGAGGCCGTGAAGGCGCTTTGATCGACCTGAGCGAAGCCTGCCGCTTTGTCCTGCTCAGCGCCGATCCGCTGGCCAAGGTGAAGGCGGCGCGGCGGGTTGCGCGCGACTGGCGGCTGGGGCGGATCGACTTCGCCTTTGCCAGCGCGATGCCCGATCAGCCGGCGCGCACCGATCGCCCGCCTTTGCTGCCGCCCAATCGCATGCCCAAGCGGGGTAAGGCAGGGTCCGAACGCGCGCGGATCGCGATGCTCCATGCGCTCGCCCATATCGAATATGTCGCGATCGATCTCGCCTTCGATCTGGTCGGCCGCTTCGGCGCGCAGTTCCCGCGCGGCTTCGCCGATCGCTGGCTGGTGGTGGGGGCGGAGGAGGCGATGCATTTCGCGCTGATCGAACGCCGCCTCAACGCGCTCGGTGCCTCTTATGGCGATCTGCCCGCGCACGATGGTCTGTGGGAGGCGGCGGCCGCCACCGCGCATGATCCGCTCGCCCGGCTCGCCGTTGTTCCGATGGTGCTGGAAGCGCGCGCGCTGGATGTCACGCCCGCGATGATCGATCGCTTCGCATCTGCGGGAGACGATCGGTCGGCGAAGGTGCTGCGGCGAATTGCTGACGATGAAATCGGGCATGTCCGCGCCGGCGTCGACTGGTTCGAATGGGCTTGTGCGGCGCAACAGCGATTCGATTATCCCGCCGTCTGGGCGGAGATGCTAGCCTGCCACTTCAGGGGCATCGTTAAGCCTCCGTTCAACGACTCATCGCGCGAGCGGGCCGGCTTAACGAAAGCCTTCATGGCCGGGGTTGCCGGCCGGTGTGATCCCCAGCACAGTCCGGGTGTCGCAGCAGGGGGGGCAATCCTGACTTCGGCATAACGCAAACAGCGCCGGCTCCGCGCACGCGGTTTTGGCGCCAATAATGGCCGGGGTCGGGCACTAAATGTCGAAAATTGCTGCTGCTTTTCGCCGACTGACGATCCTTGTCGCCATGCTCGTCGCGCCGGTCGCCGTTCAGGCCGAGACCGCTCAGGCCGAAGCTGCCGGTCAGTTCCATGCACTGTTCATGTCGTGGAAGAAGCTGGATGCGATGGAAAAGGGCGTGATTTCGATCCCGTCGATCAAGCCCCTCGCCGATTTCACCTTCACCAGCGCCTTCGGCGTTCGCCGCGATCC
The DNA here is from genome assembly GCF_004005865.1 of Sphingomonas crocodyli. NCBI lineage: Bacteria > Pseudomonadati > Pseudomonadota > Alphaproteobacteria > Sphingomonadales > Sphingomonadaceae > Sphingomonas > Sphingomonas crocodyli. The sequence continues at coordinate 531,092 of NZ_SACN01000002.1, forward strand.
GTTCCGTGGCGGCGCGGCGATGCACGCCGGCATCGATCTCGCGTCGAAGACGGGCACCCCGATTTACGCCACGGCCGACGGCATGGTGAACCGCGCCGAATGGTTCGGCGGCTACGGCAACTGCGTCGAAGTCGAACATGGCAAGGGCATCTCGACCCGTTATGGCCATATGTCGAAGATCGTCGCCCATCCGGGCCAGCGCGTTCATCGCGGCGACCTGATCGGCTATGTCGGCTCGACTGGCCGTTCGACCGGCCCGCACCTCCACTACGAAGTCCGCATCGACGGCCGCGCCGTCAACCCGATCCCCTTCCTCGAATCCGCCAACTACATCATGGCGATGAAGGACCGCGTGAGCGCCCCCGTGGCGCAGGGCGGCCCGGAAGACGAAGCGCAGGACTGATCTCCTGATTGTCGGAAGCACTCCGACACCCTATCTTAGGCGCATGAACGCCGAGATCGACATCACCCCGTCCGCCGCCGCCCGCGTTGCCGCGATCGCCGCGAAGACGGGCAAGCCCGCCATCTTGCGCCTCGCCATCGACGGCGGCGGCTGCGCGGGGTTCCAGTACAAGTTCGAGCTGGCCGATGCCCCGGCGGAGGACGACACCGTCGCCACGCGCGACGGCGTGTCGCTGGTGGTCGATGCGATCAGCCTCGATCTCGTTCGCGGCGGCGCGGTCGATTATGTCGAATCGCTGGGTGGTGCCGCCTTCCGCGTGACCAATCCCAATGCGGCCTCGGGCTGCGGCTGCGGATCGAGCTTTTCGATCTGATCGTGTAGGAAGTTTCCTATAGGAAACTTTTGGCGCTCTCACGCCACCTTGCATCGTCGCCCCGCTTCGCCCATATGCGCCGCGGGAGTCGGGCGGACGGTGCCGTCGCCAACCTGGTCAGGCCCGGAAGGGAGCAGCCACAACGATTTCGCAACGGGTCGTCCCGGCTCCCACTTTCAACACATCTAGACGCGACAACAGGCGCTCTCCCCGATAGAGTTTGCCCATGTCCGAATCCCCGCAGCCTTACCGCGTTCTAGCCCGCAAATATCGCCCGCAAAGCTTCGCCGAACTGATCGGCCAGGATGCGATGGTGACGACGTTGGGCAATGCGATCCGGCGCGATCGGCTGGCGCATGCCTTCCTGCTCACCGGGGTTCGCGGGGTCGGCAAGACGTCGACCGCGCGGCTGATCGCCAAGGCGCTCAACTGCATCGGCCCGGACGGGCAGGGCGGTCCGACGATCGATCCGTGCGGTGTGTGCGAACCGTGCCGCGCGATCGCCGAGGGGCGGCATATCGACGTGGTCGAAATGGACGCCGCCAGCCATACCGGCGTCGACGACGTGCGCGAGATCATCGAGGCGGTGCGCTATGCCGCCGTCTCCGCGCGCTACAAGATCTACATCATCGACGAAGTCCACATGCTGTCGAAGAATGCGTTCAACGCGCTTCTGAAGACGCTTGAGGAGCCGCCGCCCCACGTCAAATTCCTGTTCGCCACCACGGAAGTGAACAAGGTTCCGATCACCGTCTTGTCGCGCTGCCAGCGTTTCGATCTGAAGCGCATTTCGGCCGAGACCTTGGGCGCGCATTTCGCGCGCGTGGTGGAGGCCGAGGGTGTCGAAGCCGACCCCGAGGCGCTCGCGCTCATCGCCCGCGCAGCGGAGGGTTCAGCACGCGACGGCCTGTCGATCCTCGATCAGGCGATCGCGCATGGATCGGGCAAGGTCGAGGCGGCGCAGGTGCGCGACATGCTCGGCCTGTCCGATCGCGGCGCGATCCGCCGGCTGTTCGGCGATCTGCTGTCGGGCGATGCGGAGGCGGTGCTCGCGGGCGTGCGCGGCCAATATGATCTGGGTGTCGAGCCGGCGGCGCTGCTCCACGGCCTGCTGGAGACGTGCCACGGCGTCACCCGCGCCAAGGTGTCGCGCACCGAAGATCCGGCCATGTCGGTCGAGGAGCGCGAGGCGCTGGCCGAATGGGCGTCGAAGCTCGGCTTCGCGACCTTGCACAAGCTCTGGCAATTGCTGCTCAAGGGACATGGCGAGGTTCAGTCGGCCGCGATGCCGATCGAGGCGGCGGAGATGGCGCTGCTGCGCGTCGTCCATGCCAGCCAGATGCCCGATCCGGGCGAACTGGCGCGCAAGCTGCTCGCCGGCGAGATCACGGCTCCGGCGGGCGGCGTAGCACCGGCAGCTGCACCGTCATCGGCGCCGGCTCCTGCCGCCTCTGCCCCGGTTGCGCCCGCCGCCGTGGCTGTTGCGGAGCCGCCGGCCCCGCCGCCGCTCCCCGCCGATGCGCAGGCGATCCACGATCTGCTGGAGAAGGCGCACCCGCTGCTTGCGGTGCAGTTCAACGATCATGCCTCGGTGATCCGCCTCGACGGCACCGATCTGGCGATAGCGCGCAATTCGTCGTTGCCGCTCAGCTTCGCCAACGATCTGGCGAATGCGCTCAAGAAGCTGACCGGTCAGGTCTGGACAGTGTCGATCGCCGAAGGGCAGGGCGAGCCGTCGCTGCGTGCGCGCGAACTGGCGGCCGAACATGCGGTGCGCGAGGAAATCCTCGCCTCCCCGCTCGTCCGCGCGGCGATGGAGGCGTTTCCAGGCGCTGAAATGGTCGAGTTCACGCCCACCGACAAGCGGCTGGCGTCGTAATCCAGGCGGCCCCGGCGCAAGGCCGGGGCACGCTGACGGATCAGCCTACGAACGCCTTTTCGATCACGAAATCGGCCGGGTGCGCGTTCGAACCTTCTTCGAAGCCGAGCCGTTCGAGGATCGCTGCGCAATCCTTGATCATGTCCATGCTGCCGCACATCATCGCGCGGTCGTGCATCGGATCGAGCTTGTGCTCGCCCTCGACGCCGTCGTCGAACAGGTCGGCCTTTTCCAGCAGCGTGGTGATGCGCTCCGAACGGTGGAACGGCTCGCGCGTCACCGTCGGGATATAATGCAGCTTCGCGCGCGCATCGTCGTCGAGCAGCGGATCGCCCTCGAGCTTCGCCTCGAGCAGCTCGCGATAGGCGAGGTCGCTCACGCGGCGCACCGAATGGAGCACGATGATCTGTTCGAACTGCACATAGACGTCGGGATCGCGGATCACCGACAGGAACGGCGCAAGGCCGGTGCCGGTGGCGAGCAGGAACAGGCGGCGGCCGGGCTTCAGCGCGTCGGTCACCAGCGTGCCGGTGGTCTTGCGCGCCATGTAGATTTCGTCGCCGGGCACGATCTTCTGCAGGCGCGAGGTCAGCGGGCCGTCCTCGACCTTGATCGACAGAAACTCGATCTCGTCGGAATAGGATGGCGATGCGATCGAATAAGCGCGCAGCAGCGGCTTGCCGCCTTCCTGCGGCAGGCCGATCATCACGAACTCGCCCGACCGGAAGCGCAACGCCGCAGGGCGCGAGATCGCGAAGCTGAACAGATGCTCGTTCCAATGTTTCACCCACAGCACCGTCTCGCTGTAGAACGCGCTGCTCTCAGGGATCTTCACCGGTTCGCGATTGCTCATCATGTCCACGCCGTCACACCGTCTTATTGCGAATGGGAAGCAACGCCCATAGGCCCGCTATCCCACCACGCCAACCCATTCTTGCTGGGGTGAGGCACAGTTAAGCTTGTTAGAGAGGGGGCCGCGCCCCGCTGGGCCGGAGAACCTCAGCGAGGCGCGGGGGAGCCGCGCCGCGAGAGGGTCAGCGGCGCAGCAACGCCGGCCCGCTATTGGGAGCGGACAGGCGCCATTCGGGAAGGTTGAGCAGGTGGTGGCGCGCTTCGTGATCGTCGACCAGATCGATGAAGCGATCGAGCAGTTCCTCGCCATCGGGCCAGAAGCCGATGCCGTCGGCGGGGCCGAAGCCGCCGCATCCGTCGAACCGCGCAAAGCCCGCGCCCCATTGGCGCGCGATGCTGAACGCCCGCTCGATCGGCAGCGCGGGATCGTCATCGCTGCCGGCGACCAAAGCAGGGAAGGGGAGGACCGAGCAGGGGAGCGGCGCCATTTCGACCGCTTCGATCTCCTGCGGATCGGCCGGGGCGACCAGAAGCGCCGCGACGATGCCGGGCGCGTCCTCGCCGCTCATCAGGTTCGCCCACCACGCGATGGTGAGTGCGCCGAGGCCGTGGCCGACCAGGACGACGGGCGCGCCCGCGCGGTGCACCGCCTGATCGAGCCGGCCGACCAGGCTATTGCGGTTGGGGGTGGCGCTGGTGCCCAGATCGAGCACCGCGCAATCCATGCGGGATGCGGCCCAGTGGCGTTGCCAATAGCCCGGCCGATCCGAAGCCGGATCGGGCAGCATCAGCACCATCGGTGCCGTGGACGGATGCTCGTAACGGGTCGTCGCCATAGCCGCGGACTCCTCGCTCTGATGCAGGAAACATGCTCCTGCTCGAACGAAGAGTCATTACTACCGATCCGCTTTTAAATGGCCTCTGCGACCAACTGCGGCTGGGGTGCGGCAGGCTGAATGCCAGATGAACGCAGCTGCGTTCGCCGGGCTTACTTGCCCTTGCTCTTACGGTGCTTGTCGAGGTCCAGGACCATCGTTTCGCCTTCGGGCAGCAGCCCGAGTCGGCGTGCGATCTCCTGATAGGCTTCGACTTCGCCGCCCAGATCCTGACGGAAACGATCCTTGTCCAGCTTCTCGCCGGTGGCCATGTCCCACAGGCGGCAGCCGTCGGGGCTGATCTCGTCGGCCAGGATCACGCGGCTGTAATCGCCGTCGAAGAAGCGGCCGAATTCCAGCTTGAAGTCGACCAGGCGGATGCCGATTCCGGCAAACAGGCCGCACATGAAATCGTTCACGCGGATCGCCATGTCGGCGATGTCGTGCATCTCTTCCTGGCTGGCCCAGCCGAAGCAGGCGATATGCTCGTCGGCGACCATCGGATCGCCCAGCGCATCGTCCTTATAATAATATTCGATGATCGTGCGGGGCAGTTGGGTGCCCTCCTCGATCCCCAGGCGCTTTGTGATCGAACCGGCGGCGACATTGCGCACGACGACCTCGATCGGAATGATCTCGACCTGGCGGATCAACTGTTCGCGCATGTTCAGGCGGCGGATGAAGTGGGTCGGAACGCCGATCATGCCGAGCAGGGTGAAGATATGCTCGGAAATGCGATTGTTCAGGACGCCCTTGCCGTTGATCGTGCCCTTCTTCTGGGCGTTGAAGGCGGTCGCATCGTCCTTGAAATACTGGATCAGCGTGCCGGGCTCGGGGCCTTCGTAAAGGATCTTGGCCTTGCCTTCGTAGATCTGGCGGCGGCGGGTCATGTCGGTCGGGCCTCCAATGGGCTCGCAAAAGCGTGAAAAAAGACGATGCCCCGGAGACGACGTCGATTCGGACGCAGCCGCCGAGGCAATTCGGAACCGCCCTTACCGCGATTGCGTTGCCCGCGCAAATGCGTGTGCGACCGTAACAGTTTTAGCGTGCATTGGACGACGGGCGGGACTATCCGCCCGGCCGGATTCGGAAGCGGGGCCTCATGGTCGATCAGACGGGCAATGTGGCGGATAGCCAGATGGAAGCGGACGCCTTGGTGCCCGCGGCCAATGTCGACCCCACCCACGGCGGGCATAGCCAGCTTGCGCTGACGCTCGGCGCGCTCGGCGTCGTCTTCGGCGATATCGGCACCAGCCCGCTATACGCTTTCCGCGAGGCGCTGGGGCAGGCGGCGGCCGATGGCATCGTCGCGGGCGAAATCCTAGGCGTGCTCAGCCTGGCGTTGTGGGCGCTGATCCTCGTCGTCACCTGCAAATATGTCCTGTTCCTGATGCGGGCGGACAATAATGGCGAAGGCGGCGTACTGGCGCTGATGGCGCTGGCGCAGCGGGCGGCGCGCAAGCGAGGGCGCCTGCTGGTCGCGCTGGGCGCTGCGGGCGCGGCGCTGTTCTATGGCGACGGGATCATCACCCCCGCTTTGTCGGTGCTGTCGGCGGTCGAGGGGCTGAAGACGATCCCGGCCTTCGGGCATCATATCAATCGCGGCGAAATCATCCTGATCACCGCCTTGCTGATGGTCGTGCTGTTTTCGATGCAGGGCCGGGGCACGGCGGCGGTGGCGCGGCTGTTCGGGCCGATCTGCCTGCTCTGGTTCGGCGCGATCGCGGCGATCGGGCTGATCCACATCTTCGATGCGCCCGAAATCTTCGCGGCCTTCTCGCCCCATTATGCCGTGCTGTTCATGCTCAACCACGGCATTACCGGCCTGTTCGTGCTGGGCGCGGTGTTCCTGACGGTGACGGGGGCCGAGGCGCTGACCGCCGACATGGGCCATTTCGGGGCGAAGCCGATCCGGCGCGGCTGGTTCGCGGTGGTCTTCCCCGCGCTCGCGCTCAACTATCTGGGGCAGGGCGCCTTCGCGCTCGCGCAGCTGGAGCATGCGGCCGCCACCGGCGCTAATTTTACGAACCAGGACTGGTTCTTCATGATGGTCCCCGGCCCGCTGCGCGCGCCGATGGTGCTGCTGGCGACGATGGCGACGATTATCGCGAGCCAGGCCGTCATCACCGGCGCCTTCTCGCTGACCCAGCAGGCGATCCAGTTGGGCCTGCTGCCGCGCATGAAGCTGCGCCAGACGTCGGCGCATATGGCGGGGCAGGTGTTCCTGCCGGGGATCAACCGGCTGCTGTTCGTCGGCGTGATGATCCTCGTCTTCGGCTTCGGATCGTCCAGCGCGATGGCGGCGGCCTATGGCATCTCGGTCACTGGCACGATGGTGGTCACGACCCTGCTCGCCTTCGTGATCGTGAGGCGCAGCTGGCAGTGGCGTCTGGGCCTTGCGGTCGCGTTCATCGCGCCTTTCCTGCTGCTCGATATCTTCTTCTTCGGGGCGAACATCCTGCGCGTCTATGAAGGCGGCTGGGTGCCGCTAGTGGTCGCGGGCGGCGTCGGCCTGCTGATCGAGACATGGGTGCGCGGCCGCAAATTGCTCCACGCGATCGACAAGGCGCAGGCGATCGCGCTGGAGGAACTGGCGCGGATGCTTTCGGCCCGCCCGCCCGAGCGTGTGCCCGGCACCGCGATCTTCCTGTCGGCCGATCGCGATGGCGCGCCCAACGCGCTGCTCCACAATCTGAAGCACAACAAGATCCTGCACGAACGCAATATCGCGCTGACCGTGCGGACCGCGCCGACGCCCTTCGTCGATCCCGACGAGCGGCTGTCGATCCTGCCGATCGATGCCAATTTCAGCCGCGCCCTGCTGACCTACGGTTTCATGGAAACGCCCGACGTGCCGCGCGATCTCTCGCTCGCGCGCCCGCGTGACGACAAGGCGATCGAGCCGGTCGGCACCAGCTATTTCATCGGTCGATCTACGCTGCGCCCGTCGAAGCATAGCGGCATGCCCTTCTGGCAGGACCTGCTGTTCATCTTCCTCTACCGCAACGCTGCCGATCCCACCGACTTCCTGCGCATCCCGCCGAACCGCGTGGTCGAGCTGGGTTCGCAGACGACGATCTAAAATCCGTCACCCCCGCGAAGGCGGGGGCCTATCCAGTGCCTTCTCTCGCGGAGAGACTGGATGGGTCCCCGCCTTCGCGGGGATGACGGCGATGTAGCGATCAAAACCGCAGCTTCTTCGGCTCGATCCGAACCTCCTCGGTCGCAGGCCAGGCCTGATGTTCGGCCCACCACTTGATCCCGTCGCGCACCCGCCGCCGCACGATCGCGAACCGGCTTTCGCCGCCGGTCTGCTTCCCGTTCCGATCCATTTCACCCTCCGTCGCTGATAAGCTGTCCCGCAGCTGACGGTCATCCAGTTATGCCTTTCTTCGGGCGATCGCCAATCGGTTGTCGGATAGAGCACATAAGCTATACTTATCTCATGGCCCGTCAGATCCCCCCGCTCGCCGCCGTCCGCGTGTTCGAAGCCGCCGCGCGCCACCTGAACTTCACCCGCGCGGCCGAGGAACTGGCGATGACGCAGGCGGCGGTCAGCTATCAGATCAAGCTGATCGAGGAGCGGCTGGGCACGCCCTTGTTCGTCCGCAACGGCCGCCGCGTCGCGCTCAGCCCGGCGGGGCAGCGGCTCGCGCCGCAAGTGTCGTCGGCCTTCGACCTGCTCGACGAGGCCTTCGGTAAAGTGCGCGAGGATGAAGGCGGCGTCCTGACGATCAGCGCCGCTCCCGGCATCGCCGCCAGCTGGCTCGGCCCCCGCCTTGCCCGCTTCCAGATTTCGCGCCCCGGCATCGCGGTGCGCCTGCTCGCCACCCACGAACTGGTCGATTTCGCGCGCGATTCGGTCGATGTCGGCGTGCGCATCGGCCAGGGCATATGGCCCGGCCTGCGCGCGATCGAGATGTTTCCGGCCGAATATACGCCAATGTGCAGCCCCGCCTTTATCGAGAAAGCGGGCCCGTTCGATACGCCCGCCGATCTGCTGAAGGTGCTGCGCCTCAACTCGGACGATATCTGGTGGCGCGCCTGGTTCGCGCACATGAAGGTCGATGTCGGGCCGGATTTCGACAAAAGCTCGATCCACGTCGATTCGCAGGTGATCGAAAGCATGGCCGCGATGGCGGGGCAGGGCGTGGCGATGCTCACCCCGCGCTTCTGGGTGAACGAGGTCGCGGCCGGCCGCCTCGTCCAGCTTTTCCCCTTCGTCGGTTCGGATGCCAGCTTCTGGCTCGTCTATCCCGAACATCGCCACGCCACCGCCAAGATACGCGCCTTCCGCGAATGGCTGGCAGCGGAGGTTGCGGCGGAAAGCGGCGCCCCCTAGACCTTAGCATATGACCGAAACCGCCGAGCTGCCCGAAGACAGCATCCGCAACACCCCCTTTGATAGCGCGCTCTCCGATCGCTATCTCGTCTATGCGCTGTCGACGATCACCGCGCGCTCGCTGCCCGACGTTCGCGACGGGCTGAAGCCGGTCCATCGTCGCCTGCTGTGGGCGATGCGGCTGCTGCGGCTCGATCCGGCTTCGGGGTACAAGAAATGCGCCCGCGTCGTCGGCGACGTGATCGGTAAGTATCACCCGCATGGCGATCAGTCGGTCTATGACGCGATGGTCCGCCTGGCCCAGACTTTCTCGCTGCGGTACCCGTTGGTCGACGGGCAGGGCAATTTCGGCAATGTCGACGGCGATAATGCCGCGGCCATGCGCTATACCGAGGCGCGGCTGACCGCGGCGGCTGGCGATCTGATGGCCGGGCTCGACGAAGGCACGGTCGATTTCCGCCCCACCTATAATGGTGAGGAGGAAGAGCCCGAAATCTTCCCCGGCCTCTTCCCCAACCTGCTCGCCAACGGCGCGACCGGCATCGCGGTCGGCATGGCGACGTCGATCCCGCCGCACAATGTCGCCGAACTGGCCGAGGCGGCGAAGATGCTGATCGACGATCCGCACGCCGACACGCGCAAGCTGATGCAGCATGTCCAGGGTCCGGATTTCCCGACCGGCGGCGTCATCGTCGACAGCCAGGATGTGATCGCGAATGCGTATGAGACCGGCCGCGGCGCCTTCCGCGTCCGCGCCAAGGTCGAAACGGTGCAGGAAAAGGGCGGCGGCTGGCATCTGGTGGTCAGCGAGATCCCCTATCAGGTGCCCAAGGCCAAGCTGATCGAGCAGATCGCCGAGCTCATCAACGACAAGAAGCTGCCGATCCTCGCCGACGTGCGCGACGAGAGCGATGAGGATATCCGCATCGTCCTGGAACCGCGCAGTCGCACCGTCGATCCGACGATGCTGACCGACAGCCTGTTCCGGCTGACCGATCTGGAGGTGCGCGTCTCGCTCAACCTCAACGTGCTCGACGATACGCGCACGCCCGGCGTGATGAGCCTCAAGGAAGTGCTCGCCGCCTGGCTCAAGCACCAGTTCGAGGTGCTGATCCGCCGTTCGCAGCATCGGCTCGCCAAGATCGCCGATCGGATCGAGCTGCTCGACGGCTATCTGATCACCTATCTCAACCTCGATCGCGTGATCCAGATCATCCGCGAGGAGGACGAGCCCAAGCCCGTCCTGATGGAGGAGTTCGGGCTGACCGATCGGCAAGCCGAAGCCATCCTCAACATGCGCCTGCGTTCGCTGCGCAAGCTTGAAGAAATGGAGATCCGCAAGGAACGCGACACGCTCGATGCCGAGGGCAAGGGGCTGCAGGAGCTGATCGAGAGCCCCGCGCGCCAGCGCACCCGGATGAAGCGCGATCTCGACGCGATGTACAAGCGCTACGGCCCGGACACCGCTTTGGGTGCGCGCCGCACGCTGGTGCAGGAAGCGGCCCCGGCGCGCGAAATCCCGATCGAGGCGATGATCGAGCGCGAGCCGGTGACGATCATCCTGTCGCAACGCGGCTGGATCCGCGCGATGCGCGGTCATGTCGACGAGGCGCAGATCGCCAACGTCAAATATAAGGAAGGTGACGCCTTCGCCTTCGCCGCCCATGCCCAGACGACCGACAAGGTGCTGCTGGCGACCGATGCGGGCCGCTTCTTCACGTTGTCGCCCGACAAGCTGCCCGGCGGGCGCGGCTTCGGTGAGCCGGTGCGCCTGTTCGCCGATATCGAGGCCGATCAGAAGATCGTCGCGCTCAGCGTCGCGAAGCCCGGCGGCGCACTCTTGCTGGCCTCGTCCGACGGGCGCGGTTTCGTGGCGGAGATGGCGGAGATCGTCGCCGAAACCCGCAAGGGCAAGCAGGTCGTGAACCTGAAGGACAAGGCGAAGCTCAAGATCGTCCACGCGATCGATACGTCGGAACCGGGCGACGACTATGTCGGCGTGATCGGCGAGAATCGGAAGATGGTGATCTTCCCCTTGAGCGAACTGCCCCGCATGGCGCGCGGGCAGGGCGTCACGCTGCAACGCTATAAGGATGGCGGCCTGTCCGACGCGATCAGCTTCCGGTTCGAAGCGGGGCTCAGCTGGGCGATGGGCGGCGATACCGGCCGCACCCGCACCGAAACCGATCTCTCGCTGTGGCGCGCCGCACGCGGCGCCGCGGGCCGCATGCCGCCAGTCGGCTTCCCGAGGGACAATCGCTTCGGATAAAAGGTTGGATGGGGCGCTAGGGGCTTTCCCGTAGCCCCATCGTCTAAATCACTGGAAAGAGTGCGTTAACTGTCGGCTGTTACATCGATGTCGACATGCGGGCGACACGACCAAAAATTGCTGACATGCCGGCGACGCCCGAGGCGACGCCGTCCCTTGGCAATTTCCCGGTCCCGCCCGCCCTCCAACAGCTTCTCAACACCCCCCGCGCGGCCGAGCGTCAGGAGTTCCTCGATGCGCTTCCGGTCGCCGTCGCGATCGTGGCGGAGATCGATGGCAATCCGCGCATCATGGCCAGAAATGCCGCATTTCTAAGGCTTTCCGACATGCGGCTCGCCGCATCGGAGCTGGCGGATGCCGATCTGTGCAGCGGCCTGGCGCTTCCGCTCAACGCTGCTCTGCGCGCTTTCTTCGCGTCCGAAGACGATGATCGCGCGATCGACATGCAGGAAACCACCGGCATCGGCGGCCGCCATTTCGCGGTCCGCATGGCCCGCCTGCGCGTCGGCGAATCGGCCTCGCCGCGCTGCGTCCTCTCGCTGATCGACTGCACCGCGCAAGTCGAATCGGAACGCTCGCTGCGCAAGGAAATGCTCCGCGACAGCCTCACCGGCCTTCCCAACCGTTCGGCCTTTGCCGAGCGGGTCGATCGCGCGATCGATGCTTTCGGGGAGACGGGGGATGGCTTCGCGGTCCTCGTCGTCGATCTCACCCGCTTCAGCCGCGTCAACGAAGGCGTCGGCAGTCTGGCGGGCGACGAACTGATCATCACGGTCGCGCGCCGCCTCGTCTCCACGCTGCGCGCGGGCGATGTCCTCGCCCGTATCGTTGGCGATGAGTTTGCGGTGCTGATGGAATTGGGCAGCGCCGCCGATGCGCTGCGCGCCGCGCGCCGGATGCAGGCCGCGCTCGCCACCCCGATCCGCCTCGGCGATCTCGAGATCAAGATCGACTGCGCCGTCGGCTGCGCGATCATGTCGTCGGGTATCGAGCTGGCCGAAGAGATCATCCGCAACGCCCAGTTTGCGGTGAAGCGCGCCAAGACGTCGGGCCAGGCCGAAATCTACCAGTCGGGCGACGCCACCGCCGCGCGTGATCGCTTCAGCATGGAAACCGAGCTGCGCCGCGCGATCGAGCAGGATCAGCTGACCCTCGCCTATCAGCCGCTGATCGATCTCAACACGGGCGAGGTGACGGGTTTCGAGGCGCTGGCCCGCTGGGTCCACGCCGAAAAGGGCATCATCCCGCCGACCGAGTTCATCCCGGTTGCCGAAGAATCGGGCCTGATCGTCGAGCTTGGCCGCTGGGCGATGCGCGCCGCCGCGCGCACGCTCGCGGCGTGGGATCGGCGCGCGGGTTATGTCCTGCCGATCTATATGTCGGTCAACGTCTCGGCGGTGCAGTTCCAACGCGACGACGTTGCCGCCGCGGTCGCCGCCGCTCTGGTCGAAAGCCGGATTTCGGGCGAACGCTTCAAGCTCGAACTTACCGAAAGCTGCATCGTCGCCGATCCGCAGGGGATCAACCGCGTCCTCGGCGCGATCCACGATCTGGGCGTCGGCATCGCGATGGACGATTTCGGCACCGGCTATTCCAGCCTCGCCTATCTCCAGCGCCTGCCGATCGACGTGCTCAAGATCGATCGCAGCTTCATCGCGCCGATGCTGGAGGACAAGGATTCGGTCGCGATCGTCCGCGCCGTCCTGGGTCTCGCGACGGCGCTGGGCATGACGACCACGGCCGAGGGCGTCGAAACCGCCGAACTGGCCGAAACCCTGATTGCTTTGGGCTGCGACGTGGCGCAGGGCTATCACTTCGCCAAGGCGCTGCCCGCCGACGAAGCCTATCTCTATCTGGCCGAGCGCAACGCCTTCGCCAGCTCTTCCGACGTGATCTGATCGACCCGGCTGGCGTCGGGGAAATCCTCCTCGATCCAGCGCCGCTCGATTGCCTGCAGCGTCCCGGCCACGACCGGTCCTGCCTTCAATCCATGCGCTACCAGATCGCCGCCCTTGATCGGCAGCGGCGGGCGCTCCCATCCGTCGAGCGCGGCGAGCGCGTCGACCGGCCCGTCGCCTTTCAGCACGATATCGCGCGCCACGTCCGGCCCAAGCCGATAGGCGAGCGCACGCGCCGGCGCGCTGTCGCCCATCGCGGATTCGAGGCGTTTCAGGATCGCCTTGGACATCTTCAGCCGCTGCGCGATCCCCACCGCCGTTTCGGCATCTTGCGGCAGCAGCGCGCCCAGCCGCCGGATCGGATCGGGATCGATCCCCGCCGCCGCCTCGCGCGCGATCAGGTGGCGTAACCGCGCGACGCCGTCCGCGTCGATCTCGGGCACCACCGGGCGGAAAATCCCCCGATCGACCATCAGGGCGACGGTCGGCACCGGATCGGCGACGCCCAGCAATTTGGTCAGTTCGTCGGCGATCCGCTCGCGCGACAGCGCCATCAGGTCGTTCGCGCGCGCGGCGCAGGCCGCCAGTCCCTCCGCATCGGGCGCGCCCTGGCCGAAGCGCGCATGGAAGCGGAAGAAACGCAGGATGCGCAGGTGATCCTCGGCAATGCGCTGCAACGGATCGCCGATGAAGCGCACGAGCCGCGCGTCGAGATCGGCGACCCCGCCGAAATAGTCGAAGACTTCACCGGTCGTCGGATCGGCGGACAGTGCGTTGATCGTGAAGTCGCGCCGCGCCGCATCCTCGCGCCAGTCATCGGTGAAGGCCACGGTCGCGCGCCGCCCGTCGGTCGAAACGTCGCGGCGCAACGTCGTTACCTCCACGACGCCGCCGGGGATGACCGCGGTGATCGTGCCGTGCGCGATCCCGGTCGGCACCGCCTTGAAGCCCGCCGCCTTGATCCGGTCGCTCACATCCTCGGGCATCAGCCGGGTCGCGCAGTCGATATCTTTCACCGCGATGCCCAGCAACGTGTCGCGCACCGCGCCGCCGACGAAGCGTATGTCGCCGTCGCGCGCGCCCAGCGCATCGACCAGCGCGTCGATCCCCGCCATGTCGCGCCATTCGGCCTGCGGCAGAATCGTCATGCGGCAAGCCCCGCGCGCAGGCGCTGGCTGAGGTTCACGATCAGCCCGGCGGTCACCCCCCACGTCCGGAACTCGTTCCAGAGAATCTCGTAAAAGGCCCGCTCGCGCCCCTGCACCGTCACGGTCTTGCGATCCTGATTGGCGGCATCGAGCATGTGGGCGAGCGGCGGTTCGAAGATGGCCGAGACTTCGGCCTCATGCGGCACGAGGTTCAGCGTGTCGGGCAACACCGCGATCACCGGCGTGATGCTGTATCCGGTGCCGGTGCGATAAGGTTCGGCGGTGCCGACGATCTGCGCGACGTCGGTCGGCAGGGTCACTTCCTCCCACGCCTCGCGCAGCGCGGCTTCGACCGGGCCGGCATCTTCGGGGTCCATCCGGCCGCCGGGAAAGGCGACCTGCCCCGCATGTTTGCGAAGCCCGGCGTGGCGCACCGTCAGCAACAGGCGCGGCGCGGGCGCGTCGATCACGCCCACCAGCACAGCGGCCGGCACGAACTCGGTCGTCCCCATCAATTCGGGGCCGACATCGTGGTAGATCGGGGGGGCGGCCGGCGCGGCAAAGGCGTCGCGCAGCCGATCGGCCAGCGCGCTCATTCGCCGCCGTCGAGCGGGAAGAAGGTGTCGCCGCTCCACAGCCCGATCGGATCGGCTTCCTCGTCGATCGCCAGATTGATCAGCTCATAATAGACCGGCCGCGCGATCAGCGCCTCCAGCCCGCCGCGCACCGCCAGATAGGGGCGCGGGCCATCCTCGCCCTGCACGATCCGTAGCGGATGATCGGCATCGGCCACGACCAGTTCGTCGGTGTTCAGACGGAATGCCATCGAACGGGCCTTGCCCGCGCCCTCGGTCTTCAGCTCGACCGCGACGAAGGCCGCATCCTCGACATCGATCGTCAGCTTTTCGACCGGGGTGACGAGGACATGGCTGCCATCGGCCTCACGGCGCAGGATCGTCGCGAACAGGCGTACCATTGCGGGGCGGCCGATCGGCGATCCCTGATGAAACCAGGTGCCGTCGCTCGCGATCCGCATGTCGCTATGGCCGCAATGCGTGGGATTCCACTTCTCGACCGGCGGCAATTTGCGCTCGGCGACGAGCGTGGCGATCTCGGTCAGCGAGAGGCCGGCAAGGTCGGCGGGGGGCACGCTTTCGGGCATGCCGTTCGCTTTGCCCGCCTCAGCGGTTCTCGACAAGAGCCGGGGCGGGAACGCGCGGCCCCATCACCGCTTCCTGCGGCAGGCCGGGGCCGGAGCGGACCCGCGCCAGCAGCCGCCGCCGCTCGACCGGGCCGGGCAGCGCCCATCCGCCGGTCACGCGATCGTCGAAGCCGAAGAAGCGGCCATAATATTCGGGGTCGCCGATCAGGACGAGCGGCTCATGATCGGTCGCGTCGGCGCGCTCGATCATCGCGTCCATCAGTTGGCGGCCGATCCCGTCGCGCTGGCGATCGGGGCGAACCGCGACCGGGCCGACCAGAATCAGCGGGGTCGTGTCGCCGTCGGCCTCGGTCAGCTGGATCGGCCAGCACTGGATCGAACCGACCAGCTCGCCATCCTCGACCGCAATCAGGCTCAGCCCCGGAATCGCATCCACCCCCGCGCGCAGCTTATACGCCGTGCGTCCGTGTCGGTCCGTCCCGAAGGCCGCATCGAGCAGGCTTTCGATCGCGACGGGCGGCACGGCGGCTAGGGGCAGCAATTCGATCAATGCGGGGCTTATCCTTCGAAAACTTGGGCGCTGGACGCGTGGAGCGCGCGCAGATAGCGAGTCATTGACGGAATCCAAGTCAAAATCGGGTCAGTAACCATGAAGCTTTTCGACGGCATATGGGCGCCCAGCCCCCGGCGCGTCCGCATCTACCTTGCCGAAAAGGGGATCGAAGTCCCGCGCGAGTCGCTCGATCTCCGCAAGGCGGAGACGGACAGTGCCCATTATGCGGCGGTCAATCCGCGCCGGCTGGTGCCCGCTTTGCTGCTCGACGACGGCACGCTGATCGACGATTCGGTCGGCATCTGCCGCTATTTCGAGGCGCTGCACCCCGATCCGCCGCTGTTCGGGCGCGATCCGACGGAAATCGGGCTGGTCGAAAGCTGGATTCGCCGGATCGAAAGCGATCTCTACACACCCGTCACCTACGCCTTCCGCAACAAGCATGCGGCGTTTGCGGGCCGGGCGATTTCGGGCGACTGGCCGGAGATTCCGCAGATCCCCGCTCTGATCGAGCGCGGCGAACTGATGTGGAATGCCTGCCTCGATCGGATCGACGCGCATCTGGCGGGCCGCGACTGGCTGGTCGGCGACGGCTTCAGCTTCGCCGATATCGCGGCGCTCGCGGCGGTGGATTTCGGTGCCTCGACCAAGATGCCCGATCCGCTCGCCGGCCGTCCGCAGGTCGCGCGCTGGCACGAGGCGGCGACGGCAAGACCGTCTTCGCAGGCCTGATCCTTGTGGATTCGCTGTGGATCACCTGTGGATAAGTCTGATTCGTCCCATTCTTGCTCGATTCCGGCCTGTCCCCTAGGCTTGCCGGCATGACGCCTGAATTCGGCTCCCGCAGAACCGCCATCGTCACGGGCGGCGCCAAAAGGATCGGCGCCTGCTTCGTCCGTGCGCTGGCCGAGGATGGCTGGACCCTCCTGATCCACTGCCGCGAATCGGTCGCGGAGGCGGAGGCGATCGCCGCCGAAATCGGCAATGGCGCGCGCGTCGTCGCGGCCGATCTGGCGACGGTCGACGGCCCCGATCGGGTCATCGCCGCGCTGGAGGGGATGCCGCCGCCCGCGCTGCTGGTGAACAGCGCCTCCTTGTTCGAACTCGATTCGCACGACGACTTCACGGCCGAGGCGTGGGACGCGCATATGAATGCCAATGCGCGTGGCCCGGCCTTGCTCTCGCGCGGCTTCGCGCGGGCGGTGCCGGCGGGGCAGGGGGCGCTGATCGTCAACCTGCTCGATGCGAAGCTGGCTCAGCCCAACCCGGATTTCTACAGCTACACCATCTCGAAAATGGCCTTTGCGGGCGTGTCCGAGCTCATGGCGCGGGTGCTCGCCCCGCAGGGGATTCGCGTCAACGCGATCGCGCCGTCGGTGACGATGGTGTCCGGCCCGCAGAGCCGCGAGAATTTCGCGAAGGTCCACGCGATGAACGCGCTCCACCGCGGCGTCGATGTCGACGATCTCGTGCGCGCGCTGCGCTTCCTTGTCGCGTCGCCCGCAATTACGGGGCAGACAATCGCGGTTGATGGCGGCCAGCGATTCCTTTCGCTCCCCCGCGATGTTCAGTTCATGGAGTCCTGACCTTGGATCCCGCTTCTCTCGACGGCCTCGTCCCGCCCGCGCTGCGTCCGACCACGCGGCGCATATTGCTGGAAGATTTTGCGCTGCCGGTCGACATCGGCTTTCACGAATTCGAGATCGGATCGCCCCAGCGTATTTTCGTGACGATCGAGGTCTGGCTGAACGAGGCCGCCTTCGCCGATGTCGATGAAGTCGCGGCCGCGTGGGACTATGATTTCCTGCGCACCGAAATCCTGCGCCTCGTCGAAGGGCGTCGCTTCAACCTGCAGGAAACCCTCGCGCGCGAGATATATACGCTGGTCGGCGCGCGGGCGGGGGTAACGGGCTTGCGCGTTTCGACAAGCAAGCCCGATGTTTACCCTGATTGCGCCGCTGTCGGTGTCGAACTCAGCAGCCAGATTCCCCGCGGCTGACAACGGAGCCTGAAAGGGCTCCGCAAGGCCGAACGGCCGCCGCGCCTTATTGGCGCGAAGCCAAGGCGGGCGGATGCCCGCCGCCCGGCGTTTGAGGG
The DNA here is from genome assembly GCF_004005865.1 of Sphingomonas crocodyli. Lineage (NCBI taxonomy): Bacteria > Pseudomonadati > Pseudomonadota > Alphaproteobacteria > Sphingomonadales > Sphingomonadaceae > Sphingomonas > Sphingomonas crocodyli. The sequence continues at coordinate 548,943 of NZ_SACN01000002.1, forward strand.
TTTATCTTATGGTGCGGTTACACGCGCCCAGCTGTTCCAGCACAAAAATATAGTCCTGTTGCACCGCCTGCGCGTCGCCGTCGGAAAGCTGCGCGAGCGCCTTTGCGGGGATTCGCTTCGGCAGGAAGCAGGCCAGGCGATACCAGATCAACGTGTCGCGCTGCGGGATGGTCGCGCTGTCGTCGACGATCTCGCCGGTCGCGACCGACCATTGGGTTTGCTCGCCGGGGCGCCGCAATACGGACAGTGAGATCGGCCGCTTGTCGGCGGTCGCCAGGAAGATCTGGCTCTCGCTCTCACCCGCGATCGCGCCGGGCGAATAAAAGGCGCCGGTGATTCCCGTCACGCGCGGCGGAGCCTTCCCGTCGACCGATTCGGTGAGAATCGCACGCAGCTTCGATTCGATCTCCGGCGTCCAGGCGATCTGAGAATGCGGTGAACTGAGGCGAATCTCCTGTGGCCTGCCGACGACGCGTTCGGCGAGCACAATCACGCGAACTTTTTTCAGCGTCGGTGCGCGGCCCTTCGCGTCCAATGGAACGTCGACGAGATAGGTGATCACGCCCGGCATGCCATCTGCCCCTCGAAGCAGCATTTTCGTGCCCGCCGTGATCAAAAAGCGGGCAAATCCGGGCTGCAGGCCGGGGGCCAGCTCACCCTTCAATCGCTCCGCTTTGACGACTTCGACCCCCGCGACCAGGGGGGAGCCGAGCGCAAGATCGGCAATGTCGGCATAGCTGTAGCTGGGGGAGGAAAGGGGGATTGGCGCCGCTGACAACGGTGTCGCAACCGCTGTAACCGTTAACATTGCCGCGAATGCAGCAATAAACATGCCATTTCTTTTCCGGTTGTGCGCAACATCGCAATTCATGGCCAAAATTCAGCTCCTCCGCGCGGTTCCGTCATTCTCATAACCGGTCGTTACGCCGCTCGTCACGTCCCGGAAACGGCCTCGTGCTGCTCTTTGGGCTGTTGCGTCGGTCGGACTGTCGCGATAAGGACACACTTCGCCAAATAATATACCAGCGTCACTGGCGGGACGGGCGGGGCGCACGGCAGGTTGCCTTGGGGAACTTACCGGTTTTCGCTCGTGGATTTTTAGGGAGTTCATTTCCTTAATGGCTTATGCTGATCAACCGACGATGAGCCCCCGCAAGCTCGTGTCGATCGTGGCCGTGATCGTTCTCCATGCGGTCATTGGCTACGCCTTCGTCACGGGTCTGGCTTTCAACGTCGTCAAAAAGGTCGCCAAAGACCTCAACGTGGTGGACATCGCGGAAGAGGCTCCGCCTCCCGAAGATTTGCCGCCGCCCCCGCCGCCCGAAACCAAGGTCGAACCGCCGCCCGTCGTGGCGCCGCCGCCCATCGTTCAGGTTGCTCCCACCATCGCGCCGCCGATCGTGTCGGTGCCTGTGGCTCCTCCGGTCGTCATTACGCCGACCGCGCCGCCGGCCCCGCCGAAGCCCGCCGCTCCTGCCGTGCCGCTCAAGCCGCGCGGTACGCCGGGCGAATGGGTGACGCCGGAGGATTATCCCTCGGCTGACATGCGCGCTGGTAACCAGGGCACCACCGGCTTCCGTCTGCAAGTCGGCGCCGATGGCAAGGTCACCAACTGCGAAGTCACGTCGTCGAGCGGCTTTCCGTCGCTGGATACCAAGGCGTGCCAGATGCTGATGCGCCGTGCGCGCTTCAGCCCCGCGAAGGATAGCTCGGGTGCCGGCGTGCCGGCCTCCTATTCGAACCGGGTCCGTTGGCAGGTTCCGAACGATTAATCGGGTGGCCTGAGCGGGCGGCCTCCGGTCGTCCGTTGAGGCCGCGAAGTCCACAAAGTTTAACGAGCTCGAGATAAGGAAAGACACACATGGTTACCCCACATGCTGGCGATAATCCCTACGGCCTCGGCGCTGCTCTCGAGCAGGGCGGTCTCATTGCGCAGAGCATTTTCGCGATCCTCGTGATCATGTCGGCCGCTTCGTGGTACATCATGTTCACCAAGCTGTTCGAACAGCAGAAGATCCTGAACCAGGCGAAGAAGGCCCGCACCGTTTTCTGGACGGCGCCGAGCCTGCGTGACGGCCAGGCGAAGCTCGAAGCCAATTCGGCCTATCGCCAGATCGTCGACGACGGCCTGCTCGCTCAGGAACAGCACACCAAGCTGACCGATCCGGTCGACCAGCATGAGTGGCTGCTCGGTTCGCTCGCCCGCTCGCAGGCGGCGATCAACTCGAAGCTCGGCAACGGCCTGGCGGTTCTCGCGACCGTCGGTTCGACCTCGCCGTTCGTCGGTCTGCTCGGTACCGTTATCGGTATTTACCGCGCTCTCGTGAAGATCGGCGCTGCCGGTCAGGCGTCGATCGACGCGGTCGCCGGCCCGGTCGGTGAAGCGCTCATCATGACCGCCATCGGTCTCGTCGTCGCGGTTCCGGCCGTGCTCGGCTACAACTGGCTGATCCGTCGTAACAAGGTCGTCGCTGAGCAGCTGTCGGCCTTCTCGACCGACCTGCACGGCTACATGGTTTCGGCCGGTGCGGTGAAGCCGGTCGTCAAGGCGGCTCCGGCGGCTCCGGTCAAGAAGTAAGCAAGGGTTCGGGGCGGGCTCTCGTGGCTCGCCCCTCCTCCTTCTACTTGATGGACGAAGGGTCGTTCATGCCGGCATCAGACCGGCGGCGCGACCCTCGAATGAGAATAGGATCCTAAACGATGGCCATGAGTGCCGGCCCATCCGACGATGGCGCACCGATGTCGGACATCAACACGACGCCGCTCGTGGACGTCATGTTGGTGCTGCTCATCATCTTCCTCATCACCGTTCCCGTCGTGATCCAGACGGTCCCCGTGAAGCTTCCGAGCGTCCGCTACGAAGCCACCACGACCAAGCCGGAAAACGTCGCGCTCTCGATCCGCGCTGCGCCGAACGGCGCGTGCGAGGTCTATTGGGGCCAGACGCCTGTGACCGCGCAGGAACTGCTCGATCGCTCGGTGGACAAGCTCAAGAAGGAAATCGACAAGCAGGGTGGCCCGACGGCTCCCGGCCTCGAACTTCCCGAAGTGCACATCCGTGGTGACGTCAACACGCCGTATCGCTGCATTGGCGGTGCGATGGTGACGGTCCAGCGCGCGGGCTTCCAGCGCGTCGGCTTCATCTCGGAACCGCCCCCCGGCGGTAACGCGCGTCTCTGATCTCGCTTTCGAGGAGTAGATAAGATGGCAATGGCAGCAGCCACCGCCGAAGGCGAACCGATGATGGACATCAACACGACGCCGTTGATCGACGTCATGTTGGTTCTCCTGATCATGTTCATCATCACCATCCCGATCCAGACCCACGCGGTGAAGCTCGATCTTCCGGTCGACAGCAAGGATGCGCCGCCGCCGATCGTCGACCCTGTGAAGAACAAGGTCACGATCGATCCGGCCGGCACGATCTTCTGGAACGGTTCGGCGATCGACCTCATCCGTCTGCGCCAGTATCTGGACATCACGCAGCAGATGAACCCGGTTCCCGAGCTGCACCTGCAGCCCGATCCGCAGGCGCGCTACGTCGTCGTCGACGAAGTGCTCGCGGTTACGAAGCGGGCGAATGTCGAGAAGATGGGCTTCGTCGGCAACGAGGCTTATGCCGGCGCCTTCTAAGGCCCGCGCATAGCTTTCAAGATTAAGGGCGGTCCTTCGGGGCCGCCCTTTTTCTTTGCCTGTCCTACGCGCGCCGGACGCACTAGGATTCGCTTATGACCAGCCCTGCCTGCAACATGTCGTGCCTGTGCTTCGCGGATCGTTCGGGGAAGCGATTCCGACGGGGACGTAGTGACAAGTTTGACAACATTCGCCGCCTTTCACCCGAATCGAATCGCCCATGAAGGATGAACTCGATCATCTGATCGACACCGCACGTGCCTGGCTCGGGGAGGGGCGTGGCGTCGCCATCGCCACCGTGATCGAAACCTGGGGATCGGCGCCGCGCCGGCGCGGCAGTCACGCGCTGATTCGCGACGACGGGCTGTTCGAAGGATCGGTCAGCGGCGGCTGCGTCGAGGGCGATCTGCTGCTCCGCGCGCAGGAGATCGCGACGCTCGGCGGCTTCGAACGGCGCGATTATGGCGTCGCGGACGATTCGGCCTGGCAGGTGGGCCTCGCCTGCGGTGGCGAGATATCGGTCTTCGTCCAGGCGTTGGCGCCCGATGCCTTTGCGCCCGCCCTGATCGCTCGCATCGCGGCGTCGCGCGCCGATGGCCGCGAACTTGTCCTGTCGACCGACCTTGCGACGGGCATCACCCGCGAGGGCGCGGTCGAGGGTGCGTTCATCAACGCCTATCCGCCACGCCTGCGGATGATGATCGTCGGCGCGGTCCATATCGCGCAGGCGCTGGTCCCGCTCGCAACGATTGCGGGCTTTCAGCCGTTGATCGTCGACCCGCGCGACGGTTTCGCGGCGGCAGCGCGCTTCGATGGCGTATCGGTCGATCCACGCTGGTCGGACGAGGCGCTGGCCGACTGGCGGATCGACAGCGGCAGCGCGGTCATCACGCTAACCCACGATCCCAAGATCGACGATCCGGCTCTGATCGCGGCGCTCCGCAGCGACGCCTTCTACATCGCCTCGCTCGGATCGCGTCGCACCCACGCCAAACGGTGCGAAAGGCTGGCCGCTGCCGGCTTCGATCAGGCGGCGATCGATCGGGTGCAGGGGCCAGCGGGCCTCTCCATCGGCGCCGCCAATCCGGCCGAGATCGCCGTCTCCATCCTCGCGGGCGCTATCGCGGCATTGCGCAAGCCGCAGGCGCGTTGACGGTCGGTGCGATCATCCTCGCCGCGGGCCTCTCGCGGCGGATGGGCACCGACAAGCTCGCGGCCGATCTCGGCGGCAAGCCCGTGCTCGCGCACGCGGTGGATGCCGTGGCCGCGGCGGGGTTGCCGATGATCGTCGCGGCTCCGCCAGCCATGCCGTTCCCCGGCGCTGTCGAAGTGCCCGATCACGCCCTCGGCATGGGGCACAGCATCGCCGCCGCGATTCGCGCGGTCCCGGCCGATTGGAGCGCCGCGCTCATCTGTCTGGGGGATATGCCCTTCGTCACCCCCGCCACGCTATGCGCGCTCGCGGCCAAGGCTGGCGAAGATCTGATCGTCGCCCCGGTCCATGAAGATCAGCGTGGCAATCCGCTCGTGTGGGGACGCGGCTTCTTCGCGCAACTCGCCGGGCTCAGCGGCGACACCGGTGGCCGTGCGCTGCTCGCGGGGGCGGGGGAGAAACTTGTCCTGCTCCCCGTCGACGATCCGGGCGTGCTGATCGATGTCGATACGCCCGAGGCGCTCATGGCGGCTCGGGCGCGTCTGACAGGGTAGGGGCGTTACTTCGCCGCGCGCGCCGGGTGCAGGCTGGTGCCCGCGCGGCCGCCGCGCAGCGCGGTGAACCAGCTGATCGGGTTCCAGATCTTGCTGGTGCCGTCGAGCGAGAAGGTGATGAACTCGGCGCGGCCGCCGATATTCTCGAACGGCACCGGGCCGTCCAGGCCGTTGCGATAACTCGGCACGCGGCTGTCGGCCGATTGATCGCGATTGTCGCCCATCACGAACACCCGGTCCTGCGGGATGGTGAGCGCGGGGAAATCGTCGATATCGGGGAAATAGCCGAGGTCGAGCGTATCGTAGCTGCGCCCGTTGGGCAGGGTCTCGCGGAAGCGCGGGATCGCGCAATAGGCCTTGCCGTCCGGCCCCGCGACGCGGAACTGGGCCACCTGCGGCTGATCGCACGGCACGTTCGGGTCGATCGCGATCATCGCCGGGGTTTCGGGCGTGCGCTTCACCGGCACGCCGTTGATCACGACGGTTCCGCCGCGCACCTCGATCCGATCGCCGGGCAGGCCGATGACGCGCTTGATGAAGTCGGTGTCGGCCTGCGGCGGCTTCAGGATCACGATATCGCCGCGCTCGGGCAGGCGCCCGAACACGCGGCCCCGGATGAAGGGCAGGACGTGAAAGCTGGGCGACACATAGGACCAGCCATAAGGATATTTGGTCACGACCAGACGATCGCCGGTGATCAGCGTCGGCATCATCGATTCGGACGGGATGTAGAACGGCTTGGCGATGAAGCTGTGGAAGCCGAGCACCGCCAGGATCAGCCACAATATGCCACGGATCTCGCCGAGCCAGTCGGTCTTGGGCTTGTCCGCCTTTGCATCCTTGCCGGGGGTCGGTTCGATCGAACTGGTCGAAACCTCGATAGGCTGATCGCTCACCGCGATCCTCTCCTCAAAGCGGGCGCGCATACAGGATGACGAACGCCTGCGCCCAGGGATGATCGTCCGTCATCGTCAAATGTACCTCAACCGCGTGGCCCGGCGGCGTCAATGCGTCAAGCCTTGCCTTGGCCCCGTTCGACAAATGCAATGTGGGGGCGCCCGACGGCAGGTTCACCACGCCGATATCCTTCATATAGACGCCGGCCTTGAAGCCGGTGCCCACCGCCTTGCTGAACGCTTCCTTCGCCGCGAATCGCTTGGCGTAGGTTCCGGCGCGGGTGAAGGGTCGCTTTTCGGCCTTCCTGTGCTCGGTTTCGGTGAAGACGCGCTGGATGAATCGGTCGCCGAAGCGATCGAGCGAGGCCTGGATCCGCTCGATATTGCACAGGTCCGATCCGATCCCGATGATCATCCCCGCGCCTCGTCCATCAGGCCGCGCATCCGCTGCACGACGGGGCCGAGCCCTTCGAAGATCGCCTCGCCGATCAGGAAGTGGCCGATATTGAGTTCGGCAATCTGCGGGATCGCCGCGATCGGCTGCACATTGTCGAAGGTCAGACCGTGGCCGGCATGCGGCTCGATCCCGTTCTTGGCGGCCAGCGCCGCGGCATCGGCGATCCGGCGCAGCTCGACCGCGCGTTCCTCGCCCTCGCTATGCGCGTAGCGGCCGGTGTGGAACTCGACCACGGGGGCGCCCAGCGACAGCGCCGCCTCGATCTGGCGCGCGTCGGGTTCGATGAACAGGCTCACGCGGATGCCCGCGTCGGAAAGGCGCGCGATCATCGGCTTCAGGTGATTGTGCTGGCCCGCGGCGTTGAGGCCGCCCTCGGTCGTCACCTCCTCGCGCCGTTCGGGAACGATGCAGGCGGCGTGGGGGCGATGCTTGAGCGCGATCGCCAGCATCTCCTCGGTCGCCGCCATCTCCATGTTGAGGGGCAGGGCGATCGCGCCGATCAGATGGGCGATATCCTGATCGATGATGTGGCGGCGATCCTCGCGCAGATGCGCGGTGATGCCGTCGGCCCCCGCCTCCTGCGCGACGATCGCGGCGCGGATCGGATCGGGATAGGCGCCGCCGCGCGCGTTCCGAATCGTCGCGACGTGATCGATGTTGACGCCCAGACGGAGGTGGCTCACGGCTTGGCCCTGCTTCCGGGCTTCACCGCGGGGATCGCCTCCAGTTCGGGCGGCAGCGCGTCGGGCGCATAGGTCGGCACTTCGAGTCGGATCAGCGGAAAGAAGGGGACGCCCAGATCGGCGGTGCCGTTCGACCGGTCGATCAGGGACGCAGCCGCGATCACCTCGCCGCCGGCCTCCGCCACCGCCTTGATCGCCTCACGCGACGAAAGGCCCGTCGTCACGACGTCCTCCATCAGCAGCACCTTCTGCCCTGGATTGAGGCGGAAGCCGCGGCGCAGGCCGAAAACGCCCTCGGGCCGTTCGACGAACATCGCGTCGAGGCCCAGCGCGCGGCCCATTTCGTGCCCGGCGATCACGCCGCCCATTGCAGGCGAGACGACGGCTTCGAGCTGGATCTTGATCTTGTCGGGGATCTTGAGCGCCAGCGCCTGCGCGAGTCTTTCGCCCCGCGCCGGGTTCATCAAAACCCGCGCGCATTGCAGGTAGCGCGGGCTGCGCAGGCCCGATGATAATATGAAATGGCCTTCGAGCAGCGCCTCGGCCTCACGGAACTCGGCCAGCACCTCTTCGTCGGTCATTCGATATCCCCCGGCTTGGCTTTCAATATCGCCGCTTTGCAGCATCGGCCCAGATAGGCGTGTGCGATAATCGCTTCAACCGCTTGCATTCCGCGCCATCCAGTGCTTGAGGGCGCGGGGAGCGACGCCTATAAGGCGCTCGATTTTCGACGGGCCCGATAACAAAGCCGTGGGTTTCCGCCGCGTTGACCGGGGGTAAGATGAAGACGTTCAAGACGATGATCATGGGGCTGGCGCTGGCCCTCGCCCCCGCGGCGGCGATGGCGCAGGAGGCGGCTCCGGCCGCGACTCCCGCTGCTGCGCCTGCAGCACCCGCAGCCGGGGCAGAGGCTGTGGCTGCGAAGCCCGCGTTCCAGCACATGGCCCCGACGGCGGACATCGGTCAGCCGATCCCCGGCGGCTTCAAGCTGCAGCCGCAGGTCACCCAGATCGGCCATGATGCGCAGTGGATGCACGATTCGCTGCTGATGCCGATCATGACGATCATGTCGGTCTTCGTGCTGATGCTCCTGGTCTGGGTGGCGATTCGCTACCGCGCCGGCGCCAACCCGGTGCCGTCGAAGACCAGCCACAACACGATGATCGAGGTCGTCTGGACGCTGGCTCCGGTCCTGATCCTGCTCGTGATCGCGGTCCCCTCGATCCGCCTGCTCGCGCATCAATATGCGCAGCCCAAGGCGGACGTGACGATCAAGGTGATCGGCAACCAGTGGTACTGGACCTATCAGTATCCGGATAATGGCGACTTCGAACTCGTTTCGAACATGCTGCCCGAAGACAAGCGCAAGCCCGAGGATGGCCCCCGCCTCCTCGCGGTCGACGAGCGCGTCGTCGTTCCGGTCAACAAGGTCGTGAAGCTGATCGTCACCTCGAACGACGTGATCCACAGCTTTGCGGTTCCCGCCTTCTGGACCAAGATGGACGCCGTCCCCGGCCGTCTGAACGAAACCTGGTTCAAGGCCGAGAAGGAAGGCCTCTATTTCGGCCAGTGTTCGGAACTGTGCGGCGCGCGCCACGGCTATATGCCGATCGCGGTCGAGGTTGTGTCCGACGCGAAGTATGCCGAATGGGTCCGTTCGAAGGGCGGCAAGATGCCGGGTGAGGGCGAGGCCGCTGCGGCGCCTGCTGCCGCTCCGGCTCCGGCCGCTGCGGCCCCCGCCGAGGCGGCTCCGGCCGGCGAAAACGCCGCCGAGCCCGCCGCTTCTCAGCCCGCGCAGAATTAAGGGCCAGACAAGATGACCGACACCACCGCACATCCGGCCGAGTTCCATGCGCATGACGATCATGCGCATCACGACGGCGATCATAAGCCGGCCTTCTTCGCCCGCTGGTTCATGTCCACCAACCATAAGGACATCGGCACCCTCTACCTGATCTTCGCGATCTTCGCCGGCATCGTCGGCGGTGCGATTTCGGGCCTGATGCGCGCCGAACTGGCGCATCCGGGCATCCAGTATCTGCAGACCTGGACCGCGCTGATGGGCGGCAATCCGGATTTCGATACCTCGCTCCACCTGTGGAACGCGCTGATCACGGCCCACGGCCTGATCATGGTGTTCTTCATGGTCATGCCCGCGATCATCGGCGGCTTCGGCAACTGGTTCGTTCCGATCATGATCGGCGCGCCGGACATGGCCTTCCCGCGGATGAACAACATCTCGTTCTGGCTGCTGATTCCGGCTTTCGCCCTGCTGCTCGGCTCGGCGTTCGTCTCGGGCGGCACCGGTAACGGCGCGGGCACCGGCTGGACCGTCTATGCGCCGCTGTCGACCAGCGGTTCGGCGGGTCCGGCGGTCGATATGGGCATCTTCGCGCTGCACATCGCGGGTGCCTCGTCGATCCTGGGTGCGATCAACTTCATCACCACCATCTTCAACATGCGCGCGCCGGGCATGACCCTGCACAAGATGCCGCTGTTCGTGTGGTCGGTGCTGGTTACGGCCTTCCTGCTGCTGCTGTCGCTGCCGGTTCTGGCCGCCGCGATCACGATGCTGCTGACCGATCGTAACTTCGGCACGACCTTCTACGATGCGGCCGGCGGTGGCGATCCGATCCTGTACCAGCACCTGTTCTGGTTCTTCGGCCACCCCGAAGTGTACATCATGATCCTGCCGGGCTTCGGCATCGTCAGCCAGATCATCTCGACCTTCTCGAAGAAGCCGGTCTTCGGCTATCTCGGCATGGCCTACGCGATGGTCGCGATCGGCGTCGTCGGCTTCGTCGTGTGGGCGCACCACATGTTCACGACCGGCCTGTCGGTCGACACGAAGATGTACTTCACCGCAGCGACGATGGTGATCGCGGTGCCAACCGGCATCAAGATCTTCTCCTGGATCGCCACGATGTGGGGCGGCTCGATCAAGTTCGAAGTCCCGATGCTGTGGGCGATCGGCTTCGTCTTCCTGTTCACCGTGGGCGGCGTCACCGGCGTTCTCCTCGCGAACGGCGGCGTCGACAACTACATGCACGACACCTACTACGTGGTCGCGCACTTCCACTACGTGCTGTCGCTGGGCGCGGTCTTCTCGCTCTTCGCCGGCTTCTACTACTGGTTCGGCAAGATGTCTGGTCGCCAGTACAATGAGTGGCTGGCGCAGATTCACTTCTGGCTGTTCTTCATCGGCGTGAACGTCCTGTTCTTCCCGATGCACTTCCTGGGTCTCGACGGCATGCCGCGTCGTATCCCGGATTATCCGGACGCCTTCGAAAAGTGGAACTCGTTCGCGACCCACGGCTACGAACTGATGGCCTTCTCGATGATCTTCTTCTTCGTGAACGTCTTCTGGTCGCTGTTCGCCGGTCGCAAGGTTGACGGCAACTATTGGGGCGAGGGTGCAACCACGCTCGAATGGACGCTGTCGAGCCCGCCGCCGTACCACCAGTTCGAGCAGCTGCCGCACATCGGCGACGACGATCATCACTGATCGGCTCTGACGACCAAGGAATGAGGGGCCGCCGCTTCGACGACACCGTCAAAGCGGCGGCTTCGGTTAGGGATCCTGTAGTTTAGGATTGGCGTATCACGATGGCGAGCCAGCCTTTTTCCGAAGCCCAGACGACCACGGCCGAATGGCGCGATTTCGTCGCGCTGCTCAAGCCGCGCGTCCTGACGCTCGTCGTCTTCACCGGGCTGTGCGGGCTGCTGGCCGCACCCGCGCATATCAATCCGGTTCTGGGTTTCACTGCCGTCCTCTGCATCGCGCTCGGCGCGGGCGCGGCGGGTGCGCTCAACCAGTGGTATGAAGCGGATATCGACGCGGTGATGAAGCGCACCGCCAATCGCCCGCTGCCCGCCGGCCGGATGGATCGCCAGACCGCGCTCCACTTCGGCGTCGGCCTCGCCGCCTTCTCGGTCCTGCTGATGGGCCTCGCGGTCAACATATTGTCGGCCGCGATCCTCGCGGTTTCGATCCTGTTCTATGTCGTCGTCTATACGATCTGGCTGAAGCGCCGGACCCCGCAGAACATCGTGATCGGTGGTGCGGCGGGCGCCTTCCCCGTGATGATCGGCTGGGCCGCGGCGACGGGCCGGGTGGAGATGCTCCCCGTCCTGATGTTCGCCACGGTGTTCCTGTGGACGCCGCCGCATTTCTGGGCGCTCGCCCTGTTCATCAACTCGGATTATGCCCGCGCCGGCGTGCCGATGCTGCCCGCCGTCGCGGGGCAGCGCGTCACCCGCATCCAGCAATTGCTCTACACGCTGCCGATGGTCGCATCGGCCGTCGCACCCTGGCCGCTGGGCCTGACCGGCGCGATCTATGGCGTGGGCACCGCGATCCTCTCGGCCATCTTCCTGCTGCTGTCGATTCGCGTCGGCTTCAGCCGGGTTGCCGATCCCGCCGCGATGAAGGCCGAACGCCATCTGTTCGCTTTCTCGATCGCCTATCTCTTCGCGATCTTCGGCCTCCTCGTTGCCGACAAGGTGTTCGCATGACCGATTTCACGCCCGAACAGCAGGCCGAGATTCGCCGCAAGCAGAAGTCGCGCGCGGTTGTCACCGCCGTGATCCTGGGCGCGCTCGTCATCCTGTTCTACGCGATCTCGATCGCCAAGATGCTGTGAGCAGCGCGGCCGCCCCTGCAGATCGCAACCGTCGCGTTGCGCTGATCGCCCTGTTCATGGCGATCGCGATGCTTGGCCTCGGCTATGCCGCGGTGCCGCTCTATCGCATCTTCTGCCAGGCGACGGGCTTTGGCGGCACGCCGATGCGCGCGGCCGCCGATGCGACGCCGGGCGAGGTGGCGGGCAAGATGATCGACATCCGCTTCGACGCGAATGTCTCGCCCAACCTGCCGTGGCAGTTCGCGCCGGAAAAGAAGAGCGAGCGGATCGTCATCGGCCAGCGCAAGATGGCATTCTTCGTCGCGAAGAATCTCAGCAACGAGCCCATCACCGGCACGGCGGCCTATAACGTCACGCCCGAGCTGGCCGGCGCCTATTTCACCAAGATCCAGTGCTTCTGCTTCACCAGTCAGACGCTGAAGCCCGGAGAGACGGTGCGCATGCCCGTCATCTATTATGTCGACCCCGCGATCCTGAAGGATAAGGAAGCGGGCAAGTTCAACGAAATCACGCTGTCCTACACCTTCTTTCCCGACAAATCCGCTGTGGATTCGCCGGCGACGGGCGGTTAAGGGACGGCAAAGCCAACCATATACGAGCATCAGGGGCACGAACATGGCCGGAGCGAAGAGCCACGATTATCACATCCTACCGCCGAGCCCGTGGCCCTTCATGGGCTCGATGTCGGCGCTGGCCCTCTTCGGTGGCCTGACGATGTGGATGCACGCCGTGCCTTATGGCGCGGCCATCGGCATCGCCGGCTTCATCGGCGTTCTCGCCACCATGTTCTTCTGGTGGTCGGACGTGATCAAGGAAGCGCATGCCGGCGATCACACGCCTGTCGTCGGGCTGCACCTGCGCTACGGCATGATCCTGTTCATCGCTTCGGAAGTGATGTTCTTCGTCGGCTGGTTCTGGGCGTGGTTCGATTTCTCGCTCTTCCCCGCCCCGGTGCAGGTCGCAGACGGCGTCGTCTCGCTGATCGAGGGGCCGAACAGCATCACGCACGCCGCCGGCCTGTGGCCGCCCAAGGGCCTGGAAGTTATCGACGCCTTCCACTTCCCGCTGCTCAACACGCTGATCCTGCTCTGCTCGGGCACCACGATCACCTGGGCGCACCACGCCCTGCTGCACGGCGATCGCGATGGTCTGAAGAAGGGGCTGTGGCTCACGATCATCCTGGGCGCGATCTTCTCGTGCATCCAGTTCTACGAATATGCCCATGCGCCGTTCGGCTTTAAGGGGCTGAACTATGCCGCCGCCTTCTACATGGCGACCGGCTTCCACGGCTTCCACGTGCTGGTCGGCACGATCTTCCTGATCGTGAACCTGATCCGCGCATATAAGGGTGACTTCACCCCGAAGCAGCATTTCGGCTTCGAAGCGGCGGCCTGGTACTGGCACTTCGTCGACGTCGTGTGGCTGTTCCTCTTCGTCGTCGTCTATGTCTGGGGCGGCTGGGGCGCAGCGGTTCACGCCGGCTGATCCGAAGCTTCGGACGCAAGACAAAGGGGCGCGGTGGCGATGGTCACCGCGCCCTTCGTCGTTTAGGGACAGCGCGATGAGCGACCTCACGCCCCCCCCTCCGGTCGACGCCGCCCTGCGCGGCCTGTGCCCGCGTTGCGGCGCGCCGGGGCTGTTCGCGGGCTTCCTGCGCTTCGCCAGCCGCTGCCGGGGCTGTGACCTCGATTATGACGGGTTCAACGTCGGCGATGGCGCGGCCGCCTTCCTGATCCTGATCATCGGCGCGATCGTGTCGGTGCTGGCGATCGTCGTCGAACTGTCGGTGTCGCCGCCCTGGTGGGTGCATGTGATCCTGTGGCTGCCGCTCACGATCGGGCTGACAATCGTGTCGCTGCGCTTCGCCAAGGGGCTGCTGCTCGCGCTCGAATATCGCAACGCCGCGCGCGAAGGGCGGATCATCAAGCCATGAAGCCGGTTCCCATCCTCCCGACCATCCTTGTCGCCGCCGCGGTCGCGACGATGATCTGGCTCGGCCTGTGGCAGGTCCGCCGTGCCGAGTGGAAGGAAGGCATGCTCGCCACCTACACCGCCGCGGTCGGCAAGGATCCGGTTCCGGGCATTCCCGCAGACGATGCGATCGACAGCGTCGCCTTCCGCCGCGCGCATGTCGCCTGCACGGTCACGAGCGCGCCGATCCAGCAGGGCGGGCGTAACCAGCGGTCCGAAACCGGCTTCCGCAACTTCGTCGGCTGCGCGCTGGCCGACGGGCGGACGATGATGGCGGATATCGGGTGGAGCGGGATCAGCGCAAAGCCGGTGCCCCCGTCCAACGGCACCGCGCTCGCCTCGATCGGCCGCCTCGTGCCCGATCCCGAACTGGCCGCGCGTGTGATCAAGGGCGCCGGCCATCCGCTCCCCTGGCTTGTCGTCATGGAAAGCCCGGTGCCCGGCTATCAGCCGAGCCTGCCGCCCGAAATCGGAGACATCCCCAACAACCATCGCAGCTATGCGGTGCAGTGGTTCCTGTTCGCGAGCGTGGCGGTGATCATCTACATCATCGCACTGCGCCGTCGCTGGAGGCAAAGGTGAAGACGATCGGCATATTGGGCGGGATGAGCTGGGAAAGCTCCGCCGCTTATTACGCGCTCATCAACCGTGGGGTGCGCGATCGGCTCGGCCCCCCGCATTCGGCGCGCACGCTGATGCTCTCGGTCGATTTCGCGGAGATCGCCACGCGCCAGCATGACGGCGACTGGGCGGGACTGGAGGCGATGATGGTCGCCGAGGCCAGGCATATCGAGGCGGGTGGCGCGGACATGCTGCTGATCGCCACCAACACGATGCACATCGCCGCCGATGCGGTGCAGGCCGCGATCGCGATCCCGCTGCTCCACATCGGCGATGTCACGGCGGCGGCGATCCGCGCGGCGGGTTTTGACAAGGTGGGCCTGCTCGGCACCGCCTTCACGATGGAAAAGCCCTTCTACCGCGAACGTATCGCGGCCGGGATCGGCGGCGAGGTGATCGTGCCGAGCGACGCCGATCGCGCGACCGTCCACCGCATCATCTATGACGAGCTGATCGCCGGCATCGTCCGCGACGAATCGCGCGAGGAATATCGCGGCGTCATCGCGCGTCTGGTGGCGCAGGGCGCGCAGGCGATCATCCTCGGCTGCACCGAAATCATGCTGCTGGTGGGGGAGGACGACAGCACCGTGCCCCTGTTCGACACGACGACGCTGCACGCGGCAGCGGCGGTGGAGGCGGCTCTCTCCTAAAGTCCTCCCCGGAACGGGGAGGGGGACCATGCGGAGCATGGTGGAGGGGGCAGGAGGCTGGGTGTTGTCGCTTGTGGCGAACCCCCTCCGTCGCCTTCGGCGCCACCTCCCCGTACCGGGGAGGATTTCAGGATGGTTTGGTCTCCGGCATCCGCCACAACACCGGCAGCACGCACAACGCGACCGCCGCGATCATCACGCCCGGCACCAGCGGCGATCCGGTGCGCGTGATCAGCAGGTGGGCGAGCCACGGCGTCACCCCGCCGAAGATCGCGGTCGCGCCCGTCGCGCCGAAGGCGAGGCCGCTGAGCCGCCCTTCGCCGGGCAGCAATTCCGCCGTCGCGACCGCCCCGACCGCGCTCACCGCGCCGCCCAGACCCGCGAGCGCCACGGCCCCCGCCAGCACCGCGCCGAAGCCTGCGCCCGCCATCGTTCCGAACAAGGCGATCGGCAGGATCGCCCCGCCCAGCCCGACGGCGATCAGCACCGGCCGCCGCCCGATCCGATCGGACAGCAGGCCGACCAACGGCGTCACCGCGATCACCACCACGGCCGCGATCGTCGACAGGCTCAGCGCATCGGCTTCCCCCATCGTGCGCGTCGCAGTCAGGAAGGCGGGGACATAGGTGATGCCGACATAATAGCTGATCGATCCCAGCGCCGAGATCGCAAAGCCGCGTGCGATGGCGGCGCGATGATGGCGTGCGGCATGGGCGATCGGGTTGGCGGGCACCGATCCTTCGGCGCGCTGCCGCTCGAATTCGGGGCTCTCCTCCATGCTCGCGCGCATGATCAGGACCGCGCCGGCCAGTGCCGCGCCGATCAGGAAGGGGATGCGCCAGCCCCAGCTGTCGAGCGCGGCCGGGGCGATGCTCGCGACGGTCACGGCGGATATGCCGACGGCGAGCAAGGCGCCCAGCTCGCTCGCCGCCGAGGCCGAGGAGGTGATCAGCCCGCGCCTGTTGGGCGCAGCACCTTCGATCAGATAGGCGACCACCCCCGTATATTCGCCGCCCACCGCGAAGGCCATGACGCAGCGGAGCAGGATCAGCGCGACGCCCGCCCCCGGTCCGATCGCCTCGCGCGTGGGGAGCAGCGCGGTCGCCAGCATCGCCGCGGTCATCAGCGCCATCGATCCCAGCATCGCGCGCCGCCGCCCATATCGGTCGCCGATATGCCCGAACAGGATCGCGCCGATCGGCCGCAGCAGATAGGCGATCGCAAAGCCGCCCAAGGTCGTCACCACCGAAGCCTCGCCCGCGCCGAAGAACAGCCGCGACAGGATCGTGACCAGATAGAGGTAGAGCGTGAAATCGTACCACTCGACCACCGTCGAAAAGGCCGCTATCGCCATCGACGTGCGCGAGATCGGGCGGTGGAGTGGGGTGGTCATCGGGGGAGTGTAGTCGAGGGCAGAGCCTTCTCAAATCCTCTCCCGGAGGGAGAGGGGGACCACCCGAAGGGTGGTGGAGAGGTATTGGCCGGCAGCGAGCCGGTGCGGTTGTTGTGACTACCCCTCCACCGGCTTCGCCGGTCCCCCTCCCCCTCCGGGGGAGGATCTAGGGCACATCACCCCACACACAACTCCGCCATGCGTCGCGCGATTTCGCGTTCGCCGGAGATCACGCAGTCGGCGCCCAGTTTCTCCAGATGCTCATATTCGGCATCCGAATGCGATCGGGCGATGACGCGGATGTTGGGGCAGATCGCACGCGCCTGTTCCAGCACCGCGCCCGCCTCGAATCCTTCGGGGATCGCGATCAGGATCACGCTGGCATGGTCCGCGCCTGCCGCGCGCAACGTCTTCTGTTCGACGGCGTTGCCGGTCACGACCTCGTAACCCGATTTGCGGGCGCGCTCGGCCATGTCCTTTTCGCCTTCGATGATGACGAAGGACCGCGCCTTCTCGCTGATGTCGCTGGCCAGCTGGCGGCCGACACGGCCGTAACCGACCAGGATCCAATGCCCCTTGCGCGCCGGCTTCTGCTCGGTCTCCGCCTCCGGCTCGGCATCCTCGGCCTCGCGCCGGGGCACGAAGGAGAAGATGATCGGGTTGAGGAAGATTGAGATCATCGCGCCCGCCAGCACCATGTCGCGAGCGTCTGCCGGCAAGATTTCCAGATTGGCGCCCAGCGTGATCAGGATGAACGAGAATTCGCCGATCTGCGCAAGGCTGGCCGCGATCGTGATCGCCTTGTGGCTCGAATGGCCGAAGGCGCGGACGATCGCATAGGCCGCGATCGATTTGCCGACCACGATGATCCCCACCGTCGCCAGCACGCCCAGCGGCTGTTCGACGACGATGCTGGGATTGAACAACATGCCCACCGACACGAAGAACAACACCGCGAAGGCGTCGCGCAGCGGCAGCGTCTCTTCGGTCGCGCGGCGGCTCAGTTCGGTTTCGCCCAGGATCATGCCCGCGAAGAAGGCGCCCAGTGCGAAGCTGACCCCGAACACCACGGCCGCGCCGAAAGCGACGCCCAGTGCGATGGCGAGGACGGCGAGGCGGAACAGCTCGCGCGATCCGCTATGCGCGACCCAGTGGAGCGTCGAGGGGATGAAGCGCCGCCCGACGATCAGGATCAGCGCCAGGAACCCGCCGACCTTCAGCAGCGTGCCGCCCAGCGCCATCGCGATTTCGGTCGTCCCGCTCGCGCCTTCGCCGCTGGTGGAACGGGCGAGGACCGGCAGCAGGACGAGCGCCAGCACCATCACCAGATCCTCGACGATCAACCAGCCGACCGCGATCCGCCCGCGTTCGGTATCGACCAGATCGAGCGACTGCATCGCGCGCAGCAGCACCACGGTACTCGCGACCGACAGCGCCAGGCCGAAGACGAAGCCCGCGACGGGAGTCCAGCCGAACAGCCAGCCGAGCCCCATGCCCATCAATGTCGCCGCCGCGATCTGCCCGATCGCGCCGGGCACCGCGATCTTTTTCACCGACAGCAGGTCGCGCAGCGAGAAGTGGAGGCCGACGCCGAACATCAGCAGGATCACGCCGATTTCGGCCAGTTCGTTGGCCAGGCCCGAATGGGCGACGAAGCCGGGGGTGAAGGGGCCCACCGCGACGCCGGCGAGCAGATAGCCCGCGATCGGCGATATGCGCATCCGGTGCGCGAGCGCGCCGAAGATGAAGGCGACGACAAGGCCGGCGACGATCGTCGCGACCAATGGGGTATGATGCGGCATGGCGGCTCGCTTTCACATGTTGGGGCGGCCACCGGTCGGCCGCCCCACGGGGTCATTCAAAAGGGTCGCGGATCTTCATTGTACGGCGGCGCTGATCAGCGCGCCGATGATGCCCGCGGCGGCGGCCACGCCGCCCCACAGGGCGAAACGGAACCATCCGGGTGGCTTTCGCCTGTCCATAAACACCTCCGATTGGGATAAACCAACGGGATAGAGTCGCCGCGCGAAAGCGGCCGTTCGGACGGGATCAGGCGTGCGGCGGGGCGCGGGGCCGGGCGTTGCCGCGTGAGTGGCCGGGCAGGTCCGTCGCGACGAACGGCAGGACGAAAGCGGGCGCAATCGCGACGGGCGCGACCGCCATCGTCAGGATGATCGCGCGCCGATCGGGAATGTGGATGTCGGGGGCGGGCGGGGTGTGCCGCGCGGCCGATTGCCGGGCGACGGTCTGCGACCGCGATTTGAGCGCCACGCTGGTGGTCGCCGGATCGAAGGCCGATCCCACCATCTTGGGTGAAGAGATCGCCCCGCTGGGCAACGCGCAGAGGATTGCGGTCCACAACGCCACCCAGGCCGCGACGACGAAGCTGTAGCGAGGTTTCACTCGCGGCTTCGGGCCTGGAATTGCGGTCGTTTCGATCATTGCCTTCGCTGTCTTACCATATCGGCCAAGTGTTGTGGGCGGAAATTGTTCCCCCGCGGGGGTCGATCGCCTGCCTTTTCACCGTAAAAACCCCGTTCTTCTTGCCCCTGTGCGCCGCAAAGCCTAAGGCCCGCCGATCATGCAGTATGTCAGCACGCGCGGGGCCGCACCCCGGATGGGATTCGAGGATGTCACGCTTGCGGGGCTCGCCAGCGACGGGGGGCTTTATGTCCCCGAAAGCTGGCCGGGATTTTCGCGCGATGAGATCGCGGCGCTCAAGGGCTTGTCCTATGTCGATACGGCGGTCGCGGTCATGCGTCCCTTCGTCGCGGGCGCGCTGACCGACGAGGAACTCAAGGGCCTGTGCGAGACGGCCTATGGCCGCTTCAGCCACGCTGCGGTCGTGCCGCTCAAGCAGCTCGATCATCGCCAGTGGGTGATGGAGCTGTTCCACGGCCCGACGCTCGCGTTCAAGGATGTCGCGCTCCAGCTACTCGGCCTGCTGTTCGAACGCTTCCTGCGCGATCGCGATACGCATCTGACGATCGTGGGCGCGACCAGCGGCGACACCGGCTCGGCCGCGATCGATGCGGTGGCGGGCCGTGCGAAGATCGACATCTTCATGCTCCACCCCAAGGGCCGCGTGTCCGAGGTGCAGCGTCGGCAGATGACGACGGTGCTCGCCCCCAACGTCCACAATATCGCGATCGAAGGCAGCTTCGACGATGCTCAGGCGTTGGTGAAGGCTATGTTCGCGCATCAGAGCTTCGCCACACGCTACAACATCGCCGCGGTCAATTCGATCAACTGGGCGCGGTTGATGGCGCAGGTCGTCTATTATTTCTATTCGGCCGTGCGCCTTGGCGCGCCCGATCGCCCCGTCGCCTTCTCGGTGCCCACCGGCAATTTCGGCGATGTGTTCGCGGGCTATGTCGCGTCGAAGATGGGGCTTCCGGTCGCCAAGCTGATCGTCGCCACCAACGTCAACGACATCCTCCACCGCGCGCTTTCTGCCGGTGATTATTCGGTCGGCACGGTCACGCCCACGGCGGCGCCATCGATGGATATTCAGGTCAGTTCGAACTTCGAACGCCTGTTGTTCGACATGCATGGCCGCGATGGCGCGGCGCTCGCCGCGTCGATGCGCGGATTCGAGGAGACGAAGAAGCTCGCCATCCCCGCCGCGATGCGCGGTGAGGTCGAAGGGCTGTTCGCCAGCACCCGCGTCGACGCCGATCGCATGGCGCTGGCGATGCGCTGGGGGCAGGACAAGGCGGGCGAACTGCTCGATCCGCACACCGCGATCGGCTTCGCTGCCGCGCAGGATGCCGATCTGCCGGCCGACGTTCCCGTCGTGACGCTGGCGACCGCGCACCCGGCCAAGTTCGGCGACGCCGTCGAGCGCGCGACCGGCGTGCGCCCGACGCTGCCCGGCCGTGTCGGCAACCTGTTCGAGCGCGAGGAGCGTTACGCGACCTTGCCCGCGACGATGGAAGCGATCGAAGGCTTCGTCGCCGACCAAGTCGGGGCTGACGCTTAAGTCGCCATGTCGGCTCCTTTGATCCATCGCCTGCCCAACGGCTTCACCGTCGCCGCCGATCCGATGGCGGGGGTGGAGACGGTCGCCATCGGCCTGCACGTCGATTGCGGCGCGCGGCATGAGGAGGCGCGCACCAATGGCCTCGCGCACCTGTTCGAACATATGGTGTTCAAGGGTGCGGGCGGCCGTAACGCGCGCGAGATCAGCGAAGCGATCGAAAATGTCGGCGGCTATCTGAACGCCTATACCTCGCGCGATCAGACGGTGTTTCAGGCGCGGCTGCTGGCCGATGATACGCCTTTGGGCGTCGGCCTGATCGCCGATCTGATCCGCAAGCCGCATTTCGAACCGAGCGACCTCGTCCGCGAAAAGGATGTGGTGCTGCAGGAACTGGGCGAGGCGCGCGACCAGCCCGACGATATCATCAACGATCATTTCCACTCGACCGCCTGGCCAAAGCAGGCCTTCGGCCGCCCGGTGCTGGGCGACGAGGAAACGATCGCGGCGATTGGCCGCGACGATCTGTTCGGCTGGACCGAACGGCATTACCGGCCCGACGCGATGGTGCTGGCGGCGGCGGGCAAGGTCGATTTCGACGCGCTCGTGGCGCTCGCCGAAACCCGCTTCGGCGACATGGAGCAGGCACCCCGCCCGGTGGCCGACGTGGCCGTCTATGAAGGCGGCAACTTCGTCGAGCGGCGCCGGCTGGAATCGGCGCACATCCTGTTCGGGCATGAAGGCCTGTCCTATCTCGATCCCGATTATTACGCGCTGATGCTGTTCAGCCAGGCGGCAGGCGAGGGTTCTTCCTCGCGGCTGTTCCAGGCGGTGCGTGAGGAGCGTGGCCTCGCTTATTCGGTCGGCAGTTCGGTTTCGGCGTGGCGCGATACCGGGATGATGACCGTCTATCTTGCGACCGCGCGGGCCGAGGCGGCGGGTGCGGTGAACCTGTCACGATCGATCCTGCACGATACGGCCGCGACCCTGAGCGACGTCGAACTCGCGCGCGCCAAGGCGCAGATCAAGGCGACGATCCTGATGGCGCTGGAATCGGTACAAGGCCGCGCCGACCGGCTGGGTTTCCAGACGCTGGTTCACGGCAAGCCGCTCGATCTCTCCACCATCGTCGCGCGGATCGATGCCTGCCAGGTCGATCAGGTCCGCGCCGTCGGCACCCGCATCCTCACCGGGCGCGAGACGCTGGCGACGGTCGGCCCCGCGCTGAAGGCGGCGGCGTGACGCATTGATATGGAACTGAAGACCCTCATCACCGAACCCTGGGACGATTACGGCCTGATCGACAGCGGGCATGGGCGCAAGCTGGAGCGGTTCGGCCGCTTTCGCTTCATCCGCCCCGAACCGCAGGCGATGTGGGCGCCCGCCACGTCCGACTGGCAGGCCGATGGCGACTTCATCGCCGCGTCCGATGAGGATGGCGGCGGCAAGTGGCATCTCTCGCGCGATGTGCCGCGCGGCGGCTGGCATCTGAAGTGGGAGGAGGTTCGCTTCCTCGCGCAGAACACGCCCTTCCGTCATCTCGCCTTCTTCCCCGACATGATGCCCCAATGGGGATGGGCGCGCGAACGCACGCAGGAGGGCAGCGAGATGCTCAACCTGTTCGGCTATACCGGCGTCGGCACGCTGGCGCTGGCGGGCAAGGGCGCGCGCGTCACGCATGTCGATGCGTCCAAGAAATCGGTCGAGGCGGGCAAGGCCAATGCCTTCCTGTCCGACATGTCCGATCGCCCGATCCGCTGGATGGTCGACGACGCGGTGAAGTTCGCCGCCCGCGAAGTGCGCCGGGCGCGTCGCTATGACGGCATCATCCTCGATCCGCCCAAATTCGGGCGCGGGCCGGATGGGGAAGTCTGGCGGCTGGAGGAACATCTTCCCGGCCTGATCCAGCATTGCCGCAACGTGCTGGATCGCAATTCGCGTTTCCTGGTCCTCACCGTCTATGCGGTGCGCATGTCGGCGCTGGCGATCGGGGCGCTACTCGAACAGATGCTCGGCGACCTCGGTGGTCGCATCGAAGTCGGCGAAATGGCGGTGCGAGAGGAAGCCCGCGGCCTCCTGCTCCCCACCGCTATCTTCGCGCGCTGGGTGAACGACTGATCCTATTATCTCCCCTCCCTGCCTAGGGAGGGGATTGAGGGGTGGGTGCGCGCGTCTGCGCGCCAAAAGACTCTCCGCCGCTCGATAAAAGAAAAGGCCGGGGGATCGACCCCCGACCCTTTCTTACCCACCCCCAACCCCTCCCCAGGCAGGGAGGGGAGTTTAAAGGGCGCGATTACGCCGCCAGCAATTCCTCGGCATATTCGCGCCACTTCATGATCGGGCCGTCGCCGGCGCAGATCAGCGGGCGTTCGAGGTGCTTCTTGAAGTTCAGCACCTTCATGTCCTGATCGATCTCGGTCATCACGCGCGCGGCGAAGGCCTTGCCGATCTGCTCGTTCATTTCGGGCGAACCGGTGTCGAGCATGAACATGCGGATCCGCATCAGGCTGCGTTCGCGGTCGATCGGGGTGATCGTGTTGTTCTGGCAAAAGCCATAGCCGGTGCCGAGCACGACATGGCTGACCATGCTCATCCCGCTGAAGTTGAACTGCATGAAGTGGATCGCGGTGCGCTCGCCATCGGGCATCGCTTCGAAATTGACCTCGAGGCCGAAATCGTGGCGCACGACGTCGGCGATCTCGGGCATGCCGTTGCTGCGGTGAAGCTGCTGGATATGCGCAGTGTCGAAGATGTTTTCATGCAGGTCACGCAGCGGCACGGTGGTTTCGAAGCTGCGCTCGAACGCGGGCAGCCACACCTTGTCCGAATGCGCCTCGATCACGTTGTACGGCTTGGCCTCGGGCGCCGCGCCGGCATTGTGCCACCACATCAGCACCATGCCGTTCATCTCCATCGTCGGGTAGAAGCTCAGCTTCGCCTGCGGGGGAACGAACTTGGTATAGGGGATCGAGTTGCACTTGCCGCTCGTCGCGTCGAAGCGCCACTTGTGGAACGGGCAGACGATCTCGCCCGCATCGATGCAGCCGTCCGCGCTCGCCAGATGCGCGCCCAGATGCGGGCAATAGGCGTCGGCCACCTTCGCATCGCCATTCTTGTCGCGGAACACGATCAGCTCGCGGTCGAAATAGGATACGGGCAGCAAGGTGTCGGCGCTGATCTCGGCGCTTTCGGCGACGCAATACCAGCCTTTGCCGAAGCCGACGGTCTGGTCGCGATGCGACATCGGGATCGGCGGCAATTCAATGGGGCTCATCTCGTTCATCGTGTCTTCTCCTCGCCGGAGGCGATCCGCACACGAACCGGCGCGCGGACGGCCAGCCTTTTTCTGTTTTGAGCGGGGCCATCACATAATGGATCGCGCCCGCCGTCAAGGCAGGAGGCGATAATTTTTGACGCCAATTCGGAAAATCGGTCGATTATCCGAAACTGTGCTTGATCTTCAGCGTCGGCAATATGTGGCGGTTGCGCTGGCGGATCTCCAACTGGCCCGGATCGGGGTTGGTGCGATCGGGGAAGAAGAAGGTGCGCCGGCGATAGGATGGCGCCTGCGTGATGTTGTTCAGCGTCAGGTTCAGCGTGGTGCGCCCGGTCGGCCGATATTCCACGAAGACGCTGGTATCGGGATTGCGGCGCGAGAAACGGTCGCGTTCGTTGCGGCGGAACGTGGTCGAATGGGTGTTGCCCTCCGCATCCACGCCCCAGGCAAACTTGCCCAGATCCTGCCGGAAATTGATCTCGAAATAGAAGGCATCGAAATTGGAGAATGGCCTTTTCTCCAACGTATAGGGATCGACCACCGACGTTCCGACATAGGATCCGTAGAGCGTCAGCCGCCCGCCCTTGATCCCGAAGTTCTTGAGTGGCGCATCGACCTTCGCGCGCGCGATCCACTTGTCGCCATTGCCCAGATTGCCGGGCGCGTCGAATCCTTCGGGTGTCGGCACGCGATCCTGCACCTTCTGCACCTTGTCATGGCCCAGCTCGATCTTGATCAGGCCATCGCCCAGGATCGGCCGCTCGATCGTCGCCAGCACCTCCCACGCGCGCTGGGGCACCAGATTGGCGTTGCCGCCGTTGATCTGTTCGGCGGCCAGGGTCGCGCTGCTGATGAAATCTTCGAACTGAAGCTGCGCGACTGTGCGCGACACCGAAAGCTGCGCGTGCCATCCGCCGCGCGGGCGCCAGTCGATCGTTACCTTGGGCTTGGGGAAACGCAAAGTCCGTTCGGCCTGCGCATCGCCGCTCACCGTCAGGCGCGACGCTTCGTAGGTGAAGCCCAAATCGGCGCGCAGTGTCTTCGTGATCGGGCGTCCCGCATTGATGAACAATTCGCCGCGCTTCTCCTTCACCACCGCCTGATCGATCGGCAGGTCGATGCGGTTGCGCGTGCCGCCGGGCGTCACGTCGAACAGGCCGACATCGCTGTCCAGCTTGTTGAGCGCGGCCTCGCCCCCGATCTCGACCGACCAGCCGAGCAGGTTCGCACGGTTCCACGAAAGCCGCGCCAGCGTCTCCTCGCTCACATCGTCGGTCGTCTGCTGGTTGCCGCCCAGCGACGCGCCGTTCGCGCGCAGGAAGATGGTGTCGGCCAGATCGCGGTCGCGCCGTGTGGCGAGACCCACCAGCTTGATCCCGCCGCCCGCCAGCGGCCGCGTCACATCGCCGCCAATCTCGATCCGCCGCACGTCGAAACGCTGGGTCAGCGCGTCGTTGCGGGCCGGGCCGGTGGCGGGGAAAACGTTGTTGCGCTGATCGAGCTTGAAGTTCGCCTGCGCGATCCGTGCGTTCAGATGCGCGGTGCGGTTGGTACCGCCATCATAGGCCCAGCTGCCCGACAGCGCATAGGTCGGCTCGGTCTGCGTGTTCACCTTGTCGCGAAACTCGCGCAGCGTGCCGGCGGGCAGGGTGGTGATCCGGTCGAACCCCTCCTCGGTATAGACGCCGTTGGTCAGCTGCGCGGACAAGTTGAAGGTCGATTTGCCCCGTCGCAGCAGCCCGGCCAGGCTCGCCTCGGGCGTCAGCCGCCCACGAAAGTCGCGCCGGATCGTGCCCTCCGCCGTGCCCGCGATCCCGCCCGCATCGCTCAGCACCAGGTTCAGCACCTGCGCCTTGGCGGTATATTCGGATCCGAAGCGTTCGCCCGATCCCACCTCGACCCGCACGACGCGGTTGGCGGGGATGCGTGACAGGATCACCTCGATACTGTCCGATTTCGAGATCGGTCGCTGCCCGTTGATCACGACATTGCCCGCCGCCTGGCTGAAGCCGCGAATATCCTCGTCGACCTTCTCGATCACGAAGCCGGGCACGCGCCGTACGATCTCCAGCGCGTTGGCGGGGGAAAAGGGGGTAAAGAAGCTGGCCGGATAAGCATTCACCGCCGTCTGCGCGGCGGCGGGCGATGCGGCGGCCGTAATCGCGCCTAAAGCCAGGAAAAGCTGCGGCTTGAAACGACGCATCATGCGATCAACGATGTAATAAAAGGCATGATCGGGAAATAAAGTAAGCCCCGTTGGGGGCCAGAGCCGTTCGTCGACCTCTCATGCTGTTCATCGACTTGTGTCGGATGCGTTCAGCAACCGTTTTGACATGCGGATGACCGGGCGACTGAAACATTTTTCGCGCAAAAGCGCCGTGACTTCGATCGCG
Source organism: Sphingomonas crocodyli (assembly GCF_004005865.1). Lineage (NCBI taxonomy): Bacteria > Pseudomonadati > Pseudomonadota > Alphaproteobacteria > Sphingomonadales > Sphingomonadaceae > Sphingomonas > Sphingomonas crocodyli. Next base: position 575,246 of record NZ_SACN01000002.1, read on the forward strand.
GCGGAGACGAACGATGAAGGCAGGCTTGCTGGCGGCGCTGGCGATGGTCGGCGCGATCTGGTCGTCACCGATCAGCCCCGGCGTGCAGCGGCTGGGCGAAAAGGCCATCGCGCCCGAACTCCACCATCGCGCCGATGAGATCAGCGTCCTCACCTACAATGTCGAGGCGCTGCCCTGGCCGATCAAGTCGGGCCGTGGCGAGGATCTCGCCCGCATCGCCGAACGGCTGCGCATGCTGCGGCAGGCGGGCGTCGCGCCGCATATCGTGGTGCTGCAGGAAGCCTTTACGGAGGATGCGCGCGCGATCGGGCGGCTGGCCGGCTATCGCTATCAGGCATTCGGTCCGGCGGCGGAAGCGTCGCGCACCGACATGCCGTTGCCGGCCGATTTCGTCGCGAAGCGCAGCTGGTATCTGGGCGAGCGCAGCGCGCCCGTCCTGTCGAGCGGCCTCGCCATCTTCTCCGACTTTCCGATCCTCGCCACCCGATCGGCCGCGTTCGCCGCCTGCGCGGGGCTCGATTGCGGCGCGAACAAGGGCGTGCTGGTCGCGACGGTCAAGGCGCCCGGCATGGCCGAACCGATCGAGATCGCGACCACCCATCTCAACTGCCGCAAAAGCTCGATGACGTCGCCGCAGCGCAACCTCACCGCCTATCGCGCGCAACTCGATGCTGTCGATCGGCTGATTGGCGGCACGAAACACGTCCGCCTGTTCGCGGGCGACTTCAACGTCCATTCTATCGGCCGGCTGGAGGCGCTTCAGGCGCATGGCCGCCGCTGGAACATGGCGCCTGCGACCGCGATGGGCGTGGTGCGCAAACCTGCGATGTTCTGCGGGCAGGGCAGGGGCGAATGCGGCCTCGATCTGCCGATCGCGTCGAACCTGCCGCTCGCCCACGCGACCGACTGGCAATTCTTCGCCGGGACCGACGCCACCGCCATCCGCCCCGTCCGCCGCCTGCCCCTGTTCGGGCGCGAGGCGGACGGAACGATGCTGTCCGATCATATAGGCTACAGCGTCGTCTATCGGGTTAGTGAGCGGAGTTAGTGTGCCCGGTTGCGCGCGGAGACGATCCAGCCCGCTCCGTCAATCAGCACCCGATTGTCGACCAGCTTGCGCGTGAAGGCGGCGTGGACGGCGGCGGCTGCCTTCACCACCACCAGATCGGGTTGCCCCGCCAGCGCGCGGCGCAGCGGCCCCACCGCAAAGGCGCGGTCGAGCGCGTCGTCGACCGCCGCGGCCCCGGTCGCGCCTTCGCCGAAGACGACGGGATGATCGACCGGCTCGATATCGATTCCGCCGAAACCCGCCTTAGCCAATATGTCGCGCACCCGATCGGGATCGCCGAAGGAGAACGGGCCGGGTGCTGCGGGCGATGGCTTGGCCGGGGGCGGCACGATCCCCTCGATCGCCTGCAGCGGCAACGTCGCCCAGTCATTCTCCGCCGCCCCGCGCCAGCAGGCGAAGACGATCCGTCCGCCGGGCTTCAACGTGGTGCGCAGATGGGTGAAGGCGGCGACCGGATCGTCGAAGAACATCACCCCGAAGCGCGAGAACAGGCAATCGAACCCCGCCACCGGCAGCGGCGCATTGCTCGCATCCGCAATCCGGAACTCGGCCTGCGACATCGTATCCCACACGCGTTCGCGCGCGCGGCGGATCAGCGGCTCGGATATGTCGATGCCCAGCGCGCGGCCGGTCGGCCCCGTCTCCCACGCGATCGCCAGCGTGCTTTCGCCGGCACCGCAACCGATATCGAGCACATGATCGCCGCACCGGATCGCCGCCTTGGCGAAGGCCGCCGCACCATAGGGTTCGAGCATCCGATCGAGCTGTTCCTGATAGGCGACCCAGCTTGCGCCGCTATCGCCGTTCCAGTCGATCACCTGCTGCGCGTTCGCGTTCATGCTCCGGTCTCCTATCAATCTGATGGGGTGTCAGTATATACTATTGCGAGTCATTATCAATAATAGATTGATCGGATGAGGACCGAAACTTGTCGCTCGCGGCACGCCATGCCATAGGCGCCCGCCCTGTTCAGGAGACCCAAGTGTCCGGCGTGCTCGGCCTCGATTTCGGCACCACCAACACCGTCGCGGCCTTGGCCGACGGCGCGGGCGGCGCGCATCTGATCGAGTTTGCGGGCGAGGAAGCGACCGGCGCGATCTTCCGATCGGCGATTTGTTTCTGGGAGGAGGAGCGCGGCTGGAACGGGATTGCGCATGAAGCGGGGCCGTGGGCGATCGCCGAATATCTCCAATCCCCGCTCGACAGCCGCTTCGTCCAGTCGTTCAAGACGGTCGCGGCCAGCGCCGCCTTCGAACGCGCCCTGATCTTCGGAAAGCCCTTCCGGTTCGAGGATATGGGCCGCCTGTTCCTGCAGAAGCTGGTGGCACATGCGGGCGGGCAGCTCGACAATCGGCCGCAGCGGATCATCATCGGCCGCCCGGTCGAATATGCCGGTGGCCGCCCCGATCCCGCGCTGGCGCGCCAACGCTACGACCTGATGTTCGACAATTTCGGGGTCGAGCTTCACTATGTCTATGAGCCGCTCGGCGCCGCTTACTCCTACGCCTCGCGCCTCACCGAGCCTGCGACGATCCTGGTCGCCGATTTCGGCGGCGGCACCACCGATTTCTCGATCGTGCGCGTGGCCGAACCGGGCGCCCCGCGCCGCTGCGTCCCGCTCGCCTCATCGGGCATCGGCATTGCGGGCGACCGCTTCGATCGCCGCATCGTCGAACATCTGGTGCTGCCGATGCTGGGCAAGGGCGGCTCCTACCGATCGTTCGGCAAGACGCTCGAAATCCCCGGCGGCTATTTCAACGATTTCGCCGATTGGTCGCGCCTCGCCTTGATGCGCAATCGCAAGACGATGGACGAACTGCGTCGGCTCCAGCGCGACGCGGTCGATCCCGAACCGATCGGCCGGATGATCGCGCTGATCGAACATGAACAGGGCTTCCCGCTCTATGACGCGGTCGGCCGCCTCAAGCGCGCGCTTTCCAGCGAGGAACACGCCCTGTTCCATTTTGCGGGCGACGACATCGAAATCGACGGCGACGTCCGCCGCACCGATTTCGAAGCCTGGATCGCCGACGATCTGCGCCGCATCGAGGCCGCGATGGAGGCGGGGCTGGAGCGCGCGGGCGTGTCGGCCAACGAAATCGACCGCGTGTTCCTGACCGGCGGCTCCTCGCTCATCCCCGCGATCCGCGCTCTGTTCGACCGGCGCTTCGGCAGCGATCGCATCGCAACCGGCGGCGAACTCACCTCAATCGCCCACGGCCTCGCGCTCATTGGCGGCGAGCCGGACCTCGCAGAGTGGACCGCCTAACGCTCACTGATATTCGCGCGCCAGTCGCCGCGGGCCTGCCAGCCGCGCCGTTCGAGTTCGGGCGTGTCGGACGGCGCGATCGGATAGCCGATGCATAGCAAAGCGACGAAGCGCCATTGCGCGGGCACGTCGAGCAGGTCGGTCACGAAAGCCGGATCGACGATCGAAACCCAGCCGAGCCCGATCCCCTCATTCTGCGCGGCGAGCCAGAGCGTGTGGATCGCCAGCACCGTCGAATAACGCAGCGCCTCGGGCATCGTCGCGCGGCCCAGGCCGTGGCCCTGCGGCGGCTCCTCGTCGCAGAAGACCGCGACGATCTCGGGCGCCTCGCGCAATCCGTGCAGCTTGAGCGAGGCGTAGAGCGCCGCCCGCTCGCTCTCGCCATAGGTCTCGCCTGCCGCCCGCGCCCGCTCATCGACATGCTCCGCCAGCGTCGCGCGCAACGCCTGCGTCTTCACCCGCACGAAGCGCCACGGCTGCGCATTGCCCACCGATGGCGCCAGTTGCGCAAGTTCGAACAGCCGATCGATCACCGCCGCGTCGATCGGTCGCGTGTCGAAGTGCCGAACGTCGCGCCGCCAGCTGAGCAGCGTCTCGAGATCGTCTCCGGTCAGAACTCGACCCCCGCCTGCGCCTTCACGCCCTGTTCGCGGAAGGGGTGCTTCACCAGGGTCATCTCGGTCACCAGGTCGGCGATCTCGATCACCGCGTCGGGCGCGTTGCGGCCGGTGACGATGACATGGGTCATCTCGGGCTTCGCCTTCAGCACCTCGATCACTTCGTCGACCGGCAGATAGTCGTAGCGCAGGACGATGTTCAGCTCGTCCGCCAGCACCATGTCATAGCTGGGGTCGAGGATCATGCGCTTCACCTCGTCCCACGCCTCGCGCGCCACCGCGATGTCGCGGGCGCGGTCCTGCGTGTCCCAGGTGAAGCCTTCGCCCATCGGCTTGAACTCGATCTGGTTCGGGAAGGCATCGAACACCGCCTTTTCGCCCGTCGCCATCGCGCCCTTCACGAACTGGACGACGCCCACCTTCTTGCCATGTCCGATCGCGCGCACGACCATGCCGAGAGCGGCGGTGGTCTTGCCCTTGCCCTTGCCGGTGTGGACGATCAGCAGGCCCTTTTCGATCGTCTTGGCCGCGACCATCTTGTCATGCGCGGCCTGCAGCTTCTGCATCTTCGCCTTGTGCTGTTCCTCGGTCCGCTCGGCCATCGTCACTCTCCTGCAATCTCGGCGAGCAGCATGCCCGCGCTGTTCGATTTCGGCTTCCATAGCCCGCGCTGCAGCGCCTCGGCGAGCCGGGCCGCCGTCTCGCGCAACGCCGCCGGGTTGGCGTCCGCCATGAAGGCGCGCACGGCCTCATCCTCGATGAAGGCGGCGTGGACCGCGTCGAAATGATGATCGCGCACCGCATGCGTGGTCGCGGCGAAGGCGAACAGATAGTCGACCGACGCCGCAATCTCGAACGCGCCCTTATAGCCGTGGCGCATCACCCCCGCGATCCACTTGGGATTGGTCACGCGCGCGCGCACCACCCGGCCGATCTCGTCCTCCAGCGTGCGGACGACCGGGCGTTCGGGGCGGCTGTGATCGTTGTGATAAGCGCGCGGGCGCTTGCCCGAGAGATGCTCTACGGCCGAGGCGATGCCGCCTTCGAACTGGTAATAATCGTCGCTGTCGAGCAGGTCGTGCTCGCGATTGTCCTGGTTTTGGACCACGGCGTCAGCGGAGGCGAGCCGCTGCGTGAACAGCTCGCGCTCGGCATCGCCCTCCACGCCCGCGCCATAGGCATAGCTGCCCCAGTCGAGATAGACGTTCGCCAGGTCGGCGCGGTCGTGCCACAATTTCTCGTCGATCATCGCCTGCAGCCCCGCGCCATAAGCGCCGGGCTTGGAGCCGAACACGCGGAAGCCCGCGCGCAGTGCCGCCGCCTTCGCCTCCGCGCCCTGATCGATCAGCCGCGCCGTCTCTGCCCGATGGCGCGCGGCGGCGGGATTGTCCTCGATCGGTTCGTCGAGCGCCATCACCGCGCGCGCCGCGCTGTCGAGCAGGTCGATCTGCTCGGGGAAGGCATCGCGGAAGAAGCCCGATACGCGGAAGGTCACGTCGACGCGCGGGCGGCGCAGCTCGGCGACTTTCATCACCTCGAACCCCGTGACGCGGCCCGACGTCCAGTCCCACGTCGGCCGCACCCCCATCAGCGCCAGCGCCTGCGCGATATCGTCCCCTCCGGTCCGCATGTTCGCGGTGCCCCACGCGCTCAGCGCCATCGCCTTGGGCCAATCCCCCTCGCGCTGGAAATAATCGTCGACCAGCAACTGTGCGGAACGCTGCCCCAGATCCCACGCGGTCGCGGTCGGGACGGAGCGCGTGTCGACCGAGTAGAAATTGCGCCCGGTCGGCAGCACATCGGGCCGCCCGCGCGTCGGCGCGCCGGACGGGCCGGGGGTGACGAAACGCCCGTCGAGGCCCGCGAGCAAGGCGGCCTGCTCGGCGTTGCCACAGGCGTCAACGCGCGGAGCGAGGTCATCGCGGATCGACGCGATAACGGATGACGTCCTCTCCCCCACATCGTCACCCCGGACTTGATCCGGGGTCCCGCTAACTTTGTCCGCGTCAGAGAAGAAGCGGGACCCCGGATCAAGTCCGGGGTGACGAAGGGAGGAGACGAGGGCAGTTGCCAGCAATTCGAGGCGTTCGATCGTGTCGCCGGTCGTCCGCCACGGATCGCTCGCCACCGCCGCCAGCACGTCAGGCCGCGGCCCGCGCCAGGCCTCCCCCATCACGCAATCGAGCGGATCGAAGTCCAGCCCCAGATCGTCCGCCATCGCGCGCAGCAGCGAAGCCTGCCCCGGCGCATCATGCCCGCGCGGCGTGCGGGACAAGGCGATCAGGAGGTCGGTGCGCAGTCGTTCGGTGGGCGACCTCGTGAAGATGTGCAGCCCATCGCGGATCTGCATTTCCTTCAGCTCACACAGATAATTGTCGATCGCCGACAGTGCATCCTCGCCATCGCCGCTCGCGCCTGCATCGGTATCCAGACCCTGCGACCGTGCCAGATCGAGGATTTCGCCCTTCAGGTGGTTCAACCGGCGCGGGTCCATCCCCGCCGCCAGATAATATTCGTCGACCAGCGCCTCGAGCGCCTTCAACGGCCCATAGCTTTCGGCGCGGGTGAGGGGCGGGGTCAGATGGTCGATGATCGCCGCGCCGATCCGCCGCTTCGCCTGCGTGCCTTCGCCCGGATCGTTGACGATGAAGGGATAAAGCTGCGGCACCGGCCCTGCGCACACTTCGGGAAAGCAGGTCTCGGACAAAGCCAGCGCCTTGCCCGGCAGCCATTCCAGATTGCCATGCTTGCCGACATGGACGACGGCGTGCGCGCCGAAATGCCGGTTCATCCAGATGTGGAACGCCAGATAGGCATGCGGCGGGACGAGCGCGGGATCGTGATAGCTCGTCTTGGGATCGATATTATAGCCACGCGCCGGCTGCACCGCGACCGCGACATTGCCGAAGCGATGCACCGCCAGATGGAAGGCGCCGTCGCGCACGAACGGATCGGCCGCCGCATCGCCCCAGCGTTCGTCCACCGCCGCGCGCACCTCGGCCGGCATCGCATCAAAACCGGCGCGATAGTCGGCCAGCGACAGCCGCACCTCGGCCGGCCGATCGCGCGAGTCCGCCGCATTGGTCACGCCCGCCAGCATGATCGCCATCAGCGCCGCGCCATCGGTCGGCGCGTTGCCGACATCGTATCCCGCATCGCCCAGCGCCTTCAGGATCGCGGCGGCGCTGGCGGGCGTGTCGAGGCCCACGCCATTGCCGATCCGCCCGTCGCGATTGGGATAGTTGGCCAGCACCAGCGCGACGTTGCGATCGGCCTTCGCCGTCACCCGCAGCCGCGCCCAGTGCGCCGCGAGATCGGCGACGAAGGCGACGCGATCGGGCGCGACCTTGGGCACCACGATCCCGCATTCGGTCGCCGCGTCGAAGCGTTCGGCCGCCTTGAACGCCACCGCGCGGGTGAAGAGGCGCCCGTCGACCTCGGGCAGCGCGACGTTCATCGCCAGATCGCGCGGACCCAGGCCACGCGGGCTGTCGCGCCAGTCGCCCTCGATCGCGCCCGCGAACACGGTCTGCAGGATTGGGCAGTCGGCCTGCTCCAGCACGCTCGCGATCCGGCTTTCGCCCGGAGACGAGGCGGCGAACGACGTAGCGTTCAGGATCACGTCGGGCGCGACTTCGCCGATCACCCCGCGCAGCAGATCGATCGCGAACGGCTCGCGCAGCGCGCGGACATGGACCGCGACGACGTTCAGCCCTTGCCCCTCCAGCGCCGCCACCAGCGCATCGACCGCGTCGAGCGTCCCCGCGATCATCAGCGCGCGATAGAAGCAGAGCAAAGCGGTCGGCCGCCCCGGCATCCAGCGCGCCCGCACGTCGGCGATCGTCGGCCGATCGACCCCGCGCACATAGAGGCCCGCATCGGCGATCGGCACCGGATCGTCGGGCGTGCCGATGTCGCGACCGATCAATTGCGCGGCGTGGCGCAGGAAATTGGCGGCGTTGGCGACGCCCCCCTGCCGCAGATAATCGCGCAGCCGTTCGACCATATCGGGCGCGACGGTGCAGGCGAGATCGAGCGTCGGATCGCCCTCGCGCCCGTCGGCGATTGCGGCAAAGGCGATCCCCTCCTCCCGCGCCACCCGCGCAATCTCGTCGATCCCGTAGGGCCAGTACGCCTTGCCGCCGAGCAGGACGACGCACACGAATTTGGCGCGCGCGATCACCTTTTCGACATAGAGGTCGACCGAATAGGGATGCTTCAACTGGAGCAGGTTGGCGAGGCGCACGCGCGGCGCGCCATCGCCCAAGGTCGCCACCGCCTGCGCGAAGCAGGCGAGTTCGCTGTCCGCCACCGTCAGGAACACGATGTCGCCTGGCGACTGATCGAGGTCGATCGCCTCGTCGCCGTTCGATACCGTCCCCGGAGTGGCGGCCAGCAGATGCATCAGGCGATCGCGGCGCCCAATTCGGCCTCGATCGCGGCGCGGTCCAGCCCCTTCTGGCCGATCACGACCAGGCTGGTCTTGCGCGCCTCGTCGCCCTTCCACGCGCGATCGTAGAAATGCTGGATGCGCGGGCCGACCGCCTGGATGATCAGGCGGCTGGGCTTGCCCGCCACCGCGACCATCCCCTTGATGCGCAGCACGTCGTGCTTGGCGATCACGTCGGCCATTGTCCCGAGCAGGGCGTCGAGATCGGTCACCTCGCCGCCGGTCTGCACGAAGCTGTCGAAGTCGTCATGGTCATGCTCCTCGCCATCGTCGATGTGCGATTTGCGCGAATCCAGATCGTCCTCGGCCGCCGCGGTGATGCCCAGAAGGGCGGCGATGTCGACCGCGCCATGATCGGCACGCACGATCTTCACGCCGGGGCGCGTCTCGGCCCCGACCTGCTGCTCGACACCCGCCAGCGCATCGGCCGAAACCAGATCGGTCTTGTTGAGCACGACCATGTCGGCGCAGGCGAGCTGTTCCTCGAACAACTCCTCCAGCGGGCTGTCATGGTCCAGCGTCGGATCGGCCGCGCGCGCCGCCGCCAGCGCAGCCTCGTCGGTCGCGAAGCGCCCCGCCGCCACCGCATCGGCATCGATCAGCGCGACCACGCCGTCCACGGTCGCCCGCGTGCGGATGTCGGGCCATTGGAACGCCTTCACCAGCGGCTTGGGCAGGGCGAGGCCCGACGTCTCGATGATGATATGTTCGGGCGGATTCGGCCGATCGAGCAGCTTCATCATCGTCGGCAGGAAATCGTCGGCCACGGTGCAGCAGATGCAGCCGTTCGCCAGTTCGACGATATCGTCCTCGGGGCATGCCTCGTCATTGCAGCCCTTCACCAGTTCGCCGTCGACGCCGACATCGCCGAACTCGTTGATGACGAGCGCGAGGCGGCGGCCCTTGGCGTTCTGCAGCAGGTGGCGGATCAGGGTGGTCTTGCCCGCCCCCAGGAATCCGGTGATGACGGTGGCTGGAATCTTACTCATCTTGTCGATCCTTCCGGCGTCGGACGACAAGGCGGGGGGCTAGGCCTTTCGGCACGACGCGCCTGTCGGCCGGACGCCTGAAGCGACCGACACGCACGTCCCACGCGGCCCCCGCCGCTTGCACGTCGCTCAGCCGGACAAGCCGTGCCGTGGCCATCCCCTGGGCCAGGGCAAGAGCGACCAGACGCCGGCAGGTCTCCTGGCTCGCGGGTCGTCACCCGATGCACGCCTTCCCAGACCTGTCGGTCCAGTGGCTGCCGGTCGGGAAGGACCGGCCTGTGCATCGCGCTCGCCGCTTACAGTTGCAGGGACAGCCGCGGATTGGGATGCCAGGCATCCGCACCGCATTCCCATTCAATCCCCTTGCGGGGAACCGACGCGATCGAACGCGGCTTTAGGAAGGATCGCCCGCCCCCGCAAGCGGCAGGAAGGGCGTGACGACATCGGCGCCGATCCGCGCCAGCCGCCCCGTCTCGCGATCGAGCATCCCCCATTGCGATGTCGTCGATACCAACAGCTTGCCCGTCGCATCGGTAAAGCGCGCCATGCGGGTGCAGCGCAGCCCCTGCGGCAGGCCGTCGATCCAGGTTTCGACAATGATCTCGGCGCCCACGCCCACATTGGCGCGATAGTCGATCTCATGCTTCAGCACGATGCCGACCAGCCGGTCGCGATCCTCGTCGCGCGCGGCGGCATACCAGTGGGCGGCCGCGATATCCTGCAGCCACAGCAGCCACACCGCATTGTTCACATGGCCCATCTCGTCGATATGCTGCGGCTCGACGCGGAAGGTCGCGCGGAAGCGTCGGTCGGGCGCGATTCCCCCTGCGATCGGCGTCCCGTCGGGCCGGAACCCCAGTCGGCGAGTTGAAAAATCCCAATCCATCGTCAAAGACCCTGTCATGCGGCCATTCAACGCCGCGAAAGGTCCGATCCGCTATCAGATCGGCACATCATGGGCGATTTGTGATTTCCTGGTTCCGCTTGCCAAAAGCTGACGCGCCGACCCCCGATCCCGAAGGGGGCGACGAACCGGTCGCGCCGCCCGCCCCGTGGCAGCAAAGGCTGCGCGATGCCTTGCGCGGTCTGCCGTGGCGGCGGATCGGCAAGTGGACCGGCATCGCCTTTGCCGGGCTGTTCGCCTTCGCGATCCTGTGGGCCAGTTGGGTCGCGCCGCCGTGGGGCGATATGCAGCCGCCGCGCAAGCCCAGCTTCCTCTACCTCGCCAGCGACGGAACCCCGATCGCGCGGCGCGGCACGCGCGAGGCACCGGTCGACGCCGCGACTTTGCCGGTCGAGGTGAAGGGCGCCTTCATCGCGATCGAGGATCGCCGCTTCGCCAGCCATATGGGCGTCGATCCGCGCGGGCTGATCCGCGCTTTCTGGCGCAACATGCGTGCGGGCGGCGTGGTGCAGGGCGGCTCCACGATCACGCAGCAGCTCGCCAAGACCGACTTTCTCACCTCGGACCGCAAGATCGGCCGCAAGGTGCAGGAATTCGTCCTCGCGCTCTGGCTCGACGCGTGGCTCAGCAAGGACGAGATTCTCTCGCGCTATCTGTCGTCCATCTATTTCGGCGACGGCGCTTATGGCCTGCGCGCCGCCGCGCATCATTATTTTCGCAAGAATCCCGAAAAGCTGAACGCGGCGCAGGCAGCGATGCTCGCGGGGATGGTGAAGGCGCCCAGCCGCCTCAACCCCGTCGGCAATCTGGAGGGCGCGCAGGCGCGGTCGAAACTGGTGCTGGCGGCGATGGCGGAGGAGGGGATGATCACCCCCGAAGAACTCGCCCGCATCCGGCCCGCCCGCCCCAATGTCGCGACCGACGAACTGCCCGCCGGCACCTATTTCGTCGACTGGGTCGCCCCGCAGATCGAGGAGCAGGCGCAGGAAGGGAAGGGCGAAGTCACCGTCCGCACCACGCTCGACCCCACCCTTCAAAAGGCCGCGGTCAAGGCGCTCACCAATATCCTCTCGCGCTGGGGCGGTGGCGTTCATGCCACGCAGGCCGCGCTCGTCGCGATGCGCCCCAATGGCGAGGTCGTCGCGCTGATCGGCGGGCGCAGCTACCGCGCGAGTCCCTTCAATCGCGCGACGCAGGCGAAGCGCCAGCCGGGATCGGCGTTCAAGCTGGCCGTCTATCTCGCGGCAATGGAGCGCGGCTATGGCCCCGACAGTCTGGTCGATAACAGCCGGCTGACGATCGACGGCTGGGAACCGCACAATTACGGCAATCGCTACGGCCCGCCGATCCCGATGCGCAGCGCCTTTGCCCAATCGAGCAATGTCGCGGCGGTGCGCGTGGCCGAAATGGTCGGGCGCAGCAACGTCGCCGATGCGGCCAAGCGGCTGGGCATCGGCTCCGAACTCGCCTCCGGCCCTTCGATGGCGCTGGGCGTGTCGGGCACGACGTTGATCGAACTCACCGCCGCTTATGCCGCGATTGCGGGCGGAACCTATCCGGTCGAACCCAGTGGCCTGGCCGAACGCACCCCGCGCCAGATCGCCCAACTCTATCCCGGCACGCGCGAAAAGATGCTCGATCTGCTGTGGAGCGCGACCAACCAGGGCACCGGCCGCGCCGCCGCATTGGGCATCCCCACCTTCGGCAAGACCGGCACGACCCAGAATCACCGCGACGCGCTCTATGTCGGGTTCGCCGGCGGGCTGGTGACGGGCGTGTGGGTCGGCAATGACGATAACAGCGCGATGCGCGGCGTGACGGGCGGGCAGCTTCCGGCCGAAATCTGGCGCAGCTTCATGAGCAATGCGCGCCTGCGCGAGGCCGATCTCGACATCCCCGAAGGTCTGCGCGCCGACATTGCCGCGCGGCAGGAGGCGATGCGCCTTGCCGCCGAACAGCGCGCGCTCGAGGCGCTCGAAGCCTTGGAGGAGGAAGAACAATCCCCCTTCGAACGCTTCATCGAAGGGCTGATCCCCGGCTTCCTGGGCGGCGGCAGGGACGATCGCCGTGATGATCGTGGCGACGGGCGCGAACGCCCGCGCGAGGACGACCCGCCCTTCGGCGAGTGATGCGATTGCGACGGCGGGAAAGGCCGTGGCGGACACGCCGGGAGTGTGCGCCGAGCGATGAATTGAGCCAGAAAACCCCGTATACCGGGCTATTTTGGCCTTGCGCTGGGGTACACGACACGGGTACACGGCGGGTACGCAGAGCAACCCGAAGGCTTCCTCATGGCATCCCGCAAGGCCCGTTTGGGGCAGTACCTCGAATGGCATCACGGGACCATCCGCGTGTCTCTCCCGGTGCCCAAGGCGCTGCAGGAGGTAGTCGGTGCAACGCGGCTCAAACGCTCCCTCGGAACGGATAGCCCTGCCAATGCGGAGCGGATCAAGCACGCGGTCATCCATGAGCTTAAAGGGCAATTCACGGCGGCCGAGAGGTCCGGCGGCGGGCTGACCAAAGAAGCCCTAGGATGGCGTAAAGACATCGCCTCAGCTGCATCGTCGCGAGAGCAGGACACGCTGTCTCTGCTGATGACCGATCGGGCTGAGGAACTTGAGAAGGAGCGCGGATGGAAGGCTGCGCAGCAGTTCTCCGAAATTGCCAGCGGGCTTGTGACGCCCATCGACACGATGCTGGAAAGCTACCTTGATGGCTGCGGGCTCGCCCCCCGGACCATCGATGGCATCCGCCGCACCGTGCGAGTCTATCAAGACTGGGCGGAAGCAAATGACGAACCTACGGCTGTCGAGCGGATCGACCGGAAGGTAGCGGGGCGTTTCGTTCAAGACCTGCTAAAGCGCATGGCGGTGCCGTCAGCGGCGACCTACACGAAGTTCCTGAGCGGGTACTGGGCGTTCTTGGATGGCAAAGGCTACGTCAGCGCGTCGCCCTGGGGGAATCAGTTCAAGGGCGTGGGCAAAACCCGCAAGCGCGTGTCGATGGTCATGGACACGGGCGGCAAGGGCGGCAAGCGACCCTATACGACGGAAGAGGTGGCCAAGCTCCTCTATGCGGAGCCGGTAGCTGAAACCGATGGGCGCTCGCTGGACCTAGCTTGGATCGGTGCCCTGTCTGGAATGCGGATCGAGGAGATTTGCGGCCTGAAGGTGCGAGACTGTGCCAACGGCTGGTTCGATGTGAACGCCGATGGGAAGGGAAAGACCGAGGCGGCGGCACGGCGCGTGCCCATCCATCCTCAGCTTGCCGCGATCATCACCCGCAGGAGCGCCTCGAAGAAGCCTACAGACTTCCTGATCGATGACCTGCCGAAGCCACCCGATGACTCCATCCGTGAGCGTTCTATGCCAGCGAGTAAGGCATACACCCGCTTTCGGCGGCGCGTTGGCGTTGATGAGCGAGTGGATGGCCAACGTCAGTCCAACGTCGATTTTCATAGCTGGCGGCGTTGGTTCATCCGCGAGGCGCGGGACGCGAAGGTCACCCTGTGGACGCTGGCTGACTTGGTCGGGCACGATACGGAAAGCCTGCCGGGTGGTCTGACGATGGGCCGCTATCCCGGCCGAGCAAGCGATGCGGATTTGATTGCTGCGGTCTCGGCGGTGACGATCCCGCCCGAAGCCTAGTGTGTCGGACGTAGGGCAGCACGAAGCGGCGTTGGGCGACGCGATGAGAGCGCCTTGCGAGGCCTCGCCGCCCGTTCGCAAGAGGCGCTATCGCCGTCGCCGACAGCTGGTCAAAATCTATGCCGCTCAGGGAGGCATCTGCGCAGGCTGCGGAATGTCGGTGCCAGACATTGACGATCAGCGCCGAAGCCATCCTGATGCCCCCACGTTCGACCATGTCACGTCCCGCGCACAAGGTGGCACCTACCACACGCTAAACGGCGTCATGAAACACCGACGCTGTAACGAGGATCGGGGAGATAGACAGCCGACCGGCTGCGACCTCATTTGGCAGGCGCTGATTGAAGTCAAGTTCGGCTGGGTTTACGCGGGGTCGCCTGCGAGTACCGACTTCGGCGCGTAGGTCGCGGATTGCAGTCCACAGGAGCTACGCCTTCGACGCCGCAGTGATCCCTCAGGATCGCGACGGGGTCACCATGATCGACGCTCGCCAGCTGCATGCGTGGCTGAAGGTCTCGACACCTGTGCATAAGTGGGTTGGCCGCCGGGTCGAAGAGTACGGGTTCGAAGACGGCACGGACTTTCGGACATCCGTGTCCAAAACCGGCGGCCGCCCCCGCACCGACTACCTGCTCACCGTCGACATGGCCAAGGAGCTGTCGATGGTGGAGCGCACCGAGCGTGGCCAAGCGACCCGCCGGTACTTCATCGAGATGGAGAAGGTGGCCCATCAGATGGCGCAGGAGCGCCTACCAACGTAATCCCCATGTTCACCTTCAACGGCACTCAGCTTCGCGGGGTGAAGATCGACGGCGAGCCGTGGTTCGTCGCGACTGACGCTTGCATCTGTCTCGGGCTGACGACGAGGGGCGGGACGACCCAGCACACGTGCCGCTTGGACAGAGATGAGAGGATGACGGTTCGTAAGGGGGGGCCGGGGAGAAACCCTTTACCCTGTCGTCGCCCACCTCTTCGGTAAGTTTGACAGTGTTCTATCTTTCGTATCCCGCCCCGGCCTGTTCAAGCTGATCGAGCGTTCGAACAAGGCCGGGGCGAAGCAGTTCAGCCGCTGGGTGCGCCACGAGGTGCTGCCGCAGGTGATGGACAACCCCACGCATGGGGAAGCACACAGCCGCAGGTGCAAAGCCTGTTCAGTGGCCGGAGACCCACCTCAGGGCGTGCTGACCGAAAATTGAGCCCTGAGCAGCGGGAGGCGAGGAAGGCGCTCTAGCATGGCTTAAAACAGCGTATAGCGGCATCCAATTGTGCCGCACTCCCGAACTAGGAAACGCTTTTCCGATGTTCCGGGCGAGGCACCTGAAGTGCCTCATCAAACCTCTGGAGAACCACATGGCTACCAACTTCACGACCGTCGCAGGCAGTTCGTTCGTTTCCAATGGCCTCATGGCGGTCGAAGTCCTCAAGTCCGCGAGCGATGCGCTGATCGAACTACAGGCCGCGTCCCAAAATCTGCTGACAATAGGCCGGGGCTCTGAAGAAGAGGACCTCGAACGCCAAGTGGCAATCGCAGAAAGTTTAACGTCGGCAATCGTGGAACTGCGTGGGTTGGTAGCAGCCTGCGGTGAGGCACTGCGCTAACGGTGAGGTTGTCTGGGCTTGCGCGGAGCGCGGCCCGGCACAGCCAGACGTTCTCACGTCCCGGTATCGGTCCTCGTCCAGCTTCGTGACCGACCGCTGTCCGGTCTACGACAACGATTAGGGACGATTGCAACGGAACACCCTTTCGCCCTTTCATCGAGCGATACAATCGGCCAGCATGGTGATCTGCCGAAAGTTGATATGATGGGATAATATGGACGATCAGGCCGAGGAAAAGCGCCGCGCGGAGATCAGGGAACTTGCCGAGCGGTTGCCGTATGCGAACGCCAATCCCGAGTATGTCGGCCATGAGCTGGCTGATTTGGTGAGAAAATTGCTGCGAGCGTCTACTTCACGGCAACCGCATGCGTCAGCTAGCGCAGCTGTGATGATGTTCGACCAGCTTGTTCAGCGCGTCGCCATGCTATCGAGGAGCGACCTTTACACTAGCTTCACTGTAGCGATTGACGAGCTTTCGCCGTCTCACCAGCGCGGCGGCAAACGGGATCTATGGACATCAGCTGCGGAGGACGGGGCGCGGTACTACGTCGAGCTTTCCTCCAAGGACAGTTTTGCGGCCGCCCGGTCCTCCAAGGCAGAGCTGAACTTTCGCGACAGTGTGCGACGGATTCACGCCAAGGACTGACAGGATGAGTGCTGCTCGATTAGGCCGCACTTTCGGAGGGTGGGATATACCTTAGGTGCGTATCCAGCTGGCGGCCCACCGAGCGTAGTCCGTCGGATCGGCGTTGTCCCTCAACTGGCATAGGGGGCGAGGCTGACGACGCCCAGAGAGCACCTAAGGCATCCAAGAGCGATCTGTGTGATGCTCGCGTGCAACGGCGTGCGCCAGACGTAAATGGTGCTGGTTGAGCCCCCGCGCGGCCGCCAGTTTGCGTTCCCGCGAATAGGCCGCACTCTCGGAGAGAGAAACGTTCTGCGGCTCGGTCTCCACCCTGACCACCGACGATCCCGAGGCACCCATGCGACCCCGCAAGACACCCCCAGTTTCCCTGCCGGATGGCTTCAAGTTCTGCTGGAGCTGCTCCTCGCCGAAGCCTCTGGTCGGCTTTGGTCGCGATGGGCGGCAGTGGGATCAGAAACGAGTGGCTTGCCGCTCCTGCGACAGCGCGGCGGGGGTGGAGCGCGCTCGGCGGCGTCGCCAACGGCTTCGATAATCGCCTGAGTTGGGTCTGGGACCGAGCGTCAACTCGGCCCCGTTCCCCACGTTTATTCTGCGCGGACAGACTGCTTTGCAGCGTTGAGAGTGATGAGGGCGGTCTGTTGCTCCAGCCTCGCCGTCTCAAGTGAAATGTAAGCGGCCAAGAGGCCGATTCCTGCTGCAAAGAGGGCTAGCACCCCACCGATTACCGGTGACGTGAGTAGTTGAAAAATCAGGGATAGTCCCCGGCTAGAGTACAATGGCCCACGACCATCGCGGGCATACGCACCTTACTTCCGTCGCATCGACCTTCAACCCGATGCCGCATCAACATCAAAACCGAACATGCTCCCCTGTCTCCGCTGCCGTCCCGGCGGCGCGATGGCGGCTGGGCGTTCAAGTAGGACATCTATGACAACCTCCCGAACTTCTCGTGCGGCGGCGATCAACGCCAAATGCCGCGAGTGCATCTACGACCGCCTGTCGGTCGGCAACTGGCGCGAACAGGTTGCTGCCTGCGCATCATCGAACTGCGCTCTTCACTCCGTTCGCCCCGTCCCCCGCAGTTGCGTCGTGGACGGTAGGTACGACCTCGCCGCCATCTCGGTCATCCGCGCCAAGCTCGACCGGGCGCTTAACTCCACCCGCATCCTGGACGTGACCCATGTTTAATCTCGCTGTCATCATCAGCTTCATCTCGGGTGCTGCACTGGCAGTTGGGGTGGTCGGTCTCGTTGCGGCATTCTGGCCGCGTCCCAAGCGGCGGTCGGGCGTTGCCGCTGATGAAGGCGCTACTCGGCAGAAGCTGCGTGAAGAGGCGCGCATCAGCGCAGCCGCTGGAGAGGTTGACCTGACGATCCACTCCGTGGGCATTGAGCAGCTCTTGTTCGATAGCGTCGAGCAGGCGAAGCACCGATGAACGACGTATCGCGTATCGACGCGCGGCTGACCACGCAAAGTCGCCCTGGCAAGAACTCAGACGGGATCATCCCAAGCCGCCGAAACACCACTGCGCCAGAGCTTCAGGTCTTCGCAGACCTGCGCAATGGTCGGCGGGGTGATGGTGGGGCTGAGGAACTCGTTCGGGTTCTCGGCGGTGTCTCGAAGGCGGCTGGAGCGGTCGGCGGGGCACTTCAGGAAACGCTCGTCCAGCGTCTTGAGCGGGAGGCGAAAGAGGACCGCGATCAGGCCAATGACGACGCCTTCAATGGCGTGGTGGACGATACGAAGATGGCCGAACATGCAGCCTACCGGAAGTGGCGCACAGATGGATTGATGTCAGAAGAGCTGGTCAACGTCACCAGCGCGATCAAGACTGACATCGCGGCTCTCGCCAACTCAGGCGAGCCTTACGACATCGAAGACGCTCGCGAGATTATCCGGCGGCACCATCAAGGTATCTTTGTTGACCCTGAGACTGGCGCGACACGCAATGTCAGGCTTTTCACCACGGAAGGTCGAGCCAAAGCCGCATCTCACATGGCGCAGCTATCGCAGGAGCTGCTTCCTCAGGTTGCAGAGAATATGCGGCAGGAGGAAGCGTCGCAGGCGCTCAACCGCGCCATCGCGGGGTCTATCGACCTGAAGCCCGCAGGTGGCGCGTATGATGTCGACGCATTCGTCAAAAGCCTGCCGCCACAGATCAACAAGACCGCTGCCATCGGCGAATGGGTCACGGCAGTGGTCGCCCGCGCAAAGCAAGACGAGAACCTTGAGGGTCTCCTCGATCTGATCGAGCGGAAGAAAGAAGACGGCAAAACGCCGCTCTTCGGCGCACGGGTGACGGCGCAGCTTCGAATGGCAGCGGAAGCTGTCGAGGATGCCCGCGAGGAGCGTATCACCCGCGAGCGTACTGACCGCTGGGAAGAAGGGGCCAACGCCCTCTACTCTCGCATGGTTTCGGGCAATAAGCCTTCGGTTGGCGAGATTGGCCAGATGATCGAGCGCGGCGATATCGCACCCTCGGTCGGCCTTTCGATGAAGAACCATCTTGAGAGCGAAGCCCGCGAGGCCGCTTCGCGCCGCCGCTCCGCTCTGGCCGACCAACAGGACCGCCGGGACGCAGAAGTCGCCGTTGGGATTACGTCCCTCGCGATCAACTGGAAGCTTGGGAACGGGCCGATGAACTCGGAGGCGTTCGGCAAGGAAATCGAGAGGCTACAGCGCCGGGGCGATCTAGGTGGCGGGAAGGCGGTCGCGAGCCACATGGGCGCGCTCTTTAGCGCGTACCGCGACGGCCTGACGACTATCAACAATCGACCCGATGTCCGTGGCTACGGCCAGAGCGTAGCCGAATGGGCGCGACGGCAGGGACCGGGGGCGCTCCTATCAAACCCCAAGGGCGACCCTGTGTTCGTTCAAGAAGCCCTCTCGCAATACCACGACCTAGTCTTCGACGAGGGCAAGCGCCCAGCCGAAGCCGCCCGCATCGTGAAGAACCAGAAGCTGCCTTCGGCCACTTCGGTCGATAGCCGCATCGCCGCGCTCGAAGCGCGTCGTAAACAGCAACAAGGGAAGTAGCATGACGTGGACCTCTGCCGATGAGCGAGAGTATCAAGGTCTCCTTCGGCAGCGGCGTCTGATCGAAGCGAGGCAGCACGGCGACGCCGCACTCGCGCAAGCCAACGCCTCGCGCGCGACACCTGCCGCCAAGGAAGGCTTCTCCCTCTGGCGCGCAGGTGTGGGCGCGGTGCGCGACGCTGCGCAGGGTGCCATCGACTTCGTTGACGACGCAGGTGACTACCTTGCCGAGAAGACCAACGCCCCCAGCCTTGTGCTGGGCAAGCTCGCCACGAACGGCGTGGCTGAGGTGGTCCGCTGGGACGAATACCAGCGCCGCACGGCGGCGGTCGGCGGCGACTTCATGGATGCCAAGCTCCCGCAGCCTCGCGGCTCAGAGAACGCGGGGACCGCTGAAAAGGTAGTCCGAGGCATCGGCTCGTTCGTCGTGCCCTTCACTGCGGCGATGCGGACGATGCGCGGGGTCGAGGCTGTCACCACGGTTGGTAAGGCAGCCAAGGCCGTTGCAGCGGGCACTGTCGCCAACCTCGCTAACGTCGATCCAGCGGCGAACAATCTCGCAGGAATTCTTCGGGACACCTTCAACATCGATAGCGAGACCCTCGACTTCCTAGCGGCGCATAACGACGAAGACGGCATCACCACTCGCGTCAAGGCAGCGGTGACGAACCTACCGCTGGACATCGGTATGGAAGCCGCGATGGCTGCGGGTGGCGCTGCCTTCCGCATGTATCGCGACCTTCGCTCTGTCAGTGCCGAAAGCCGCGCGCTGGTGGAGGCGGCTCAGTCCGACCTCACGATCAAGCGGACGCTGGCGGATGCCCGCGCGGACCTCGGGGATAGCCCCGTGCGACTGCCGGGAGGTGAGCGCCCGGCGGATCAGGTCGGCGCGGTGTCAGTGCCCAAGGGTGCCAATGATGTCGATGCTCCGGCGAAGGCTGGGGCGGGACCGAAGGCGGTCGAACCTGCAGTCCAGGCGGTGCCTCCTTCGGGGAATGCGGATGCTCCTCCGGTGCTCCCAATGGCCACCGAGGGAGCCTCTACGGCCGACGCAGCGCGGATGGTCCCAGCACCGAAGCGGATCGAGACCCTCGACGACTTCATGGACTATGCGAAGGGCGTGGTCGGCAATGTTACTGACCCTGCCGAACTCGACCGGCTGGCGACCGCCTTGGTCGAGAACCCGCACAACGCGCTCGACCAACTCGGCATCGATCCCCTGAAACTCAACTACGAGCTGCTCGACGACCCGACGAAGCTGATCGCGATCCAAGACAGCCTTGGGACGCTGCTCGATGGCATCACCCAGAAAACGGGCCGCACGGGCATCCACGTCACCAACGCTGAGACCATCAAGTCAGCGCGTGCGCTCGCCATGTCGCCCCGTGTCCTCATGGGGGTCATGCAGAACACCGCCGGTCTGGCGGGTAAGCTCACGGGCGCGCGTATTATCGTTGGTCAGCATGCTCACAAGCTGCTGGGTAGCGTTGACGAAGCCATCGCTGAGATGGCGGCGGGATCGGCGGGCAAAGCCTACAACCAGTTCCTCGAAGACCTCCACCGCCACGCTCACCTGCTGGGTGTCCTTCGGGGCGCTGGCAGTGAGGTCGGTCGGGCTCTCCAATCGCTGCAGATGCGGATGGAGGTCACAAAGGCCGGAAAAGTCGTCACAGCGCAGGCTTCCGACGCGTTGGCGAAGGCTCGGGCACTTGCCGCTAGGGACGCGGCGCGTGATGCGCGCGTTGCAGCAAAACAGGCCGAAAAACAGGCCGCCAAGGATGCGAAGGACGCCGCCCGTGCCGCGAAGGAAGTGGATCAGTCTGCTCCCGAGGTGATCGAGTTCCTAGAGAAGCTCTCCCAGCATGAGCTGGACAGTGCAGCTCTGGGAGACATCGCGACCAAGCACGGCCTCGAACCGCGTGCAGTGGCCAAGCAGCTCGGTCTCGATTGGAAGCAGCTCGACACGATGGAGAAGGCGCAGAAGGCGTACACGGACCTGTTTCAGGACGTCGCGACGGATGCGGGCAAGCTCCGCCTGTTGAACCAACTGAAGGAGGTGAAGGGTGACCTTCCGGCCCTCTCGCGGATCATTAAGGTCCGCAATGGCAATGCCCTGAATAGGGCTGACGCCGCCGTTCGGGACACCATCGGCAACCTCTTCTCGACAGGGACCGCCTACTTCAACGTCCTGTCGGGCGCGACCCAGCTCGGGTTGAAGTCGATGACCCACCTCCTCGCATCGACCGGCCACATGGCCATGTCGAGGCTGGGGCTGGGCGGTGACAACGCGCTCGCAGCGCGGGTGCATCTCCTGAAGAGCTGGGCGAACGTCCACGCTCCGATGGTCGCCTTCACCGACGCCATGACGAACACTTGGAAGCTCCTCCAGAAGGAAGGGCTGAACGAACTCGCGGCCCTGTCGGACACGGCAGGCTTCGAGGCGTTCGCCAAGCGCGCCCAGGCGGCGTCCATCAAGGCGGGTGACGGAGTGGTGCGAGGTGTCGTGCGCGACGAAACCCGGCAGGGCTTCGGCTGGTACGTCAGCCCCGAGCGCCTCCGCTCAGTGCTTGCTGAGGCCGAAGACTGGCCCGTTGGCCGGTTTGGGCAAGAGGGGCTGAGGTGGTTTGGGCGCGCTGTCGCCACGACCATCAACGTCCCCGGCAGCGCCAGCCGCCTGATGACCTCGGCGTTCATCAACGCCCCTGACCAGTTCATGGGGAGCCTCGCATTCCGTGCAGGTGCCCACACCGCCGCCATCGACAAAGCCGTCGAAGAAGCGATGGAAGCTGAACTGAAGGGGGCGGCCCTCCTCGACTATGTGAAGGCGCGGTCGATGGACCTCGCCGAGCATCTCGACGGGACGACCGCTGAGCCTTTCGATGCGGGCGTTGAGGCCGTGCTTGAGAACGAGGGCAGGGACTTTGCCAAGTCAGTCCTGTTTCAGGATGACGTGGAGTGGCGAGGTGCGCATGCGCTGGCAGCAATGGGTGAAGTCCCCATCGTCGGCACCATCGTATTGCCGTTCATTCGGACGCCCTTGCGCATCCTTGAGCGGTCCCTCGTCGACTTCACGCCCCTCGGCCTCCTCAAGAACACCGTGAGGGAAGCGTGGGCATCCGGCGACACTACCCTTCGGGGTGAGATCGCCGCTCGCTACACGCTCGCCACCAGCATGATGCTGATGGGGATCTACTTCACCACGACCCAAGACATCGTCGGGTACAACGGAGGTATCCGCAACTCGGCCCGTCTGACCCGCCCCAGCTACAGCATCCGCATCGGCGGTGATGTCTGGGAGTTCAACCGAGCTGATCCCCTCGGGACCGTTCTGGGTCTCTCGGCCGACTTTGTCGAAAGCCTGCGGCACACCTCTGACAGCGACGACGGGCTCCCCGAGCGCGTCTTCGAGGCGGGCATGTGGGCGGTCTTCAAGAGCATCCTCTCGAAGAGCTGGCTGCAGAGCATGTCGCCGCTGATCGAGACGATGGCGGCCACCAATGAGGCGGCGTTCGGGACCAAGCTGGATCGACTGGCGGCAGGCATGGGACAGCGTTTCGTTCCTGGCTCCGGCGTGCAGCGTCAGTTCGACAAGGCCATCAACGGCGAAGTTCGGGAGGCCCAAGGGCTGATCGAAGGTTGGCTGAAGGGGTCTTGGGGCTCCGCCACCTTGCCGGTGAAGCGCGACCCGCTCCTCGGGCGTCCCCTCGACATGCTGCCCGGCGAACGCATGTTCGGCGTGCGCGCTGGCCCTGAGGTGGACGACGTGTTGGAGCGCGAACTGGCAGACCTGTACTTCGACTTGCCTGCTGCCTCGCGCAAGCAGCGCGGGGTAGAGATGACCTCGGCACAGTACAGCCGATGGCTCGAACTGAAGGGGCAGGTCGTCACGGACGCCTCTGGTCTGACGGCTGAAGGCAAGCTGACGGCTCTCGTCGGCCTCCCCGAGTGGGCGACCGCTGGACGCGAGCAGAAGCTCGACGCCGTTCGGAATGCCGTTCGGGGTTACGCCCGCCTCGCGACTGAGCAGCTCATCCAAGAGGACAAGAAGTTCGCCTTCGATGTCCTCAAGGCCCGCAACCGCGACCTCTTCCTCGGCCAGAGCCGAACCGTGGAGGAAGCGGATGCGGAGACGCTTCGCTTCGCGAAGGAGCTGGGGATTACCGTGGGGGAACCTGCGGGGAACTGAAGGATGGGGTAGGTGCCGGTGGTGCCTGCCCCACCTCGAACTATGCCGCTCCGTCAAAAAATTGCCCTGAATGGTCTCTCCTTGCGGGGTTTCGGATCACGCTAAGGGTTTGAGCTGGCAGACCTATTTGGCTCCTTTGGCACGGTTGATTTAGCATCGTGCCCCAGTGCATCTTCCGGATCATCGGGAGGGCCAATGGAAGACAAGTTGGGGGCACAGCCGGGCTTGGCTGGCGAGCTGAAGGCGTTGGGTCGATGGAGCCTGTGCTGCACTTATATGGCTCGTCAAAGTCCCTCCCGGCTGGCCATGTCCCAAATGGCGTTCTTCGCGGCTGCTGCGCTTTGCGACTTAGCGAAGAAACCGCAAACCATGACGGAACTCTTGGAGATGGTTGGGGACGTCAGCGGGGGATCGCTGAAGGAAACCTATGCCGTCTTTCTTCCTCCGAGCGCGAAGCGGCCCGGAGGGCTTGGGTGGCTTGTTAGGCGCTCTTGCCCCTTCGACGGACGCCGCAAGCTATTATGTCTGAGTTACAGGGGGCGGCAGGTGATTGAGGGTGTGCCGAAGTTCCTGAAGGCGATCTAGCCAGCCGGAGGCTCCCGTCACTTTTGCTGCAAAAATCCGAAGCGGCATATGGGAGAGACGATCACGGCCCTTCCCCCCGTGGGGGTGTGGGTGCACCGCTCGGCCCTCGAAATCCGTTGGGAAATCCTACTGCAATCGGCGGCGGCCCGGCGGGCTAGGCCCTCCATGAAAAGAGGGGCAGGGGCTTCGCAAGGGCGGGCGTATTCAATGGGTATAGTCGAGGGCAACGCAGGTCAGCTACGTTTTTATGGTAGCCTAAGGGTTGACATCGAAAATACGCTACGCCATCTAGTCATGGTCTAGACCCAATGGCTACGATGGCTGGCGGGTGTAGGTTCAATGTTAAGGGGATCACCGCTCATGCTGCAGTTTACGACATCGACCCAGATCACCGACGCCTACCCCGACCTGATCGCAGAAGGTGTCCGCGCCCGCTTCGCCAAGGTGGTCTGGGGTGACTGGCCTACCGATTTCTGCGAGGCCCAGCGGGAGGCGTTCGCTCAGTGGGAGCGTCTACGTAGCCGCGAGTTGGCAACCGAAGAGAAGGCCGAAGGCCGTCGCCGTCGCAGCCCCAGCATTCACAAGAAGCAGCTTCGCGCAGCCCGCCGAAAGGACGCTGCGGCGCACGGGTTCGTACTTACCGATGTCATCGGGCAAGCCTGATGCGTGTCGGCTACGCACGTGTCTCCTCAGTCGGGCAATCGCTTGACGTTCAGGAGGCCCTCCTCCGCGAAGCCGGGTGCGAGGAGGTATTTGCGGAGAAGAAGTCGGGCACGACGACGGAGGGGCGGGAGGCGCTGGAGCAGGCGATTAACTTCGTCCGCTCCGGCGACACTCTCGTCGTTACCCGCCTAGACCGGCTCGCCCGTTCAGGCTCTGACCTCTATGCCATCGTGGATCGCTTGAGCGCGAAGGGCGTGTTCTTTCAGTGCATCCAGCAGGGCGCCGTCGACACGACGTCCAGCATGGGAAAACTTGTCCTGGGCATCTTGGGCGCGGTTGCTGAATTTGAGACTGCGCTACGCAAGGAACGTCAGCGGGATGGCATTGATAAGGCCATGACCGCCAACCCCGAGAAGTATCGTGGCCGTCCTGCAAAGTTGGACAGGGCGGCGATCCTGCGCCTTTCAGGCGAGGGCATGAAACCGGCGGATATTGCTCGCGAAGTCGGCTGCAATCGCGTGACCGTCCACAAGGTGCTTAGGGCAGAGCGGGAGAAGGCCGAACCCGCCTAACGCTCCCAGATCACCACAGGACACCTCAAGCGGACCTCGGGACACCCTCGGGGTCCGTTTCTGTTTCTGCTGGCCTGCGGTTCGGCGGATCTGCCCGGCCTTCGATTGGGCCATCAGTCAGCGCGCGGGTGTCTACGGCCCTGCTTCGTTTGAAAATCACTGCTTCATTTCAAGGAGACACTAATGACCTACATTCCACGCTTTACTCGCGTCTATCACCCCGAATTAGCTGCTAAGATGGAAGCCCGCGTAACTCTGGACACCGTCAGCGGCTGCTGGAACTGGACGAAAGGCGTCAACTCCGATGGGTACGGATACGGCCTCTATTTTGAGGGGAAGCAGCATCGTGCGCACCGGTGCGCTTACCTCGTATCAATGGGTGACCTGCCGCCCACCGAGTTCCCTATCCGCCATCTTTGCAGCAACCCCGCGTGCTGTCGTCCAGACCATCTTGCCGTAGGGACGCACGCCGAGAATGCTGACGACACGATTAAGGCAGGCCGTCGACGGTCTTGCCGCACGCCGTTCGCGCAACGTCGAGAGCGCGCAGCAGCAATGCGGCAACTGGGCGGCAGAATCGAAGAGATTGCTGCGCGCTTTAATGTGTCGCAGTCGACGGCTCGCCGCGCCGTCAGAGGCCAGACATGGGCACAGCTGCCGGGGGCTCGGGACGCCAAGCCTAACGGGGAGCACAAGCGAAAGCTGACCAAGGAAGACGTTCGGGCGATCCGCGCTAGTACGGAAACGAACAAGGAGCTGGCCACGCGGTATGGCGTGACTGCTGCGGCGATTCATGCCGTCGTCGCGAGGAAATCTTGGCGGCATGTCGACTAAGGCTACCTCGTTGGGGATCGGCTCAGCCGCACTCCTGCGCCTTCGCAACCGCGATGCTGTGAACGGCGACCTCAGTGCCTCCTGCAGTCCTCCTAAGCTCAATCGCGCGGGGTTCGTTGAAGCCACCCGTGAAATAGACGAGGCTCTCGTCGGGGCGGTCTGGGGTTCGATACACGAACACGGAATCGCGCCAGTCTCGCAGCAGCAAGCACCGCTCGACCTCAAAGAGCGGTTTGGGGGTGCTGAAGGTGCCGTCTGGCTTCTCCCGCAGCAGGTTGCCCAGATCGTAGGCGTGGGCCGACGAACACCAAGCTAACATGAGGACTGCCAAGCGTTTCGTAGTGCCTCCATGAGTGGACTGCGGGTGGCTGTAGCAATCCTGCTGCCCGAGACCAGCGCATGTGAGGCTTGCGAAGGTGAGGCCTTGGGGTAACCTGAGGCCGCTGTGGGCAAGCTTTCCGGCCCTCGCTGCGGCGGGGCTAGAGGATGCGGCTAAACGCTCCCCGGTGCCCGCAGCAAAAGGTCGGACCTGTCACGGCTAGGCTCATCCGCGTTATTCCCGTGTGCCTTTGGAGCCGCAATGCTTCCGTGTTAGCCTCACGCCGCCCTACTGGTTCTCGAAGGAGGAGACGATGACACAATCATCCGGCAGTTCACCGTTTAAGGCAGACCCAGCGGTCCCTGATGGCGCTGAGACTATTGGCGATGACTGGACCGAATCGTCGCCCGGCACCGGACCAAAGCGCACCGGCGGGGGATCAGATGCAGGCACTCCGACGACCGTCTACTATGCAGCTTGCCAAGATTGCCCCAGCGATGGTGTGACAGGCGGCTGGGTTGGTCCGAACCGCTCAGATCGCGCCGACGCGGACAGGGATGTCTCGGCTCATTTGAAGGCGCATCCCACGCACTCGCCGGGAGTTGTGACAGCGGGTTGATGTACTGAGAGTATGAGTTCGCCTCGGAGCTACAGCCCAGTCGGTCAGTGCATCTACTGTGGTAGCCGCGACGGCTTAACGGTGGAGCACATTGTCCCTTACAGTCTCGGGGGGACAGCTAGGCTACCCGAAGCAAGCTGTCGGCCATGTGCGGCTGTCACCGGAGCATTTGAGCAGAGACTTACTCGCAAGATGTTTGGCAGCATCCGCGTGCGGCTGAACTTCCCGACCCGGCGACCCTCAGAGCGACCCAAAACGGTGTTGGCTCGCGATGCTGCCACGGGCCTAGAGATATCTCTCAACCCAAGCGAGGCGGTAACAATACTTCCTGTCGTTCATTTTGCACCGCCTGGGATGTTCCGAGACCCTCCTGAGCGGGCAGATAGTTATGTGGGCGCTACGGTCGAAGCTCGCCAAATGCAGCCCGACGATAACTCCAGATGGCCGTTGCTCGGCTCAAATACCTACACGTTCAAGCAGGACTTCGACCCTGACGCTCTGGCGCTCACCCTAGCCAAAATCGCGCACGCGTGCACTGTGGCGGAGTTCGGAATCGAAAGCTTTTCATCGTTCCTGCCGCCGGTGCTCTTAGGTCAGCAGAAGGACATTTACACATACGTGGGATCGTCACCGGCCCACATAGGTGATCCCACAGAACTGCACCGGGTCCAGCTGCACCTCGGGCATCCGCATTATGGCGCGAAAGCCGACTACCTTCTATCGGTTTCGATCTGCCTACTGTCATCTCTAGGGCTGCCAACGGCCTTAGTGATCGTGGGAAGGGCCAACGAACAGTGGGCTCAGCGGGAAGCCGCGCGGTACCATTCGAATGCCATAGGCATCCCCGAACCGCCCCCAAACCTTGCATGATCGTTCCCTCTATGTTCTCATATGTTGATGGAACGACTCACAATCCCCCGCCTCGCTGACATCCTCCTGAACGCCCCCGGATGGGCTCGCGTGGGCCTCACGGTCCCCAATGCCCGTATGCGCGAACAGGCCGCAGACGCCCTCGCAGCGACTATAGTGGACCGGCTGGGCCTTGAGGTGGACGAGAGGGACCGAAAGACCCTGCCGCTCCCCCTTCCGGAGCCTCAGGGACGGTGATGTCGTGGCGCTGTACCGCGATGGCCTGAAGCATCCCACGGCGATCTGGGAGGCCGCTATGATGCACTACACGGTCCAAGTGATCTGCACCGCCCGAGGGTGTAACCATGTGGCCGTGTTCGATCCTCATGGGCTCTGGCAGCACTTCACGGTGCGGGATTGGGACCAAGCCTTCCGACTGGCCCAAGGGCGCTTCTGGTGCCGTCCGTGTTCCGAGCAGGCACGGCAGAAGGTCAAGCGGGCCGTCCTTCAGCCGTCGCGAAACAAGGTGACTGACAACCGCTTTCCCATGCCGAACGAGAGGGACTGGAAGCGGTTCGTCGCGAGGCATCGGGGCTAGACGAGATGTCCCGCCTGCATACCATCCAAGCGACCCTAAAGGCCGTTGCGGACCACTTCGGCGCGGAGGTATCGGAAGGCCTTGAAGTGCCCCCCGAGACCATCGAAGGCTGGCCGGGTCTTGTAGTGATCGAGCGGGATGGCCGCAGGCATCTCCGGTCCATGCTGTGGGGTTTCCCAAGGCGCACAAGGGAAATGCGGGAGCGTGGAGACCCTACAGGCCGCATCGGGCTCGTAGCCGACCTTACCAACCCCCTGTGGGACAAACTGGTGGTCGATCCGCGCTACCGCTGCCTGATCGTCCTGACGCACTTTGCGAACCCGGACGGCGATCCCGGCGAGAAAACCCGCACATGGTTCTCGCTGCTCGATCAACCCATCATGGCTTGGGCGGGGTTCTGCCGGAACACGCCGGAGTTCGGGCCGGTCTATGCCGGGATGACGATGGAGGCCAATGAGGCGATCCCGCCGACGAATGACCGCATGCCGGTGCTGGTGGAGCCGCAGGAGTATGATAGGTGGCTGCGGGGATCGATTGCCGACGTTATCGACATGCAGTTTGGAGCGCCGGTCGCCGCTGACAGGATGCGGGTGGAACCAACAAAGGACTTGTGGCGCAGCGAGGGCGTGCCACCATCTGCAGGTGCACAGTTCGGCCTCGAGTTTTGATAACGTGGTTACGAGTGCCGGTTAAACGGCGGCTGGCTGGCGGGAGATAAAACGATGCCCATCAAAGGTCTCGATAACTTAAGGCGAAAGATGATCGAGCTAGAAAAGGCGGTGGCTGCGCTAGACGGCAACGTAGGCGGCGTCCAGTTCAACCCATCTGATCCTCAGAGTATTGAGATCGCTATCCAACAAACAGAGTCCGCCATCGACTCTCGCGTGGGCGATTACAGTCGGAACGAAATGGTTGGCAAGCTAGTCGTCAATATGAAGGAAAAATGCCGACAGGAAATCCTTAGACGCGCGGCGGACGCACGAGCCGGAGAGGGAGCCGTAGATGACGATTGAGAGTGCGCTTCGAGACATTAACAATGCGGTCCTAGATTTGCAGTTGGCAGACTACAACACCTTCGAACGCCCACTGGAGCGCATCGCGCGGGCTTTTGGAGATGCTGGGATTGCGCCTGTAGTTGCCGAGCTCAAGTCTAAGGCAGACTTCGACAAATTCATCGAGGATTCCGGTCAGGGTGGAAGTTCGCTTGGGAGCGCGAGGCTTTCTTGGCCGACAGACATCGAGCAAGAACTTGGGCTGATTATCCACTTGATAGAGCGCGGTGCGAAAGATACGCGATGGTTCTTGGATTTCGCATTTCTTTATTATTACAGTGGGCCTAAGCTTGTCGGTAACCTAAGAAAGATTACGACAGCGGTTATCGTGCCATTTAACCGAGATTTTGCGACATATTTTAATGAAAGGTTCCCAAGTTCGCAGGCCGATGGGCGTACGAGCCCTGCTAGCGTGACCTATAATATAGGATCGCTAAACAATTCACCGCTTCAACATATTTCCACGGGCGGCCACGGGGAGCAAACTACGAGCTATTCGCATGGAGATCTCCAAGCAGCCGTCGTCACTTACAGACGCCATGCAGATGAATTGGGCCTTGACCCCGCCCAACGGCGGAAGGCTGATGCGCAGGTTGCCACTATTGAGGCACAATTGATTGATGAGCCGGAGCCCTCAATCATCAAAGCTGCGGGGAAGTCTCTCAAGACAATAATCGAAGGGGCGCTTGGCGGAGCGGCGGGCACAGCATTAGCATCGCCATCGGTCTGGTCGCCTCTGCTGTCGATGTTCTGAGGAAAGTGCGCGCTGTTTATCATGTGCAATCTCTACACCGTCCGCCCCAGCCGAGATGAGGTCGCTGCGCACTTCGGGGTCCGCGCAGCCTCCACATCTAACGCCCCAGAGGAAGTCTATCCGGGCACCCCAGGACTAGTCGTCAGGGAAACCGAAGGTGTCCGCCAGCTCCAGTCGATGACTTGGGGGTGGCCCCTGCGGCTCAAGTCGATGGCCCCGACCTCCAAGCCGAAGCCGGTGAACAACATCGCGGACCTAAGGAAGCCCATGTGGATCGGAGCAGCCCGCAAGCCCTCTGCGAGATGCCTGATACCCCTGTCGGGCTTTGCGGAGGCTGAGGGGGCGAAGGGAGCCAAGACGCGCACATGGTTCAGCGTGAAGGGCCAGCCGATCTTCGCTTGGGCAGGCCTGTGGCGTGACAGCGCGGAGTGGGGGCCGGTCTATTCTGGCGTGATGACAGACTGCAATGAGGCCATCCGCCCGGTGCATGATCGCATGCCGGTGCTGCTGATGCCTGATGAGTACGATAGGTGGCTTAATGGGGTCTTCGAGGACGTTGTGGCCATTCAGGATAAAGGGTTCCCCAGCGATCTGATCGAGATGCGGCGGACTGAGGAGCCGTGGATTAAGCGTACCCGAGCGCCTGAGCCCACGCTGCTACTATGATCGGCGATAAGGAAATATGGGCCTGCGCTTTGTTGGTCCTCAGGACCAAAGGGGAAGACGCTTGGTTTTACGCGAGCAGGCGGGCTGACGAGTTGTTCGCGGCCGGCGACGATGCGGGCGGGCGGACGTGGGTGATGATTCTGGATTGCTTGGGGAAGCTTGAGGGCCGGGTGGGTTCCACGGTGCAGTGAGAAGCTGCCAAAAGGCAACCTTCAGCCGTTCGGCGGGTTATTCGTTATCAGGCGAATTATAGCGGACCGCAGACATGGATGGCGACAACTCCGCTCTAATCGTGGAAGATAGCCCGATTTTAGGGCCGATGATGGCCGATATGCTGGAAGAGCTAGGGCATTCCTCAACGATAATTGGAGATGAGCCTTCGGCCATCGCCTGCCTCGAAGCGGAGCAATTTTCCCTACTCGTTAGCGATTTGACGCTGGCAAACGGCGGCTCCGGGCTGAACGTCGCGAGAGAGGCATTGAGGCGGCAGCCCAGCTTAAAGGTAGTAGTAGTCTCAGGCCGCGAGCGGCCCGACGATCTTCCTGCTGGGATATCGTATTTGGCTAAGCCGTTTTCTCTGAGCCAATTTAACGCCGCCATCGCAGGATCGGCGTAGGCCCAGATTGCCTCGGGATGGCCATTTGATATCCTGCGGGGCGCTGCGGGTGTGATTGAGCCCCCTCGTCACGGCGGGGGAGAGGGTAGCGGCCAAACGCCCCTCCCGCCCGCAGCGACCTTATGACCACCAACGTTATCCCCATGTTCACCTTCAACGGCACACAGCTGCGCGGCGTGAAGATCAACGGCGAAGCATGGTTCGTTGCATCAGACGTGTGCAAATGCCTCGGCTTGTCGAACACCACGATGGCGCTGCGGGTGCTCGATGCGGATGAAAAGTCCACCCTCAAAAGATTTGAATGTGGGATGGGGGCTGGTGCGCCCGTCAACGCGGTGTCGCGGCCCGGCATGCTTCGGCTGGTGGAGCGTAGCAGCAAGCCTGAGGCGAAGGAGTTCAACCGCTGGGTGCGCCATGAGGTGCTGCCGCAAGTGATGGACAACGGTGGGTATGTCGCACCGAACGCCCAAAGATTTATCTGGGGTGTTGCCTCTGGCTGCGGTGCGGGCTCGAATGTTCGTCCGCGCCCGTGCTGACAATGACGCTCTTGTCGTGCGCCGAGAATGATTCTCGGGCGGCGGGGTACGAGCTTGGGGTACATCGTGGGGTACACGAAGCTCGCGCAGAATTAGCTAAAGTGTTGATTTCACTACGTTTATGCGGCCCATTAGGGCGCTGGCGGACACGCCGGGATTCGAACCCGGGGTACCCTATTCAGGGTACGACGGTTTAGCAAACCGTTGGTTTCAGCCACTCACCCACGTGTCCGCGAACGGCAGAGCGGGCGCTATAACCGGGAGTAGGGGCGGGATCAACAGCGCTTTGACTCGTCTCGAAACCTTCCCGTCGTTCGTTCATTGCAGCGACAGGCGGAAGGCGGATAAGGTCGCCTCCGATGATCAGTTGGAGGATGAGGATGGGGGCGATGTCGCGGTTCGGGATTGTGGGGATCGCCCTGCTGTCGGCGCTGGCCCTGCCGCTCGCGCCCGTCGCGGCGCAGGCCGTGAAGACGGTCGATCCCAATGCCGCCGCGCAGGCCGATCTGGCTCCGGCCGATCCGGTGGCCGAGGATGGCGCCCCGGCCGCACCGCCGGCGACTCCGTCGACCGCCGATGCCGCCGCGACTGCGGAGGCCACGCCCGCCCCGGCCAGCACGCTGCGCGCCGATGCGGCGCAGGCGTCGCAGGGCGGCACCTATAATCAGGACGATGTCGTCGCCGCCGCCGAAGGCGTGTTCGGCAAGGGGGCCGAGGGCCTCGCCAAGATGATCGAAAAGGTTCTGAAGGATCAGGGCCAGCCCAACGGTTACATTGCGGGCCGCGAAGTCGGCGGCGCGGTGGTCGTGGGCCTGCGTTACGGCTCGGGCACCCTGTTCCACAAGGTCGAGGGGCAGATGCCGGTTTACTGGACCGGGCCGTCGCTGGGCTTCGATTTCGGCGCGAACGGCGCCAAGAGCTTCGTGCTGGTCTATAATCTCTACGACAGCGGCGATCTGTTCCACCGCTATCCGGCGGCGGAGGGCACGGCCTATGTGATCGGCGGCTTCACGGCCAGCTATCTGCGCCGTGGCGACGTGGTGCTGATCCCGATCCGCCTGGGCGTCGGCTGGCGACTGGGCGTGAACGTCGGCTACATGAACATCACGCGGGAATCGAAGTGGCTGCCGTTCTGATCCCAACTCACCCCTCCCTTTAAGGGAGGGGAGGTATTA
The DNA here is from genome assembly GCF_004005865.1 of Sphingomonas crocodyli. Lineage (NCBI taxonomy): Bacteria > Pseudomonadati > Pseudomonadota > Alphaproteobacteria > Sphingomonadales > Sphingomonadaceae > Sphingomonas > Sphingomonas crocodyli. The sequence continues at coordinate 608,496 of NZ_SACN01000002.1, forward strand.
AGCAGCCGCTCCGATCACCGAAATCTGCCGTCCATAGCCGCTCTCGCCTTTGTGCGTGGCGCGGCGGAAGCTGAAGAAGCGGCTTTCCTGCGCGTAGGTGTCTTCGCCCAGCGCCATGACGCGGCCGAGGCCGGCTGTGGCAAGGCGGTGGACGACATAAGCCTCGATATCGAACTGCGCGTGGCCCGCGCGGCGGCCTTCGGCGAAGAAGCGTTCGTTGGCGGGGTCGTCCTCGCCGAAGCGGCGGACGAAGGCGTCGTCGACCTCATAGCTGGCCCGTGCGATGCAGGGGCCGATCGCGGCGACGATCGCGTCGCGCTTCGCGCCCAGCTTTTCCATCGCCTCGATCGTGCGATCGGTCACGCCGGTCAGCGCGCCCTTCCACCCCGCATGCGCCGCGCCGACGATGTTGCGTTCGGCATCGGCGAAGAGGACGGGGACGCAATCGGCGGTCAATATGCCGATCAGATAGGCCGGATTGTCGGTGACGATCGCGTCGGCATGCGGGCGCGCATCGTCGGCCCAGATGTCGGCCACCACGCAGTCGGGCGAATGCACCTGATGGACGGTGACGAGGCTGCGCCCCGGCGTCACCGCCTCCACCACGCGCCGGCGATTTTCGAGGATCGCGTCGCGATCGTCATCCGAACCCAGGCCGATGTTCAGGCCGGCATGGATCCCCGTCGAAACGCCCCCTTCGCGGCCGAAAAAGCCGTGCGGCGTGTGGGCGAGGAGCGGGGTCTGGATGGGGTGGGGGTGCATGGGGGATGCTTTAGCGGCGTGAGGCGTGCGGCCCAACCTAAATCCTCCCCGGCACGGGGAGGGGGACCGCGAAGCGGTGGAGGGGGGCAGGCCACAGGCGATGCGTCCAGTCTCCCGCCCCCTCCGTCGCCTTCGGCGCCACCTCCCCGTATCGGGGAGGATCTTTAAAAGCCCGCCGGGTTCGGCCACCTCGGCGCCACCATCGCCAGTGCGCGGAATAGGGTGCCCATCTCCTCCTCGTTCACAAGGCGGCGGTGGGCGAGGCCGATGTCGTCCATCCGGTCGGGGTGGAGCCGGCCGAGCGCGGCGGCGCGGGCAGCGATGCCCAGCGTGGAGAGGAAGAAGGCCTGGCTTACGGGTCCGTGGACGCGCGCGCCGCCGGTCTGCGCGGCCTTGCCGAGCGCGGTGAAATCGACATGCGCGGTCAGATCGTTCGCGCCCGGATTGGCGAAGACGTCGGCATAGGCATGTGCGTTCAGCGCCTGCAGCGTATCGCCCGCATCATAATCCTCATGCCCATAATCGATCGCGAGCAGCGCGCCGCCCTGCCGCGCGATCCGCCGCGCGAGGCGCTGCGCGATCTCAAGGCCCACCGGCGATGTTTCGTAGATGCTGCCCGCCACCGCGCCGTGGAGATGGTCCGGCACGCGATCCTCGGCGGGTTCGTCGCCGGGGACAGGGCCAAAGGCATCGTCCTTCCACCGCACCATCCGCTCGCGCCAGCCGCCATAGGTCATCACATATTGGCGGAACGGCAGCGCATCGAAGAATTCGTTGGCGACGATGGTCAGCGCGATATCGTCGGGCAAAGTGCGGACATCGTCGTGCCAGATGGCGTTGGGCACGCGCTCAGCCTGCAGCTTGCGCAGCACCGGGCTGGTCTCGACGAAGTGGACCGGCGGTTCCAGCCCCTGCGATCGCATCGCGCGCAGCGCATCGGCGGCCAGCGTCCCGCGCCCCGGCCCCAGTTCGACATAGGCGATGTCGGGCTTGCCCGCGCGGGTCCACAGATCGGCGATCCAGATGCCGATCAGCTCGCCGAACATCTGGCTCACCTCGGGCGAGGTGATGAAATCGCCCTGCACGCCAAAGGGGTCGTGCGATCCGTAATAGATGATGTTCGCCGCCTCCATATAGTCGGCGACCGGGATCGGTCCGTCGGCGGCGATGCGCGCGATCAGCCGATCCGCCAGTTCGGCAGGGCTCTCCATGCGCAGCGCCTTAGCAGAAACAGGTCGTTAAAAGGTTAATCGACGACCGAAACGACTTTGCGCTTGCCCGATGTGAGGATCAGGTATGCGCCGCCGACCAGCATCGGGATGGTCAGCGTCTGCCCCATCGTCAGCCCCCAGCTGAGCGTGCCCAGCTGCACGTCCGGCTCGCGCACGAACTCCAGCCCGAAACGGATCAGGCCGTAGCCGAGCAGGAAGACGCCGCCCAGCAGGCCCGGCTTCAGCCGCGCGTCGGTGCGCCAGAACAGGAAGGACAGGACGCAGAACAGGACGATCCCCTCCAGCCCCGCTTCGTATAGCTGGCTCGGGTGGCGCGGCAGTTGATCGGGCGCGTCGGGGAAGATCACCGCCCACGGCACGTCGGTCGGCCGGCCCCACAGCTCACCATTGATGAAATTGGCGATGCGGACGAAGAACAGCCCGAACGGCCCGCAGCACGCGACATAATCACCGAAGCGCAGGATGCTCAGCCCGTTCTTCTTCGCGAGGTAGATGATCGCAAGGAAGGTGCCGAACGCCCCGCCGTGAAACGACATACCGCCCTGCCAGAGTTTCAGCACCTCGATCGGGTTCTGCAGCAGCTCGGGCTGATAGAACAGCACATATCCCACGCGCCCGCCCAGCAGGATGCCCAACGTCGCATAGAAGACGAAATCATCGGCATGCCGCCGCGCCATCGGCGCATTGGGCTGCGCGATCAGCTTGGTGAGATACCACCAGCCGATCATGATCCCGGCGATATAGCCGAGCGAATACCACCGTATCGCCACCGGCCCGATCGACAGCGCGATCGGATCGAGCCCGAGATCGGTGAAACGGATCGCCGAACTCGCGTCGGCCAGGATTTGCAGGATCAAGGGTGCGTCCCGGTTGTTCGTTTGGGAGGGGCATAGCGGGGGGATCCGCGCGCGTCACCCCGGACGTGCTCGGATGTGGTCTCTGAGATTGTACTGGCGTCCCGCGACGATGAAGCTAGCCTGCCGTGCAAGGGACGTTGGGGAGGTCGCTGTGCCGCGCTCATTGTATCGGAAGCTATGGCGCTACAACGCCTTCGTCGTAGCGCTATGCGGCACAATGGGACTGGGCTTATTGGGTTTCGGCGCATGGCAGGTGATCGGGCGCACGCCTCATTTGATCGAGGAGACCGCACGGCCGACAGCATTTGAGAGTGCTAACAATCTGCCAAGCTTGAGCGATGCGAAGATAATTGGCGGTACGTCGCTCTTGGCGATCAAAACCCAGGCGAACGATGCAGCCGCCTATTCTGAGCAGCAGGATCGCAACGTCCTGCTGATCGATCTTCGAAATGGCAAAAGCCGATATGTCCTGCCAGACAACAAGCGGAAACTGGTTCAGTGGTACATACTTCCTGCCTCGGCTGACGATGGCAACGGGGTTGGGCGGGCATATGTGGCGCTTGTCGGGGACGACAGGCCGGAGACAACGCCCAGATATGACGTCCTCATTGGTAATGTGGCGACCGGCCAGCAGGCATGGGCGGCGCGTGGCGTAACCGCACTCGATGCGCCTGAACTGATCGACGACAATGCCATCGCACTCCTCATCTCGAACGGAAATGCGCTGAGCTACCATCGATACGGTCTGGCAACCTTGGCTCGGGAAGCGGTTCGTCCGGTTGCCATGATCGCGACGGCGAAGCCTCCGCAGTCACGATAGTCCCCCTAAAAAATCCTCCGCCGGAGGGGGAGGGGGACCGGCGCAGCCGGTGGAGGGGTATTCGCCCCTTAGACCATCGCTGCCGGCTAATACCTCTCCACCACGCCTTTGGCGTGGTCCCCCTCTCCCTCCGGGAGAGGATTTGGAGGGTCAAAAACTCGCGCCGTCCACCTTCTGCAGCTCCAGCGCGTCGATATCGATCGTAGGAACGCAGCGCAGGTTGATGGCGCGGACTTCGGAGCCGTTGGGCATCTTGCCGTGGGCGAAGGCTTGGGTGCCGCAGGTCGTGCAGAAGCGGTGTTCGATATTATGCTTGTTGAAGAGGTAGCTTTTGAGCGCCGCTTCGCCTGAGGTCAGGGTGAATTGCTCGACCGGCACGAAGCTCAACAGGAAGCCCTTGCGTGAACAGTGCGAGCAGTTGCAGCTCATCGCCTGGGTTGGCGTGTCAGCGTTGACGGTGAAGGCGACCGCGCCGCAGTGGCAGCTTCCGGAATAGGACATTTCACGAGCCTCCGCGCTTCCTTTGGGCGATGGCCGACCCTATCATGGGCCGATGCACGGGCAAGCACCCAACGAAAAACGGGGATCGGAAGGCAAGGGGATCACGCGGCGCAAGCTGCTGATCGGCGGCGGCGTGGGCGCGGGCCTGGTCGTCGGCTGGGCCTTGTGGCCGCGCACCTATCGCAGCGACCTGACCGCCGCCCCCGGCGAGACGATCTTCGGCGCGTACCTCAAGATCGGCGCGGACGGTCGCGTGATCGTCGCGGTGCCGCAGGCGGAGATGGGGCAGGGCGTCTATACCTCGCTGCCGCAGATCTTGGCCGATGAGCTGGGCGCGGACTGGCGGACGGTAGGCGTCGAGCCGGCGCCAGTGTCGCCCGTTTATGCCAACAGCTTCATCATCGAAGAGGCGCTGTCGGGGAAGGTGCCCGCCTTCATGGGCAGCGTCGCGCATTGGGCGGCGCGCGAGATCGCGATGCGCAGCAATTTGATCCTGACCGGCGGATCCACATCGATCCGCGCGTTCGAAGCGCCGCTGCGCGAGGCGGGGGCGGTTGCCCGCTCGCTGCTGTGCATGGTCGCGGCGAAACGGTGGGGGATCGACTGGGCGGCGTGCGATACGAAGGACGGCTTCGTCGTGCGCGGCGAGGATCGGCTGCGCTTCGCCGAACTGGCGGCCGAGGCGGCGACGCTTACCCCGCCCGATCCGGTGCCGCTGCGCGAGCCGGGCGAACGCACGATCGTGGGCACCTCGGTGCCGCGGCTCGATCTGCCGTCGAAGGTGGATGGATCGGCGCGCTTCGGCGCGGACGTGCGCCTGCCGGGCATGCTCTATGCCTCGATCGCGCACGGCCCCTATGGCGGCAGCAAGCCCGCCAAATATGTGCTGGCCGACGCCGAGGCGACGCCGGGCGTCGCGGGCGTGGTGATCGATCCGAAGTTCATCGCGGTGATCGGCACGAACTGGTGGGCGGCGGATACCGGCCTGCAGAAATTGCAGACCGATTTCGAAACCGCCGGCCCGCGCCCGAACGACATCACGATATCGCGTGCGCTCAAGGCCGCGCTCGATGCCACGCTTAATGGGGGCGGTAACGCCAAGACGTTTGTCGAGAAGGGCGAGATCGAAAGCGCGCTGGGCGGCAGCAATGTCGTGACCGCGACCTATTCGGTGCCGATGCTCGCGCATGCGCCGATGGAGACGCTGACCGCGACCGCGCGCTTCACCGGCGATCGGCTGGAAGTGTGGGTGCCGACGCAGGCGGCGGGGATCTGCCGCGCCGCCGTCGCCAAGACGATGGGGATGGATGAGGCGCGGGTGACGCTTTACCCGACCCTGCTGGGCGGCGGCTTCGGCCGCAAGGTCGAGGTCGATGCGGCGTGCGAGGCGGCGATCATCGCGAAGAAGGCGGGCAAGCCCGTCCAGCTCGTCTATCCCCGGCGCGAGGATATCCACGTCAGCCGCTTCCGGCCCCCTGCACTGGGCCGGATGCGCGGGCGGATCGGCCCCGGCGGGACGATTGCGGGGTGGGAAGCTACGATCGCCGCGCCGCCCAGCCAGGCCGAGGCGCAGGATCGATTGCAGCTGAAGGCGCCCGGCGAACATGGGCCGGAGGGCGGCGCCGTCGAAGGTGCGTCTCCGCCTTATGCGACGCCCGCGCTGGCGGTGAGCCATGCCGCCGCGACGACCGGGGTGGGGACGGGCTGGTGGCGTTCGGTCGCCAACAGCTACACGGCGTTCTTCAATGAGAGTTTTGCCGACGAACTGGCGTTGCAGGCGGGGCTCGATCCGCTGTCGTTCCGCATGGCGGCTTTGTCGAACGCCCCCCGGCTGGCGCATTGCCTGACGACCGCGACCGCGCTGGGCGGCTGGCAGGGCGGGCAGCCGGGCGTCGGGCAGGGGATTGCGGTCCATAGCTGCTTCGGCAGCCATGTCGCGATGATGGTCGAGGTCGAGGTGACGGCCGATCAGATGGTCAAGGTGCTGACCGTCAGCGCCGCGGTCGATTGCGGGCATGTGATCCATCCGGACATCGTGCTGCAGCAGATCGAAGGTGGGATCATCTTCGGCATGTCCAACGCGTTCGGCATGCCGATCGAACTCAATGACGGGATGGTCGTGGCGCAAAATTTCGACGGGCTGGGATTGCCGATGCTGACCGATACGCCCGAGATACGGGTCGAGCTGATCGAATCCCCGCATGCGGCGGGGGGCGCGGGCGAGATTGCGGTGCCGCCGGTCGCGCCCGCCATCGCCAATGCCATCTTCGCGGCGACGGGCAAGCGCCTGCGCAACCTGCCGCTGCGTCTGGCAGATGCATGAGTGACGGGCGCATGATCGGCCTCCTGCTCGTCAATCTCGGCACCCCCGACGCGCCGACCGCGCCGGCGGTGAAACGCTATCTGGCCGAATTCCTGTCGGACCCGCGCGTCGTGGAGATCCCGCAGATCATCTGGCAGCCGATATTGCGCGGGATCGTGCTGAACACCCGGCCGAAGAAATCGGCGCACGCCTATCAACAGGTGTGGACCGAAGAGGGATCGCCGCTGGCCGCGATAACGAAGCGGCAGACGGCGGCGATCGCGGCGCATTTCGGTGATCGCGTGGTGGTCGACTACGCCATGCGCTATGGCAATCCCGCGATCGGCGATCGGCTGGCGGCGATGAAGGCGAAAGGGTGCGATCGCATCCTGATCGCGCCGCTGTACCCCCAATATTGCGGGGCGACGACCGCGAGCGTGCAGGACGCGGCTTATGCGGCGCTGGGGGAGATGCGCTGGCAGCCCGCGATCCGCACGCTGCCGCCTTATTATGCCGACCCGGCCTATATCGCCGCGCTCAAGACGTCGGTGGAGGACAGCCTCGCCGCGCTCGATTTCGTGCCCGACATGCTGGTCGCCAGCTTCCACGGCATGCCGGAGCGGACACGAACCCTGGGCGATCCCTATGCCGATCAATGCCTTGAGACCGCACGGCTGTTGGGTGAAGCCCTTGGTCGTCCGCTAAATGTAACCTTCCAGTCACGGTTCGGACGCGCCAAGTGGCTAGAGCCGGCCACCGATACGACCCTTGCAGCATTGCCGGGGCAGGGGATGCGGAAGGTTGCGGTGTTCGCGCCGGGTTTTTCCGCCGACTGTCTGGAAACGCTGGAAGAAATCGCGATCCGCGGGCGCGAGACTTTTCTTTCCGCGGGTGGAACAAACTTCGCCTACATGGCTTGTCTCAATGACGGGGCGGCCAGTCTGGAAATGTTCGAAATTCTCTTGACTCGTGAGCTTGATGGCTGGCTCGCGCCCTCTTAAGCTCGGTTCGAAACTCATTGTGGGAGAGTGAATATGGCACGGGTCGCAATCGTTACCGGCGGGACTCGTGGCATAGGTGAGGCGATCAGCCTCGCCCTGCAGAAGAAGGGTGTCACCGTCGTCGCCAACTATGCCGGCAATGACGCCAAGGCGCAGGAGTTCACCGATCGCACCGGCATCATCGCCCGCAAGTGGAATGTCGGCGATTTCGATGCCTGCCAGTCGAATATCGAACAGATCGAGGCCGAAGTCGGCCCGGTCGACATCCTGGTCAACAATGCCGGCATCACGCGCGACGGCACCATCCTGAAAATGACCTATCAGGATTGGAAAGAGGTGATGGACGTTAACCTGGGTGGTTGCTTCAACATGGCCAAGGGCGTGTTCCTGGGCATGCGTTCGCGCGGCTGGGGCCGGATCGTCAATGTGGGCTCGGTGAACGGGCAGGCGGGGCAGTATGGCCAGGTCAATTATGCCGCCGCCAAATCGGGCATCCACGGCTTCACCAAGGCGCTGGCGCAGGAAGGCGCCAAGGCGGGCGTGACCGTCAACGCGATCGCGCCGGGCTATATCGACACCGACATGGTCGCCGCCGTCCCGCAGGACGTGCTGGCGAAGATCGTCGCCAAGGTGCCGGTCGGCCGCCTTGGCCATGCCGACGAGATCGCGCGCGGCGTGACCTTCCTGTGCGGCGAGGATGCGGGCTTCATCACCGGATCGACCATGTCGATCAACGGTGGCCAGCACATGTATTGATGGTCGATCGCTGATGTCTGGACCGGTGAAACGATCGGTCAGCATCGCGGGCCACGCCACCTCGATCACGCTCGAACCGATCTTCTGGGACGCGCTGGTCCGCGCAGCGGGGGAGGAGGGGCTTCCCCTCAACGCCCTCGTCGCGCGGATCGACGTCGAGCGGATCGAGCAGGACGACCTGCCCAACCTCGCCAGCGCGATCCGCGTATGGCTGTTCCGGCGGGCGTTGAGGGAGGGGTGAGGATAGCCGGTCGGTTGATCGGCGCGATATCAAGTGTCATGCAAGGCCCGCAATCTCGGAGCAGGGCATGGCTAGAGACAAAAGATTGCTAGGCGCGATCCTGCTTTTCGTCGCTTCTGCAGTTGCTTGGGTCATCCAGGCAGCGATTGTTCGCGCCTATATTTATGCTGCGGTGATGGGGAACTGGTCGGAGTTCAGTCGATTTTTCGGTGTTCGGCCGCCTGCAGAATTCTGTTTTGATCATTGTGTCGCCGAACTGCCGTTCTTCGCTGGCTGGATTGGGGTGGGTTGTTTTGCCCTTGGCTTCGCCCTGCTGTTCCGCGTTTGGCGAAGGCCCCGCATATGATCTCTGGATAAGTCCGGGTGTAATGTGGGCTGCGGGCTTGCCTCTCGAGAGGATGGGGCGAGTGAGGCTGGCAGTTGGCCGCGTTCGAAAGAGCCCGACCTGATCAGCGCGCGGCCGCCTCGGCGCGATCGATCTCGTCACGCATCTTCTCGTCGTCGCGCATCAGCCGCTTGCTGAAGGCGGATTCGCGCTGGAGGAGATCGGCGTGGCGTTGCTGCATCAGCCTCAGCGCCTCCGTCGCATATGACGGATACCGCCCCTCCGTGCCGCGCCTCGACAGATCGTTGCTCAAACGCAGCGACTCCTTTGAGGCGATGTTGCTGATGCAGAGCGCGGCGTCGCTGGCGGCGTCGGACGAGCGCACCGCATTGCCGCTCGCCGCATTGCTTGCCCGAACCATATTCGCCGAATGACGATTGGATTCGCGTACGGCTGCAAGCGTCCGATCGACCGCCTGTTCGGTCTGCAGATTGACGAAGGTGCCGCCGCCGGCCGAGGCGACCGCCTGCAGCGCCGCCGCCTCGCGGGATGGCAGGCCGAAGCCGATGATGTTGACGATGGCCCGCGTCGCGCCGCCATTGATGCGCCTTGCGACGCCGACCGGATCGCCGCCACAGGTCTCCTCCCCGTCCGACACGACGTAGATGATCTGCTCGCCCCGGACATCGGATCGCTTCAGCAAGTCCTGACCGCGCGACAGAGCGGCGGCGAGCGGGGTCCAGCCGACAGCACGGAGTTGGCCGACCGCGGATTGCAGCGCCGCGCGATCCTGCGTGGGGGGAACGAGGGTGTCGATGCCTGCGCAGGAGCGTGCCTTGCCCGTCTCGCGATTGTCGCCCTGCTGCCCGAAGACCAGCAGGGATGCTTCGGTGCTGGGCGGCAGTCCGTCGATGAAGGCGAGCGCGGCCTCCCGAGCCAGAGCGAGCTTCGTGCGCCCGCCGATCCGGGCGGCCATCGATCCCGATCCGTCGATCAAGATGACGACGCGGGTAGGAACGCCGGAAATCGCGGGAGCTTCGGATTTGCCTGTTAACTTCGGCTGCTCAAGGCTGACCTCGCGGAAGCAGGCGTCGGGATCGTCGGTGATGAACTGGGCGATATAGTCGCGCGCGGTGGATGGTGCGGTTGCCGTGTCCGACAGTTGATCCGGCGTGGTGGCGTTGCCGCCGCCGTCGCTCCGGCCGCATGCCGAGAGGGCGATCAGGCCAGCCGCAATACCAAGCCAGGTCCGGTATGGCGGCATATGGGGCAATCCTTCTTGCGTCGTCGACAAGCCGATAACGCAAAGCCGTGGCAACCGATCCTTTCGGATGCGGTCGACCATCAATACAGGCGCGCGTCCGCGTCTCTCCCGTCGCCCCAGCGGAGGCTGGGGCCTATCTCTGCCGTGGCAAACGGCACCGTGGAGATGAGAGACATAGGCCCCAGCCTTCGCTGGGGCGA